>NZ_JBEXLA010000008.1:93348-259097 GCF_040609715.1 Streptomyces sp. NPDC004610 | reverse complement strand
GGAGTGGCGTACAGCATGACTTAATGACACGATAATTGTGTCATTAAGTCAAGTGTGCGGTCCCCCACTCACCCGCACCGTCCCACGCCCCCTGACCGGTCCCGCTCCCCAGCGCCGCTGAGGGCCAAGGCCCTTAGGGGCGCTGGGGGTACCCCCTCTGGGGGAGGAACTGCGCGACCAGCCCCCACTCACCCGCACCCGCGAACCCCCCTCAATCCCCCCGCCCCTCAAACGCCCCCACCACACACTCCACCAACCGCAGAGCGATCGACCCGTCCGGATCCAGTCGGGGATTGAAGATCGTCACCGACATCCCCCGCGCGCCGGGATCGGCCACCGCCGCGCCCAGGACGGAGTCCAGCTCCTGCCACGCCAGTCCGCCCGACAGCCGGTAATCGACGGCCGGCATCACCGCGTCGTCCAGGACATCGGCGTCCAGATGCACCCAGAACCCCTCGCTCCCCCCGTCCCCGGTCAGCGCGCCCAGCGCCTCCCGGGCGGCGCCCGCCGCGCCGATCTCCCGCACGGTGTGCAGATCCAGCGCGAGCAGTTCGTCCGGCAGCGGCTGCATCCCGAACACCGCCGTCTCCGCCTCGTCCCGGAAGCCGAGCGCGACCACGTCCCCGTCCGCCACCAGTGGACGCCGACCCTCCAGATCGGTCAGGACCCGCGGCCCGCGCCCCGTCGCGAGGGCGAGTTCCATGGAGGACACCTCGCCCACCGGCTCCGCCTCCGGCTGATAGAAGTCGGTGTGGCCGTCGAGAAAGAGGAGCCCATGGCGGCCCCGGCGGCGCAGCGCCAGCAGATTGCCGAGCAGGATGCTGCAATCGCCGCCCAGGACCAGCGGGAACAGTCCGTCGTCCAGCACCGCGCCCACCGCGTCCGCGAGCCGTACGGAGTAGTCGGCGATGCCGTCCGGATTGATCACCCCGGTCTCCGGGTCCCGGTCCGGCAGATAGGGCGGCGGTTCGACGCGCCCCGCGCGGACCGCCCGCAGCCCTTCGGCGAGCCCCGCGCCCAGCAGTGCCTCGGGCAGTTCCTCGACCCCCGTAGGCCGCAGTCCCAGCACGGACGGTGCCTCGATGATCGCGACGTCCCGCACGCGTCGGCTCCTTCGTTCGGGTCCGAGGGCCCGCCCGGCGGGCGCCCGGCCGACCTGCGCGCACGACGACGGCCGGTGCGTACGGGCCGTCCGGCGCACAGGGCCACCGTAGACCGACGGGGGCGCGCAGGCGCGTCGGCGCCCGCGCGCGTCCCGGCGCGTTCGCCCGGCGCCACTCCAACGCCGCCCCGTTCGGCCCAGTGCCGGGCACCCCCGCCGCCGTCCCCGCCCGCCCCACCGGCGACATCCGGCCACGTTCCTTCACAGGCATCGCACAAACGCCGTCTTCTGCACGGGAATTGACGGGGGTACCGTCCGCCTCATGCCGACACGCACGCGCTTCACGATCTGGAGACCGCTCGCGACGGCGGCCACGGCCGCCCTGATGGCCACCGTCCTCACCGCACCGGCACAGGCCCAGGCCCCGCACACCCCGCGCACCAGCCAGCCCGTCCACTCCTATGAGAACGCCGTCCGCGAGGCCGTCTGGGTCGACACCCGCCTCGACGGGGACGGCGACGGCCGCACCGACCGGGTCGCCGTCGACATCGTCCGCCCCTCCGAACCTGCCCAACAGGGCCGCCGGATCCCGGTCATCATGGACGCCAGCCCGTACTACTCCTGCTGCGGGCGCGGCAACGAGAGCCAGCGCAAGACCTACGACGCGGCCGGGAACGTCGTCCAGATGCCGCTCTACTACGACAACTACTTCGTGCCGCGCGGCTACGCCGTGATCGGTGTCGATCTGGCCGGCACCAACCGCTCCGACGGCTGTGTGGATGTCGGCGGGCGCTCCGACATCCGGTCCGCGAAGGCCGTCATCGACTGGCTCAACGGCCGCGGCACCGCCTACACCACCCCCACCGGCACCACCCGCACCAAGGCCGACTGGAGCAACGGCCGCACCGGCATGATCGGCAAGAGTTACGACGGCACCATCGCCAACGGGGTCGCCGCCACCGGGGTCGAGGGCCTGGAGACCATCGTCCCGATCGGCGCCATCTCCTCCTGGTACGACTACTACTTCGCCCAGGGTGCCCCGCTCTTCGGTTCCGGCCCCGACTGGCTGTCGAACTATGTGGAGAGCCCCGCCGCCCGCGCCCGCTGCGGCGCCGTCCAGGACGCCATCGTCGAGGGCGCCCCGCGTTCCGGCGACTGGACCGGCCTGTGGAGCGAACGGAACTACGTCCCGGACGCGGACGAGGTCGAGGCCAGCGTCTTCGTCGTGCACGGCACCCAGGACCTCAATGTCCGCGCCAAGCACTTCGGCCAGTGGTGGGACGCGCTCGCCAGGAACGGCGTCGACCGCAAGATCTGGCTCACCCAGGCCGGGCATGTCGACCCCTTCGACTTCCGCCGCGCCGAATGGGTGACCACCCTGCACCGCTGGTTCGACCATGAGCTGCTCGGCTACGACAACGGCATCGCCGACGAGCCGATGGCCGACCTGGAACGCGCCCCCGACCAGTGGGAGACGTCCACCACCTGGCCGCCCCGCTCCACCGGCACCGTCCGCCTGAAGCCCGCGACCGGCACCGCACCCGGCGTCGGCACCCTCGGCACGCGCACCGCCCGGGGCACCGAGACCTTCACCGACGACCCCGCGCGCGACGAGGGCGACTGGGCCACCGACATCGGCGTGTCCACCCCCGACAAGGCCGGGTTCGTCACCGGGCCGCTCACTCGCGACCTGCGGCTGTCCGGCTCCTCCCAGGTGACCGTCACCGCCTCCGCCACCACCGCGACGGCCCATCTCAGCGCCGTCCTGGTCGATCTCGGCCCCGCCACCATCCGCGACTACGCGGCCCCCGGCGAAGGCATCACCACCCTCCCGCAGCGCACCTGCTGGGGTGCGAGCACCACCGGCGACAGCGCCTGCTACCGCGAGACCGCCGCGCGCACCGCCGAGGTCGAGCACACCGTCCTCAGCCGCGGCTGGGCCGACCTCGGCCATCACGCCGGTGACGGCCGGGGCACCCCGCTCACCCCGGGCAAGCGGTACTCGATCACCCTCGATCTGGCCGCCACCGACCATGTCGTCCCGGCCGGGCACCGGCTCGCCCTGATCGTCGCGGGCACCGACAACGGACTGATCGAGCCGCCCGCCGACACCCCCACCCTCACCCTCGACCTCGCCCGCACCACGGCGAGCGTCCCCGTCGTCGGCGGCACCGGCGCCTTCGCCCGCGCCACCGCCGGCTCCCCGGCGACCGCGCCCGCCGCCGGACTGAGCGGCGTCGAGCCGCCCGCCACCGTCCATCGCGTCCCGGAGGGAGGCCGGTGAACCACGCCGTCCGCACCCTGGCCCTGACCACCGCCGCCGTCACGGCCACTCTGACTGCTGTCCCGGCGCAGGCCGCCGAGTCCTCCTCCGCCACACCCCCGCGCACCGGCTTCGAACAGAGCGGCGGCGCCCGCTGGACCACCGAGCCCGAGGAGCGGTCCTTCCTCGCCGCCGTCGACCGCGCGAGCGAGCAGGTCTCCGTCACCCGCATCGGCACGACCGAGCAGGACCGGCCGCTCCGGCTCGTCCGGGTCGGCGCCCGGTCCGCCGCCACCACCGTCCTGCTGGTGTGCAGCCAGCACGGCGACGAGCCCTCCGGCCGCGAAGCCTGCCTCAGCACGATCCGGGACCTGGCCCACGCCCGGGACCGCGCCACCCGGCGCTTCCTGGAACGCACCACCGTCCTCGTCGTGCCCACCGCCAACCCCGACGGCCGCGCCGCCGACACCCGGGGCAACGCCGACGGCGTCGACATCAACCGCGACCATGTCGCCCTCGCCACGAACGAGGGCCGCGCCCTCGCCGCAGTGATCCGCGACCAGCGCCCCGACCTCATCTACGACCTGCACGAATACGGGTCCACCCCGCGCTACTACGACAAGGACCTGTTCGATCTGTGGCCCCGCAACCTCAACACCGCCGACGCCGTCCACGACGAGGCCCGCACCCTCTCCGAGTCCTATGTCCGCCCCGCCGCCCAGGCCGCCGGGCACTCCACCGGCACCTACGGCATCTGGACCGACCCCGAGACCGGTGAACCGGTCCGCCAGGTCGCCGGGGACGGCCAGGAACGCATCCTGCGGAACATGTCCGGCGCCAAACACGCCATCGGTCTGCTCATCGAGAGCCGGGTCGACCCGCTCACCGAGGCCGAGCAGGCTGACGAGGCCCTCAACAACCGGCGCCGGGTGACCTCCCAGCTCGCCGCGCTCGACGGTCTGTTCGGTTACACCGGGGAGCGGCGCGGCCGGATCGAGTCGGCGACCACCGCCGCCCGGTACGCCGGGTACCGGGACTCCGGCCCGGTCTATCTCGGCGGCGCCGACAACGACCCGCCCGAACCCGCCGAGGTGATCCAGGACCCGCCCTGCGCCTACCGGCTCACCGACGCCCAGTACGCGGAGGTCGGGGACGAACTCGCCCTGCACGGCGTCCACGTCCGCCATGACCGCGAGGGCGCCCACGTACCGCTGCGGCAGTCGCTGCGGGCGCTGGTGCCGTTGCTGCTGGACGGGCGGGCCACCTACCACCTGACGGCCGGTACACCCGACCGGGACTGCTGAGCAGGTGAGAACCGGCCGGTGACCGGGTGAGAAGCACCCGATCCGTGGAAGGCGCGTAGGGCGGGGGCACCTCTCCCCGAGGAGGGGTGCCCCCGCCCTGCCGCCCGCTCAGGAAGGTGCCCCCGTGACCGCAGCCGACAGCCCGGCCGACCGGCAGCCCGACCGGCAGCCCGAGCCCGCCCCGGCCCACCGGCGGCCGGTGACCGACCGGGTCGTCTTCGGGGTGACCGCCGCGCTCACCCTCGCCTTCGTCGTGTGGGGCGCGGTCGCCACCGAGTCCCTGGAGAACGTCTCCAGCACCCTGCTCGACGGACTGATGCACAACGGCGGCTGGGCGTTCATGCTGGCCGCCTCCGGCTTCGTGGTCTTCGCCCTGTGGCTGGCCATCAGCCGCTACGGCCGGATCCGGCTGGGCGCCGAGGGCGAGAAACCCGAGTTCCACACGGTCTCCTGGGTCGCCATGATGTTCAGCGCGGGCATGGGCATCGGCCTGATGTTCTACGGCGTCAGCGAACCCCTCGCCCACTACCTCGCACCCCCGCCCGGCACCGAACCGGCCGACTCCGGCGCCCGCATGGAGACGGCCATGGCCACCACCCTCTTCCACTGGACCCTGCACCCCTGGGCGATCTACGCCGTCGTCGGCCTCGCCATCGCCTACAGCACCTTCCGCCGGGGCCGCCGCCAGACCATCAGCGCCGTGTTCACCCCGCTCATCGGGGAGCGGAACGCGAACGGGGTCGGCGGCCGGATCATCGACATGCTCGCCATCGTCGCCACGGTCTTCGGCTCGGCCGCCTCGCTCGGTCTCGGCGCCCTCCAGATCGGCTCCGGCATGCAGGTGCTGAACTGGCTGGACGAGGCGGGCACCGGACTCCTCGTCGCCGTCATCGCCGTCCTCACCCTCGCCTTCGTCGCCTCGGCGGTGTCCGGGGTCGAGCGCGGCATCCAGTGGCTGTCCAACATCAATATGGTGCTCGCCCTGGTCCTCGCCCTGTTCGTGTTCATCGCCGGGCCCACGGTCATCGTGCTCGATCTGCTGCCCACCTCGGTCTTCGCCTACCTCGGCGATCTGCCCGAACTGGCCGGGCGCACCGAGGCCAGCGGCGGTGCGGGCGTCGCCGACTGGCTGGGCAGCTGGACCGTCTTCTACTGGGCCTGGTGGATCTCCTGGACGCCGTTCGTCGGCATGTTCATCGCCCGGATCAGCCGGGGCCGCACGATCCGTCAGTTCATCGGCGGCGTCATCCTGGTCCCCAGCACGGTCAGCCTGGTCTGGTTCGCGGTCTTCGGCGGCGCGGCGATGAAGATGCAGGAACAGGGACGCCTCGGCGACGAGTCCACCCCCGAGGGCCAGCTCTTCGCGGTGCTGCGCGAGTTCCCGCTCGCCACCGCGTCCAGCCTGCTGGTGATGATCCTGGTCGGCATCTTCTTCGTGTCCGGCGCCGACGCCGCCTCGCTGGTCATGGGCTCACTGTCCCAGCGGGGCGTCCTCGAACCCGCCCGGCTCGTCGTGGTGTTCTGGGGCGTGGTCACCGGCGCGGTCGCCGCGGTCATGCTGCTGGTCGGCAGCGGCCAGGGCGACGCCCTCACCGGCCTCCAGAACCTCACCATCCTCGCCGCCGCGCCCTTCGTGCTGGTGATGCTCTTCATGTGCGTGGCCCTGATGCGCGATCTGCGCCGGGACCCGCTGATCGTGCGCGAGGAACTGGGCTCGGAGGCGGTCGACGCGGCGGTGATCGCCGGCCACCACCGCTACGACGGCGACTTCGCCCTGCGGATCGGGCCGGGGGAGGGACCGGGGGAGGGCCAGGGGCAGGGACCGGGGAAGGGACTGGGGAAGGGGCCGGGCGGGGACGGCGACCGGGCGGGCGGCACGCAACCGTGACGGTCCTCGGCGGTAGTCAAGGCACTGCGCCAGCCCTCACCCCTCACCCCTCACACCACCGCGCCGCCTCCTCCGCGCACCCCCACGCCACCGTCACCCCCGCGCCCCCGTGCCCGTAGTTGTGCACCAGCAGCCGCCCGTCCGGCAGCCGCTGAGGGCCCAGCCGGACCGCGTCCCGCGCCGGGCGCAGCCCCACCCGGTGCTCCAGCACCCGCGCCCCGGCGATCTCCGGCCGCAGCGCCGCGCACCGCCGCACGATCGCCGCCGCGACCGCCGGATCGGGGGCCGTGGACCAGACGTCGTCCTCGGCCGTGCCGCCCAGCAGCAGCCGATCGCCGTGCGGAAAGAAGTACGTCTTGGCCGCGCCCCCGTCGTCGGCGGCCACCATCCATGTCTCCAGCCCCGGATTCGCGACGACCACCAGTTGCCCGCGCACCGGCCGCACCGCCGGATCCGGCACCAGCTCACGGGCGGCCAGCCCCGTGCAGTTGACGACGACCCGCGCGTCCGCCTCCGGGAACCCCGGGGACACCGACCGCTCCTCGACCGTGCCGCCCGCCGCGACCAGCCGCCGCCCCAGCCACCCCAGATGCGCCCGCATATCGATCAGCGGCAGCCGCGCCCAGGTACCCCCGCCCTCGTACGGGCGCACCGCCAGCCGGTCCCCGGCCCACCCGCGCACCTCGTCAGGGTCGGTCGCCCCCAGTACCCCTTCGACCATCCGTACGCCGCTCTCCGCGCCGCCCGCCGCCAGTTCCTCGAACACCGTCAGCGAGCGCAGCGCCCACCCGTGCACGGCGTCGGCCGGTTCGATCCGGTACGGCCACCAGAGCGCGCCCGCGACCGCCGAGGTGGTCCGCTCGGCCGCGTCCCGCGTCCACAGCCGTACGCCCCGGCCCCGCTCGGCCAGCACCACGGCCGTCGTCAGCCCGATCACCCCGCCGCCGACGACGATCACATCGTCCTGTTGTCCGACCGTCACACCGCGACCGTAGCGGAATGTGTCATGCCGCGCTCAGGGCGGTGTCCGACTGGGGATACTCACACCATGTCTGCCGCGTACGCGACTTTCGGCCTGGTCCCTGCGATACGTGCCGGAGGTGTGCTGTCGGACGGGGGCTACCAGATCCACCGGGACTTCGTCGACTTCCTCGTCGACGGCCACCCGCTGCTCCACCGGCTCTCCGACCTCGACGCCGTCTCCCCGCTCGCCTCCGACGTCCCGCCCGCGATCTTCACCGAGCAGGTGCGCGGACTGCTGCTGGAGGCGGACGCCCCGCTGCCGGGCGACCGCCATGTCATCTACGGCTGCCCCGAGTGCGAGGACCTCGCGTGCGGCGCGGTCACCGCGGTGATCCGGCGCGACGGCGACGATGTCGTCTGGCGGGACTTCGCCTGGCAGACCACGCCCGAGGCCGACCTGGAACGCAACGGCTACCACGGGATAGGGCCGTTCCGCTTCCGCGGCGCCGAGTACCGGGCCGCCCTGCACGCCCTCCTGGACACCGCCGAACCCGGCGCCCCCCGCCGCCGGGTCCTGCTGATCGGCGCCCGGGTCGCCGTGCTCGCCAGGCTCGCCGCGGCCCTGCGCACCATCGGCATCGGCGCCGACATCACCCGCGACGCCCAGGACGTCTCCCCCGACGAACTGCGCGGCTACGGCGCCGTCGCCTTCGGCCGCGCGGTGGGGGAGCGGGAACGCGCCGCGGTCCGCGAGGCGTTCACCCGCGCCGGAGCGGAGGTGGCCTATGTCGACGGACTCGCCCCGATCATCCCGCTGCTGGTCGCCCAGATAGAGCACGCCCTCGACCCGGGCCCCGCCGAGCGGCGCCGGCTGACCCGGCTCACCACCGCGCGCGGCGAGGCGGGCATCGAGGTCAGCTCCCCGTGCCGGGTCCAGCTCACCGCGTACCGGCTCGACCGGCTCTACCGCACCCACACCCACCAGGTCTTCGACGGAGTCCTCGAACCCGGTCTGCACCGCATCGCGCTGGACGCCAGGGCGGTGAAGGGGGAGGCGTTCGTGGTGGCCCGCACCACGGGCGGGGTCCTGGTGGAGCCGATGACCCGCTGACGACGGTCGCCGCAGACCCGCCGGATAGCATCGGAACCCTCATGACTGCCACTCTCGTCGCCAAGAATCTCGCCGCCGGGCACGCCGACCGCTCCCTCTTCTCCGGGCTCGACCTCGTCGTCGCACCCGGAGACGTGATCGGGCTGGTCGGCGCCAATGGAGCCGGCAAATCCACCCTGCTGCGCCTCCTCGCCGGGCTGACCGCGCCGGAGGAGGGCGAACTGCGGCTCTCCCCGCCCACCGCGACCGTCGGCCACCTCCCCCAGGAGCCGGAGCGCCGCCCGGGGGAGAGCGTGCGGGATTTCCTGGCCCGCCGTACCGGCGTGGCCGCAGCCCAGCGGGCCATGGACGAGGCAACCCAGGGCTTGGTCGACGGAGCGCCCGGCGCCGACGACGCCTACGCGGCGAGCCTGGAGCGCTGGCTCGCCCTCGGCGGCGCCGACCTCGACGAACGCGCCGAGGAGACCGCCGACGCCCTCGGCCTCACCATCGGCCTCGACCTGCCGATGACCGCCCTCTCCGGCGGCCAGGCCGCCCGCGCCGGCCTCGCCTCCCTGCTGCTCTCCCGCTACGACGTCTTCCTGCTGGACGAGCCCACCAACGACCTCGATCTCGACGGCCTCGAACGCCTCGAACGCTTTGTCTCCGGGCTGCGGGCCGGCACGGTCGTCGTCAGCCACGACCGCGAGTTCCTCACCCGCACGGTCACCAAGGTCCTCGAACTCGACCTCGCCCAGCAGCGGATCAACCTCTACGGCGGCGGCTACGCGGCCTATCTGGAGGAACGCGAGATCGCCCGCCGCCACGCCCGCGACGACTACGAGGAGTACGCCGACAAGCGCTCCGCCCTCCAGGACCGCGCCCAGATGCAGCGCACCTGGATGGACAAGGGCGTCAAGAACGCCCGCCGCAAGGCCGGGAACGGTGACAACGACAAGCTCGGCCGGAAATTCCGCAGCGACGCCAGCGAGAAGCAGGCCGCCAAGGCCCGGCAGACCCAGCGCATGATCGAGCGGCTGGAGGTGGTCGAGGAACCCCGCAAGGAGTGGGAGCTGCGGATGGAGATCGCCGCCGCCCCGCGCTCCGGCGCCATCGTGGCCGCGCTGCGCGACGCCGAGGTCCGCCGGGGCGGCTTCGCCCTGGGGCCGGTCACCCTCCAGATCGACTGGGCCGACCGGGTCGCCGTCACCGGCGCCAACGGCTCCGGCAAGTCCACGCTGCTCGGCGCGCTGCTCGGCCGGATCCCGCTGGACGCCGGGCATGCCACGGTCGGCTCCGGGGTGCTGATCGGCGAGGTCGACCAGGCGCGGGGGCTGTTCCACGGCCCGCACCGCCTGCTGGACGCGTTCACCGCGGCCGTCCCCGAGGTGGAACCGGCGGAGGTCCGCACCCTGCTCGCCAAGTTCGGCCTGAAGGCGGACCATGTGCTGCGCCCCGCCGACACCCTGTCCCCCGGCGAACGCACCCGCGCGGCGCTCGCGCTCCTCCAGGGCCGGGGCGTCAACCTCCTGGTCCTGGACGAGCCCACCAACCACCTGGACCTGCCGGCCATCGAGCAACTGGAATCCGCGCTGGACGCCTACACGGGCACGCTGCTGCTGGTCACCCACGACCGCCGCATGCTGGACGCGGTCCACGTCACCCGCCGCCTGGAGGTAGCGGCGGGCAAGGTGAACGAACACTGAGCGGGTTGCGCCTCCGGGTGCGGGTGCGGGTGCGTGGGGGCTGATCGCGCAGTTCCCCGCGCCCCTGGGGGCGGGCGTCGTTTTTCGGGTGCGGAGCCGTGGTCGCTTTTTGCGCAGTTCCCCGCGCCCCTGGGAGGCGGGGCCGTTTGCGGGTGCGGGTCGTCTGTAGCTGGTCGCGCCCCTGGAGAACCTCGGCGCCCACGCCCTGCTTTTAGGGGCGCGGGGAACTGCGCAAAAAGCGACCACAGGCCCGCACCCGACCACAACCCCCCCGCCCTTCAGGGGCGCGGGGAACTGCGCGAAAAGCGACCACGCACCCGACCCGCCCCCCTACCTCACCGCCGCTTCCCGTCCTTGGGGTTCACCAACCCCGCCCGGCGCAGAGCATCGGCCATCGCACTGTTGGCAGGCGCAGCCACCTGCCGCTGCTGCGGCGCACGCGCACGCCCGCCACCGCCACCCCCACCCCGCTGCGGCTGCGGCCGACCCCCGCCCGCACCCCGCTCGCGCGGAGCGACCGCACCCGCCTCGTCATCCAGCCGCAGCGTCAGCGAGATCCGCTTCCGCGGAATGTCGACATCCAGCACCTTCACCTTCACGATGTCCCCGGGCTTGACGACATCCCGTGGATCCTTCACGAACGTCTTCGACATCGCCGACACATGCACCAGACCGTCCTGATGCACCCCCACATCCACGAACGCCCCGAACGCCGCCACATTGGTGACCACGCCCTCCAGCACCATCCCGGACGAGAGGTCCCCGAGCTTCTCGACGCCCTCCTTGAACGTGGCCGTCTTGAACGCGGGACGCGGATCCCGGCCCGGCTTCTCCAGCTCCTTCAGGATGTCGGAGACGGTCGGCAGACCGAACGTCTCGTCCACGAAGTCCCCCGGCTTCAGCGAGCGCAGCACCGACGAGTTGCCGATCAGCGCCGCGACCTCCTGACCGGCGGTCTTCACCATCCGCCGGACCACCGGATACGCCTCGGGGTGCACGCTGGAGGAGTCCAGCGGATCGTCGCCGCCGCGGATCCGGAGGAACCCCGCGCACTGCTCGTACGCCTTGGGGCCCAGCCGGGTCACGTTCTTCAGCTGGCCCCGGGAGGTGAAGGGGCCGTTGGCGTCGCGGTGCGCCACGATGTTCTCCGCCAGGCCCGAGGTGATGCCGGAGACCCGGGAGAGCAGCGGGGCGGAGGCGGTGTTCACATCCACCCCCACGCCGTTCACACAGTCCTCCACGACCGCGTCCAGTGAGCGCGACAGCTTCACCTCGGACAGATCGTGCTGGTACTGGCCCACCCCGATCGACTTGGGGTCGATCTTCACCAGCTCGGCCAGCGGGTCCTGGAGGCGCCGGGCGATGGAGACCGCGCCGCGCAGCGACACATCCATGTCCGGCAGCTCCTGCGAGGCGAACGCCGACGCCGAGTACACCGACGCGCCCGCCTCCGACACCATCACCTTGGTGAGGTTCAGCTCCGGGTGCTTGGTGATCAGCTCACCGGCCAGCTTGTCCGTCTCACGGGACGCCGTGCCGTTGCCGATCGCGACCAGTTCGACCGCGTGCTCCCGGGCGAGCCGGGCGAGCTTGGCGATGGCCTCGTCCCACCGGTTGGCCGGGACATGCGGATGGATGACATCCGTCGCCACCACCTTGCCGGTCGCGTCCACCACGGCCACCTTCACCCCGGTGCGGAAACCCGGGTCCAGGCCCAGCGTCGCGCGGGTACCGGCCGGTGCGGCGAGCAGCAGATCGCGCAGATTCGCCGCGAACACCCCGACCGCCTCGTCCTCGGCGGCCGTCCGCAGCCGCAGCCGCAGATCGATGCCGAGGTGCACCAGCACCCGTGTCCGCCAGGCCCAGCGCACCGTGTCGGTCAGCCACTTGTCGGCGGGGCGCCCGCGCTCGGCGATACCGAACCGGTGGGCGATGGTCCCCTCGTACGACGACGGGCCCTCGGTCGCCTCCTCCGGCTCCAGGGTGAGGTCGAGGACCTCCTCCTTCTCGCCGCGCAGCATGGCCAGGATCCGGTGCGAGGGCAGCGCGGTGAAGGGCTCGGCGAACTCGAAGTAGTCGGCGAACTTCGCCCCGGCCTCCTCCTTGCCCTCGCGCACCTTGGCGGCCAGCCGCCCGCGCGTCCACATCCGCTCGCGCAGTTCACCGATGAGGTCCGCGTCCTCCGAGAACCGCTCGGTGAGGATCGCGCGGGCGCCCTCCAGCGCGGCCCCCGGATCGGCGACGCCCTTGTCCGCGTCCACGAACGCGGCGGCGGCTGCCTGCGGCTCCACCGAAGGATCGGTCAGCAGCCCCTCCGCCAGCGGTTCGAGCCCCGCCTCCCGGGCGATCTGCGCCTTGGTGCGCCGCTTGGGCTTGTACGGCAGATAGATGTCCTCCAGCCGCGCCTTGGTCTCGGCGCCCCGGATCCGCGCCTGAAGCTCCTCGGTGAGCTTGCCCTGCTCACGCACCGACTCCAGGATCGCCGCCCGGCGCTCCTCCAGCTCCCGCAGATAGCGCAGCCGCTCCTCCAGCGTGCGCAGCTGCGCGTCGTCGAGCATCTCCGTCGCTTCCTTGCGGTAGCGGGCGATGAAGGGCACCGTCGAACCGCCGTCGAGCAGTTCCACGGCGGCCTTGACCTGCCGCTCCCGTACGCCGAGCTCCTCGGCGATCCTGCCTTCGATGGACCCCAATGCCAGGGCCCCGGGTGTCGTCACGAGCCGTACCGCCTTCTCCACTTCGGGTTGCGCGGCAATTGTGGCAGGTGGCACCGACAACCGGGGATCAGGGCGGCATCCGGCGGGGCGCGCGGCCCGCGCCACCGCCCTCCCGACCTGGTCGTCCCGGGCCGGTCATTCCGGCCCGGGGCCGGTCCACCCGAAGCGCGGCGTACGGCGCTCCAGGAAAGCCGTGACCCCCTCGGCCCGGTCGCCGCTGCCGCGCCCCTGCGCCTCCCAGTGCTCGTCACGGTCGGTGCGGCCGTCCGCGAACTCCTTCGCCGCGGCCTGGGTCAGCAGGGAGCGCGAGGCCAGGATCCGGGTGAACTCGGCGACCCGCTTGCCGAGGTCGCCCTCGGGCAGCACCTCGTCCACCAGCCCGGTGCGCAGCGCCCGCGCGCTGTCGATCAACTCGCCGGAGAAGAGCAGGTACTTGGCGGTCGCCGGGCCCACCAGCGCCACCAGCCGCCGGGTCGAGGAGGCCCGGTACACGATCCCCAGCTTCGCCGGGGTCACCCCGAACAGCGCGCCCTCCGCCGCGAACCGCAGATCGCAGGCCGCGGCGAGCTGCGCCCCGCCGCCGACGCAGTACCCGCGGATCGCGGCCAGCGTCGGCTTGGGGAACGCGGCGAGCGCCTCCTCCGCGGCCACCGCCAGTTCCCGCGCCTCGTCGGGCGCGTCCAGCAGCCCGGTGATGTCGGCCCCGGCGCAGAAGGTCCCGCCCTCCCCGGTCAGCACCAGCACCCGCACCCCGGGATCGGCGGCGAGCCGCTCCAGCAGCGGCGGCAGCGCCCGCCACATCGCCGCGGTCATGGCGTTGCGCCGGGCCGGATGGTGGACGACGACGGTGGCGACCGAGTCGGCGACGGTGTGCAGCAGCTGCGGCTCCATGGGCCGGATGCTATCCGCGCGGGCGCGGACCCACGCCGCTCGCCGCCCCACGCCGGTTGCCGACCCGGCGGGACGGACGCGCGCCGGATGCCGACCGTCCCACGCGAACGTACGCTCGACATGGAGCCCTGTACGGGGCCCTGTCATGGGCCGGCGGCGGTCCCGCCGGCCACGGAGGTCCGATGGCCGCAGCGGCGAGGGGCGAGCGGGCGGAGCCGCACCGCGGCGTCGGGCGGCTCGGGATGCTGGGCGTGCTGCTGCTCGTGGCCGGGCTGACCGGTCTCGGCTGTGCCGCGTTCGTCACCCTCACCTCGATGCTGCTGTTCGGCTGGCTGCTGCTGATCGGCGGGCTGGCCGGGCTGCTGCACTCGGTGCAGGCGCGCGGCACCGGCTTCTTCTGGCCCGGGGTGACCGTCGCGGCGCTGGACCTGGCCGCCGGGGTGGTGCTCCTGCGCGATCCGGACGCCTCCGCCGCCGCGCTCACCCTCTTCGCCGCGCTGCTGTTCCTGTCCGCCGGGCTGTACCGGCTGGTGGGCGCCTTGGTGGTGCGCGGCCCGCTGTTCGGCTGGACCCTGCTGCTGGGCGCCCTCGACCTGCTGCTCGGCGTCCTGGTGCTGGGCTCCTGGCCGAGCGACAGCCGCTACGCGATCGGTACATTCCTCTCGCTCGCGCTGCTCCTCGACGGCCTCGCCCTGATCGCCTCCGGTTTCGGCTTCCCGCGGATCACCGGCGGGGTGTCCGGGCGCCGCTCCGGCGACGGCCCCAGGGAGTGAGCGGACGGCGCCGGGGCCCTACCCGTACAACCCGAAGAGTTCCCGAAGTCGGCATGAGGTGTCAGGAGCAGTCCCTGAGCCGACCGCGTCATACGCCAACGATCAGAAGCGTTCGATAGTCGCTGACTTCAGTTCAGCCCGGCGGGCCGGTGCGGTGGGTTCTCAACACTCGACGTGTGGTGACAATCGAGCGCAAGGGTGGCGACCGGACGATGGACGACCTAGGTGCCGGCCCCGGTCCGCGCCCTGAGGGCGACGCGCACAGACCCCTGAAGACCGGTGCCCCGCAGCAGACGAGCGCCCCGCCGCCGCTGCCCTACGAGGGGGTCTGGCGGTTCACCGCCCCCGCGGTGGACGCCTCGGTCCCGCAGGCCCGGCACGCGGTGCGGGACCTGCTGCTGCGTCAGGGGGTGCCGATCGCCGAGGACGTGGGCCACGGGCTGCTGCTGATCGTCTCGGAGCTGGTCACGAACGCGGTGCGGCACGCGGCGCTGCTGTCGCCGGTGCTGGCCGTGGAGGTGGCGGTGGGCACGGAGTGGGTCCGGGTGTCCGTGGAGGACAACCATCCCTACCGGCCGACCGCGCTGGAGACCGACCACGGCCGTACCGGTGGCCGGGGGCTGCTGCTGGTGAGCGAGATCACCCGGGAGGCGGGCGGGGTGTGCGATGTGGAGCACACGGCGAGCGGCGGCAAGGTGATCTGGTCGGCCCTCCCGCTCAAGCCGGGCCTCTGACCTCCTGGACTTCCCGCGCGAAGGCCCGCCGGAAACGTTCCGGCGGGCCCGCGCACGGTCGCTGCGCCGACTCCGTCACCAGCCCGTCGACGGGTCGGTCAGCTCCCGGATGGCGGGCCGGGCGGCGTCCAGCACGGTCATGAACCAGGACGAGAACGGGTCCTGCGCGTGCCGCTCGGCCAGCTCCGCGGGCGTCACGAACGCGGTCTCGCCGACCTCCTCCGGATCGGGCCGCGGCGGCGACTGGACCATGCCGACGAAGAGGTGGTTGTACTCCTGCTCCACCAGGCCCGACTTCGGGTCCGGGTGGTTGTAGCGGACCGTGCCCGCCTCGGCCATCAGCGACGGCGACACCCCCAGCTCCTCGAAGGTGCGCCGGGCCGCCGCCGCGAAGGGCGCCTCACCGGGGTAGGGGTGGCCGCAGCAGGTGTTCGACCAGACGCCGGGGGAGTGGTACTTGCCGAGTGACCGCTGCTGGAGCAGCAGCCGTCCGCGTTCGTCGAACAGGAACACCGAGAACGCCCGGTGCAGCTGTCCGGGCGGCTGATGCGCGGCGAGCTTCTCCGCGGTGCCGATGGTCACACCGCTCTCGTCGACCAGTTCGAGCATGATCGCTTCCGCGGTGCCGTCCGACGAGCTCTGCGTCGCGGTGGCAGGTGTGATCGGCATACCCATCCTTCGCCTCGGTCCTCGCCCCAGTCTGCCGCACGAATCGGGCGGCGCCCGGCACTTCCCGGGCACACCCGGCATGTCCCCCGCCCGGCGCGGGCGCCCTTCTCGGGCACGGAAGGTGATCGTGCCCGGCCCGCCGGGAGGGGAATCGCCCGAGGTGGGGGCGTGAACGACGGCCCAGGGGGCGCACTCCGGCGCCTGCGCCCCCACCCCCTGCGCGCCCGCGCCCACGCAGCCGCGCGCCCTCGCCTCCGTGCCTCCGTGCCTTCGCGCCTCCCGCCGGGGGGCACGGTGGGCCCCCGCCCTACCCCCTCAGTGGCACAGCCCCGCCTCGTGCTCCGCGTGCCCGCTCGGCTCCAGCTGGAAGGTGCAGTGCTCCACGTCGAAGTGGTCCCCCAGGCAGCCCTGCAACTCGTGCAGCATCTTCTCGTTCCCTATGGCGCTCAGGACGTCCGGGCGCACCACCACATGCGCGGAGAGCACCGGCATGCCCGAGGTGATGGTCCAGGCGTGCAGATCGTGCACGTCCTGCACGCCCTCCAGGGCCAGGATGTGCGACCGCACCTCCGTCATGTCGACGCCCTTGGGGGCCGACTCCAGCAGCACGTCCAGCGTCTCGCGCAGCAGCCTGAGGGTGCGCGGCACGATCATCAGGCCGATCACCAGCGAGGCCACGGGGTCGGCGGCCTGCCAGCCGGTGGTCAGGATCAGCACCGCCGCGACGATCACCGCGAGCGAGCCCAGCGCGTCCGCCAGCACCTCCAGGAAGGCGCCACGGACGTTCAGGCTCTCCTTCTGGCCGCGCATCAGCAGCGACAGCGAGACGATGTTGGCGACCAGGCCGATCAGACCGAACACGATGGTCGTGCCGCCCGCCGTCTCCGCCGGGGTGATGAACCGCTGGACCGCCTCGACGAGCACATAGCCGCCGACGCCGAGCAGCAGCAGACAGTTGGCCAGGGCGGCGAGGATCTCGGCGCGGGCCAGCCCGAAGGTGCGCCGCCCGCTGGCCGGGCGGTTCGCGAAGTGGATCGCGAGCAGCGCCATGCCGAGCCCCACGGCGTCGGTCGCCATGTGCGCCGAGTCGGCGATCAGGGCGAGCGAGTCGGCCATCACCCCGCCGATGATCTCCACGACCATCACGCTGAGGGTGATGCCCAGCGCGATCCGCAGCCGGCCCCGGTACGCGGCAGCCGCCGTGCCGCTGCCCGCCGGCGGGCCGTGGGAATGCCCGTGATCGTGCCCAGCGCCCATGAAAAACCGCCTCCTGTGATCGGTCCGCGCTCACAGTGAACTACGGGTGGGGGGTATCGGGCAACGCGGCACTGAACACCGTTGTCATGTGCCCTGACCTGCGGAAATGAACCGCAGGTCAGACCAGGTGGGTGATCATCCGGGGTGCTGGAGCAGCCAGCCGCGCCACGCCGACCCCACCATCTCGCCGAGCCCGTGCCGGGCCGTCCAGCCCAGTTCCTTCGCGGCCAGGGAGGCCGAGGCGACCGCCCTGGGCGGGTCACCCGCGCGCGGGCCCTCGACCAGCGCCGGCCGGCGATCGCCCGTCACCTCGCCGATCAGCGTCACCAGCTCCCGCACCGAGACGCCCTCGCCGCGCCCGATGTTCACGGTCAGATCGCCGCCCGCGCCCCCGGCCGACAGCCGCCGGGCCGCCGCGAGATGCGCCTCGGCCAGATCGGCGACATGGATGTAGTCCCGTACACAGGTGCCGTCCGGGGTCGGGTGGCGGTCGCCGAAGATACGCGGGGCCTCGTCGCGGGTGAGGCGGTCGAAGACCATCGGGACGACATTGAAGACCCCGGTGTCGGCCAGCTCGGGGGCGGCGGCGCCCGCCACGTTGAAGTACCGCAGACACGCCGTCGCGATGCCGTGGGCCGACCCCGCCGCCC
The DNA here is from genome assembly GCF_040609715.1 of Streptomyces sp. NPDC004610. Classification (NCBI taxonomy): domain Bacteria; kingdom Bacillati; phylum Actinomycetota; class Actinomycetes; order Kitasatosporales; family Streptomycetaceae; genus Streptomyces; species Streptomyces sp. NPDC004610. The sequence continues at coordinate 241,093 of NZ_JBEXLA010000008.1, read as the reverse complement.
GGACCAGCCACTCACCGGCCAGCTTGGTCTCGCCGTACGGGTTCAGCGGGGCGCACGGGGTGTCCTCGGTGATCAGCTCGGCGTCGGGGGCGCCGTAGACGGCCGCGGAGGAGGAGAACAGGAACCGTCCCACCCCGGCGTCGGCCACCGCCTCCAGCAGGGTGGCGAGCCCGCCGACGTTGTCCCGGTAGTACTCCGTGGGCCGCTCCAGGGACTCCGGGACGCGCTTGCGGGCCGCGAGGTGCACCACCCCGCTCACCCCGTGCTCGGCGAGGAGCCGCCGCACCAGCGGCCCGTCCAGATACGACCCGCCGACCAGCGGCACCCCGGCCGGGAGCCGCCGCCGTATCCCGGACGAGAGATCGTCCAGGACGACCACCCGTTCCCCGGCCCCGGTCATGGCACGCACCACATGGGCCCCGATGTAACCGGCACCGCCGGTGATCAGCCACGTCATGGTCGCCCACCTTAAGCGGGTCCCTATGGACCCGGTTACCGGCGGGTTGGCCCCAATGCCCCGCGATGGCCCGCTCTGCCGTGCGATTTTGTACGGGGGGCCAGGCATCCTTCATGATGATCGACAGCACAGGCAGGGCAAACCGCGCCGTCCGGACCGTGAACGGCCGGTGAACGCGGTCTTCCGATCATCCGATAGCCTCTGCCGGATGCCGTCCGTCCGGTGCCCCCACAGGCGCCAAGAGGGCGCCCCCACCATGCACATGACCGGCGCGGACGCGTCGGCACCCAGGGAGTGAGTTCGGTTGCCGACCGCCATCCTCACCGGCCAGCCGGTCCCGGGATCGTCCATCGAGGGCGATCTGCGGTCGCTCGGCTTCGAGGTGTGCATCGCCTCCGGCACCGCCGACGCCGAGACACTGCTCGCCCAGGTCCCCGGCGCCGACCGGGTCGCCCTGGTCGACGCCCGTTTCGTCGGCCACCCGCACGCACTGCGCCTCGGACTGACCGACCCGCGCTTCCCGCTCGCCGCCGTCCCCGGCGCCGTCACCGCCCAGGCCGACGGACGCCAGGAACTGACCCGGGCGCTGGCCCGGGAGCGCTCCTCCGAGGGCGCCGTCCTGCTCGACAGCCTCCCGGACCGGGTGACCGCCGCCCTCACCGCCGACGGCGCCGCCCCGCACCGCCCCGAGCTGGGCACCCTGGTCGCCGAGGTCCCCGCCGACCCCCAGGCCCGCAACGAGGCCCGCCAGGCCGTCGCCGCCGTCGACGACGAGGCCGTCCGCCTGAAGTCCGCGGTGAAGGCCCGGGACGGCTTCTTCACCACCTTCTGCATCAGCCCCTACTCCCGCTATCTCGCCCGCTGGTGCGCCCGGCGCGGACTGACCCCCAACCAGGTCACCACCGCCTCCCTGCTCACCGCGCTGATCGCGGCCGGCTGCGCGGCCACCGGCACCCGGGGCGGCTTCGTCGCCGCCGGGGTGCTGCTGATCGCGTCCTTCGTCCTGGACTGCACCGACGGCCAGCTCGCCCGCTACTCGCTCCAGTACTCCACCCTCGGCGCCTGGCTCGACGCCACCTTCGACCGCGCCAAGGAGTACGCCTACTACGCCGGACTCGCCCTCGGCGCGGCCCGCGGCGGCGACGACGTATGGGCGCTGGCGCTGGCCGCGATGGTCCTCCAGACCGGCCGCCATGTCGTGGACTTCTCCTTCAACGAGGCCAACCACGACGCCACCGCCAACACCAGCCCCACCGCCGCCCTCTCCGACCGCCTCGACAGCGTCGGCTGGACGGTCTGGCTGCGCCGGATGATCGTGCTGCCGATCGGCGAGCGCTGGGCCATGATCGCCGTGCTCACCGCCCTCACCACCCCGCGCGTCACCTTCTACGCCCTGCTCGTCGGCTGCGCCCTCGCCGCCACCTACACCACCGCCGGGCGGGTCCTGCGCTCCCTGACCCGCAAGGCCCACCGCACCGACCGGGCCGCCCAGGCACTCGCCGACCTCGCCGACAACGGGCCCCTCGCCCAGGCCGTGGCACGCGTCACCCGCCTCCGCCCCGGCGCCCCGCCCCTGATCGCCGCCGCCGGCACCGCCGTCCTCGCCGTCTCGCTGTTCTCCGGCATCACCTGGGCCCCGGTCGCCGGTGCCCTGGTCTATGCCATCACCGCCGGTCAGGCCCTCGCCCGGCCGCTCAAGGGCGCCCTGGACTGGCTCGTCCCGCCGCTGTTCCGGGTCGCCGAGTACGGCACCGTACTGGTCCTCGCCGCCCACGCGGAGGTGAACGGAGCCCTTCCAGCGGCTTTCGGGCTGGTTGCGGCCGTCGCCTACCATCACTACGACACGGTGTACCGCATCCGCGGGAACGCCGGGGCGCCGCCGGTCTGGCTGGTGCGGGCCGCGGGGGGGCAGGAAGGACGCGTCCTGCTCGTCGCCGTGCTGGCCGCCCTGCTCACCGGGGAGGCGTTCGCCCTCGCGCTCACCGTCCTCGCGGTGGCGCTGGCCCTGCTCGTGGTCGCCGAGAGCGTCCGTTTCTGGGTGGCCTCGCACCGGGCCGGAGCGCCCGCCGTACACGACGAAGGAGAACCCGCATGATCGGCCTCGTGCTGGCGGCCGGCGCCGGCCGGCGTCTGCGCCCCTACACCGACACCCTGCCCAAGGCGCTGGTGCCGGTCGGGCCCGAGGGCGTCGAGGGCGAACCGACCGTGCTGGACCTCACCCTCGGCAACTTCGCCGAGATCGGCCTCACCGAGGCCGCCGTCATCGTCGGCTACCGCAAGGAGGCCGTCTACGCCCGCAGGGCCGCCCTGGAGCGGACGTACGGCCTGAAGCTCACGCTGATCGACAACGACCGGGCCGAGGACTGGAACAACGCCTACTCCCTGTGGTGCGGCCGGGACGCGCTCAAGGACGGGGTGATCCTCGCCAACGGCGACACCGTCCACCCGGTCTCCGTCGAGCGGACCCTGCTGGCCGCGCGCGGCGACGGCAGGAAGATCATCCTGGCGCTGGACACCGTCAAGTCCCTCGCCGAGGAGGAGATGAAGGTCGTCGTCGGCCCGGACGGCGGCATGACGCGGATCACGAAGCTGATGGACCCGGCCGAGGCCACCGGCGAGTACATAGGCGTGACCCTCATCGAGGGCGACGCGGCCCCCGAACTCGGCGACGCGCTGCGCACGGTCTGGGAGACCGACCCCCAGCAGTTCTACGAGCACGGCTACCAGGAGCTGGTGAACCGCGGCTTCCGCATCGACGTGGCGCCCATCGGCGACGTCGACTGGGTCGAGATCGACAACCACGACGATCTGGCCCGGGGGCGGGAGATCGCGTGCCGGTACTGACCAGGCTCATCCCCTCCCCGGTCGTCGTCGACATCCGGCCGGGCGCCCTGGACGACCTGGGCGCCGTCCTCGCCGACGAGCGGATATCCCACTCCGGCAAGCTGGCCGTCGCCGTCAGCGGCGGCTCCGGTGCCCGGCTGCGCGAGCGGGTCGCGCCCTCGCTGCCCGGCGCCACCTGGTTCGAGGTCGGCGGCGGCACCCTGGACGACGCCGTGCGCCTCGCCGCCGAGATACGGGCCGGGCACTTCGACGCCCTCGTCGGCCTCGGCGGCGGCAAGATCATCGACTGCGCCAAGTTCGCCGCCGCCCGGGTCGGGCTGCCCCTGGTCGCCGTACCGACCAATCTCGCCCACGACGGACTGTGCTCGCCCGTCGCCACCCTCGACAACGACGCCGGACGCGGCTCCTACGGAGTGCCCAACCCCATCGCGGTGCTCATCGACCTCGATGTGATCCGCGAGGCCCCGGTCCGCTTCGTCCGGGCCGGCATCGGCGACGCCGTCTCCAACATCTCCGCGATCCGGGACTGGGAGCTGGCCCACCGGGTCAAGGGCGAGAAGATCGACGGCCTCGCCGCCGCCATGGCCCGCCAGGCCGGTGAGGCCGTGCTGCGCCACCCCGGCGGCGTCGGCGACAACGCCTTCCTCCAGGTGCTCGCCGAGGCCCTGGTGCTCAGCGGGATCGCCATGTCCGTCTCCGGCGACTCCCGGCCCTCCTCCGGCGCCTGCCACGAGATCAACCACGCCTTCGACCTGCTCCACCCGAGGCGGGCCGCCGCCCATGGCGAGCAGTGCGGACTCGGCGCGGCCTTCGCGATGTATCTGCGCGGCGCCCATGAGGAGGCCGTCTACATGGCCGCGGTGCTGCGCCGGCACGGACTGCCGGTGCTGCCCCAGGAGATCGGCTTCACGGAGGAGGAATTCGTCCGGGTCGTGGAGTTCGCCCCGCGGACCCGCCCCGGCCGCTACACGATCCTCGAACACCTCGACCTGAACACCCACCAGATCAAGGACATCTACGCCGACTATGTCAAGGCCATCGGTAGCTGAACTCAGGCCCGTCGTCCACCCCGCCGGGGTCAAGGACCGGCGCAGCGGTGAGCACTGGGCGGGACGCCTCTACATGCGCGAGGTGTCCCTGCGCATCGACCGCTATCTGGTGAACACCAGGGTCACGCCCAACCAGCTCACGTATCTGATGACGGTGTGCGGGGTGCTCGCGCTCCCGGCCCTGCTGGTGCCCGGCATCACCGGCGCGGTGCTCGGCGTCGTCATGGTCCAGCTGTATCTGCTGCTGGACTGCGTCGACGGCGAGATCGCCCGCTGGAAGAAGCAGTACTCGCTGGGCGGCGTCTATCTGGACCGGGTCGGCGCCTATCTCACCGACGCGGCCGTCCTGGTCGGCCTCGGACTGCGCGCCGCCGATGTCTGGGGCGAGGGCCGGATCGACTGGCTGTGGGCCTTCCTGGGCACCCTCGCCGCCCTCGGCGCCATCCTGATCAAGGCCGAGACCGACCTCGTCGGCGTCGCCCGGCACCAGGGCGGGCTGCCCCCGGTGCAGGAGTCCGCCGCCGAGCCCCGCTCCTCCGGCATGGCCCTGGCCCGCAGGGCCGCCGCCGCCCTGAAGTTCCACCGGCTCATCCTGGGCATCGAGGCGTCCCTGCTGATCCTGCTCCTCGCGATCCTCGACGCGAGCCGCGGCGATCTGTTCTTCACCCGCCTGGGCGTCGCCGTACTGGCCGGGATCGCGCTGCTCCAGACGCTGCTGCACCTGGTGTCCATCCTGGTGTCGAGCAGGCTCCGATGAGCGGGCCCGGCGGCGCGGACCGCGCCGAGACGGCACCGGGCGGCGGGGACGACGCCGGCTCCGCCCCCCGGATACCCGCCCCCCGGGGCGAGTCCGGCGCTCTGCCCACGGGATCGGTCAGCGTCGGCGCCGTCGTCATCACCATGGGCAACCGCCCCGAGGAACTGCGCGCCCTGCTGGACTCGATAGCCAAGCAGGACGGCGACCGGGTCGAGGTGGTCGTGGTCGGCAACGGCTCGCCCGTCCCCGACGTCCCCGCCGGGGTGCGCACCATCGAGCTGCCGGAGAACCTCGGCATACCCGGTGGCCGCAATGTCGGCATCGAGGCGTTCGGCCCCAGCGGCCGGGACGTCGACGTCCTGCTCTTCCTCGACGACGACGGACTGCTCGCCCATCACGACACCGCCGAGCTGTGCCGCACCGCCTTCGCCGGCGACCCGCGCCTGGGCATCATCAGCTTCCGCATAGCCGACCCCGACACCGGGCGGACCCAGCGCCGCCACGTCCCCCGGCTGCGCGCCTCCGACCCGATGCGCTCCTCCCGGGTCACCACCTTCCTCGGCGGCGCCAACGCGGTGCGCACCCAGGTGCTCGCCGAGGTCGGCGCGCTGCCCGACGCCTTCTTCTACGCCCATGAGGAGACCGACCTCGCCTGGCGGGCGCTGGACGCCGGCTGGATGATCGACTACCGCTCCGACATGCTGCTGCACCACCCGACGACGGCGCCCTCCCGGCACGCGGTCTACCACCGCATGGTGGCCCGCAACCGGGTCTGGCTGGCCCGGCGCAATCTGCCCGCGCCCCTGGTCCCCGTCTATCTCGGCGTCTGGCTGCTGCTGACCCTGGCCCGCCGCCCCTCCCGCTCGGCGCTGCGCGCCTGGTTCGGCGGCTTCCGCGAGGGCTGGACCAGCCCGTGCGGCCCGCGCCGCCCGATGAAGTGGCGTACGGTGTGGCGGCTGACCCGACTGGGCCGTCCCCCGGTGATCTGACAAGCTCGTCCCTGACGGGTTTCCGGGGCGATGGCCCGGGGGCCGCCGGACCGTGCCGGGCCCGTGGTGGGCCGCGCACATCGAAGACGAAAGTTTCCCCTTGTGAGTGAGACAACGCACGACGCCACGGTCGCGGTGAGCGCGCCCGTGTCGCCCGACGAGGCGCTGAGCGCGGGCCAGCTGGCCGCGAAGTACGGCCTGGCCGTCAGCGGGGCCCGGCCCTCCCTCGTCGAGTACGTCCGCCGGCTGTGGGACCGCCGCCATTTCATCCTGGCGTTCTCCCGGGCCAAGCTCACCGCCCAGTACAGCCAGGCCAAGCTGGGCCAGCTGTGGCAGGTGGTCACCCCGCTGCTCAACGCGGCCGTGTACTTCTTCATCTTCGGTGTGATCCTCCAGGCCGACCGCGGGATGAGCCGGGACGTCTACATCCCGTTCCTGGTCACCGGTGTGTTCGTGTTCACCTTCACCCAGAGTTCGGTGATGGCGGGGGTGCGGGCCATCTCCGGGAACCTGGGGCTGGTGCGGGCGCTGCACTTCCCGCGGGCCTCGCTGCCGATCTCGTTCGCGCTCCAGCAGCTCCAGCAGCTGCTGTTCTCGATGATCGTGCTGTTCGCGGTGACCATCGCCTTCGGCAGCTACCCGGCGATGTCCTGGCTGCTGATCCTGCCCGCGCTGGCGCTGCAGTTCCTCTTCAACACCGGGCTCGCCCTGATCATGGCGCGGGCCGGTTCGGCCACCCCGGACCTGGCCCAGCTGATGCCGTTCGTGATGCGTACCTGGATGTACGCGTCCGGTGTGATGTACTCGATCCCGATCATGCTGGCCAACAAGCCGAGCTGGATCGCGAACATCCTCCAGTGGAACCCCGCCGCGGTCTATATGGACCTGATCCGCTTCGCGCTGATCGACGGCTACGGTTCGGAGAACCTGCCCCAGCACGTCTGGGCCATCGCGGCCGGCTGGGCGGTCCTCTTCGCGGCCGGCGGTTTTGTGTACTTCTGGAAGGCGGAGGAGAAGTACGGCCGTGGCTGAGCAGTTCACCGGGGCACGGATCCCCACCGTCATCGCGGACGATCTGCACATCGTCTACCGGGTCAACGGCGCCAAGACCGGCAAGGGCAGCGCCACCGCCGCCCTCAGCCGGATACTCAAGCGCGGCGGCGAGCAGCGCGGGGTGCGCAAGGTGCACGCCGTGCGGGGGGTGTCCTTCACCTCCTACCGGGGCGAGGCCGTCGGCCTGATCGGCTCCAACGGCTCGGGCAAGTCCACCCTGCTGCGGGCCATCGCCGGACTGCTCCCGGCGGAGAGCGGCAAGGTCTACACCGATGGGCAGCCTTCGCTGCTCGGGGTGAACGCGGCGCTGATGAACGACCTGACCGGCGAGCGCAATGTCATCCTCGGCGGTCTGGCGATGGGCATGACCCAAGAGCAGATCAGAGAGCGTTACCAGGGAATCGTCGACTTCTCCGGTATCAATGAGAAGGGCGATTTCATCACCCTGCCCATGCGGACATATTCGTCCGGCATGGCCGCGCGGCTGCGTTTCTCCATCGCCGCCGCGAAGGACCATGATGTGCTGATGATCGACGAAGCGCTGGCGACCGGCGACCGCAAGTTCCAGAAGCGCTCCGAGGAACGCATCCGGGAACTCCGCAAGGAAGCCGGTACGGTCTTTCTGGTCAGTCACAACAACAAGTCGATCCGGGACACCTGCGACCGGGTCCTCTGGCTGGAACGCGGTGAACTGCGGATGGACGGCCCCACCGACGAGGTGCTCAAGGAGTACGAGAAATTCACCGGCCGGTAGCCGGTTCGGCACGGGCCCCGCCGGAACCCTTCCGGCGGGGCCCCGCGTTTGCAAAGTAAATGCCAACTCCGCCCCGCCGGAGGAATCTTGGCGCCGATCGGTGTGTTGTTGTGATGCGCGGGACACCCGCTCGATCCGTCCCGCGCTGTACAACGTAAGCTGTAGGGGTGCCCAATCGCGGCAAGTGCGGCGATAATGCGCGCGCCCGGCCCCCGGGCCATCGCGGGGAGCATTGGGCGGCGTGTCCGAAATAGTGTGTATTGGGTAGGCAGTGTAGAACGGGAGATGTGACGGCAATGGCTACGGAAACTCCCCGGCTCTTCGCAGCATGTGCCGTCCTCGCCCCGGGCAGCAAACGATGACGGCAACGGACGCGGCGGGCACCCGCGACCCCGAGCGCGACACACTCGACAAGGCGGCCGACGAGAACTTCCCCGTCGCCCCCTTCTTCCTGCCCCGCGACTGGCGCGCCGACCTGATGGCGGTCTACGGCTTCGCCCGTCTGGTGGACGACATCGGCGACGGCGACCTCGCCCCCGGCGGCGCCGACGCCCGCCTCCTCGGCGTCACCCCCGACCGGGCCGATGACCGCCTCCACCTGCTGGACGCCTTCGAGGCCGATCTGCGCCGGGTCTACGCCGGCGAACCCCGCCACCCCCTGCTGCGCCGCCTCGCCCCCACCGTGCACCGCCGCGCGCTGCCCCCCGAGCCGTTCCTCGGCCTGATCGCCGCCAACCGCCAGGACCAGCTCGTCACCCGCTACGAGACCTACGACGATCTGCTCGCCTACTGCGAGCTGTCCGCCAACCCCGTCGGCCGTCTCGTCCTCGGTGTCACCGGCACCTCGACCCCCGAGCGCGTCCGCCGCTCCGACGCCGTCTGCACCGCCCTCCAGATCGTCGAACACCTCCAGGACGTGGCCGAGGACCTCGGCCGCGACCGCGTCTACCTACCCGCCGAGGACATGAAACGCTTCCACGTCCAGGAAACCGACCTCGCCGCGAAGACCGCGAGCGCCTCGGTGCGCGCCCTGGTCGCCTACGAAGCGCAACGCGCCCGCGTTCTGCTGGATGAGGGCGCCCCCCTGGTGGGGAGCGTCCACGGCAGGCTGAGGCTGCTGCTCGCCGGGTTCGTGGCGGGGGGAAGGGCGGCGATCGACGCGATCACCGCCGCCGAATACGACGTACTTCCCGGCCCGCCCAAGCCCGGCAAGCTCCGGCTGCTGCGCCAGGTGGGCGTCACTCTGCGAGAAGAGGGGTGATCCGGACCGTGGAGCACACCGCACAGCCGTCCGCGCCGGTACTCGCCGCCTACGGCTACTGCGAGACCGTCACCGGCCAGCAGGCCAGGAACTTCGCCTATGGCATCCGGCTGCTGCCCACGCCCAAGCGGCGGGCGATGTCGGCGCTGTACGCGTTCTCCCGCCGTGTCGACGACATCGGCGACGGCGAGCTGGCCGACGAGGTCAAGGCCGAGCGGCTCGACGACACCCGGGCCCTGCTCGCCCGGGTCCGGGACGGCGGCGTCGACGAGGACGACACCGACCCGGTCGCCGTCGCCCTCGCCCATGCCGCCCGGCAGTTCCCCATCCCGCTCGACGGCCTGGACGAACTGATCGACGGCGTCCAGATGGACGTACGCGGGCAGACCTATGAGACCTGGGACGACCTCAAGGTCTACTGCCGCTGTGTGGCCGGCGCCATCGGCCGGATCTCGCTCGGCGTGTTCGGCACCGAACCGGGGGCGCGCGGCGCCGAGCGGGCCCCCGAGTACGCCGACACCCTCGGCCTCGCCCTCCAGCTCACCAACATCCTGCGGGACGTCCGCGAGGACGCCGAGGGCGGCCGTACCTACCTCCCGGCCGACGACCTCGCCAAGTTCGGCTGCTCGGCCGGGTTCGCCGGGCCGCTGCCGCCCGAGGGCTCCGACTTCGCCGGTCTGGTGCACTTCGAAGTACGCCGCGCCCGTGCCCTGTTCGCCGAGGGCTACCGGCTGCTGCCCATGCTCGACCGGCGCAGCGGCGCCTGTGTCGCCGCGATGGCCGGGATCTACCGCAGGCTCCTCGACCGCATCGAACGCGACCCCGAGGCCGTACTGCGCGGCCGGGTCTCCCTGCCGGGCCGAGAGAAGGCGTACGTCGCCGTCCGCGGCCTCTCCGGCCTCGACTCCCGCAGGACCGTCAGGAGGCGTACCTGATGGCGGGAGCCGAACCCGGGGCAACCCCGCAGCGAAGGCACGCGTCCCTGACTGAGCGACCCGCACGATGTCGGCGGCGGTCCGGCAAGGCCACTCGGGGGCGCGAGCCGCATCGATGTACGGCTCCGCCGCATGGGCCCGACCGGCCGCCACGCACCCGCACCCGCCCGACACCACATCACCACCCCACACGGAGGGCGCGTCATGCCTGACGGCACGTCACAGCCCGCCCGCCACGCGGTGATCGTCGGCGGCGGCCTCGCGGGCGTCACCACCGCGCTCGCCCTCGCCGACGCCGGCGTACAGGTCACCCTCCTGGAAGGCCGGCCCCGCCTCGGCGGCCTCGCCTTCTCCTTCCAGCGCGGCGAGCTGACCATCGACAACGGCCAGCATGTGTATCTGCGCTGCTGCACCGCCTACCGCTGGTTCCTCGACCGGATCGACGGCGCCGCCCTCGCCCCGCTCCAGAACCGCCTCGACGTACCCGTCGTCGACGCCGACCGCCCCGAGGGACGGCGGCTGGGCAGGATCCGGCGCGACGCGCTGCCCGTACCCCTGCATCTGGGGCGCAGCCTCGCGAGCTACCCGCATCTCTCGCTCGCCGAGCGGGCCCGCGTCGGGCGGGCCGCACTCGCGCTGAAGGGACTCGACCTCGCCGATCCGACCCTGGACCGGCAGGACTTCGGCAGCTGGCTGGCCGAGCACGGCCAGTCGGCGCGCGCCATCGAGGCCCTGTGGGACCTGGTCGGGGTCGCCACCCTCAACGCGGTCGCGGGCGACGCCTCACTGTCGCTCGCCGCGATGGTGTTCAAGACCGGTCTGCTGTCCGACCCGGGAGCCGCCGACATCGGCTGGGCACACGTACCCCTGGGAGAACTGCACGATCGGCTGGCCCGCAAGGCGCTCGACTCCGCGGGCGTCCGTACCGAGGTCCGTTCACGCGTCACCTCCGTCTCCACCCTCGCCAACGGCCGGTGGAGCGTCCAGGTTCCCGGCGAGCGCGTCGAAGCCGACGCGGTCGTGCTCGCCGTGCCCCAGCACGAGGCGCACGAACTGCTCCCGGACGGGGCGCTGGAGCACCCCGAGCGGCTGCTCGCCCTCGGCACCGCGCCGATCCTCAACATCCATGTGGTCTACGACCGCAAGGTCCTCGACGCCCCCTTCTTCGCCGCCCTCGGCAGCCCCGTGCAGTGGGTCTTCGACCGCACCGCCGCGTCCGGGCTGACGGACGGCGGCCAGTATCTGGCGCTGTCCCAGTCGGCCGCGCAGGACGACATCGACCGGCCGGTGGCCGAGCTGCGCGCCCGCTATCTGCCCGAACTGGAACGGCTGCTGCCGCACACCCGCGGCGCCGGGGTGCGGGACTTCTTCGTCACCCGCGAACGCACCGCCACCTTCGCCCCCGCCCCCGGCACCGGCCCGCTCAGGCCCGGCGCCCGCACCGAAGCCCCCGGCCTGTACCTGGCCGGAGCGTGGACCGCCACCGGGTGGCCCGCGACCATGGAGAGTGCGGTCCGCAGCGGCATCGCCGCGGCGGACGCCGCGCTGCGCGCCCTGGGACGGCCCCGCCCCGCCCACCTCTTCGACGTCGAGGAGGCCGCATGAGCCCCGAACCGCGCGCGGCAGGCCCCCGTACCTCCGGCACCGCAACAAGAGGAGAGACTGTGCCCACTGTGCCCCCGGCCGCTCCGGCCGCCCGCCCGGCAGCGGTGGACGTGACCGCGCTGCTGGAGCGCGGCCGGACCCTGGCCACCCCGGTGCTGCGGGCGGCCGTGGACCGCCTGGCCCCGCCCATGGACACCGTCGCCGCCTACCACTTCGGCTGGATCGACGCCCAGGGCCGCCCCGCGGACGGCGACGGCGGCAAGGCCGTGCGCCCCGCCCTCGCGGTGCTCTCCGCCGAGGTCACCGGGGCCGCCCCGGAGACCGGCGTGCCCGGCGCGGTCGCCGTGGAACTCGTGCACAACTTCTCCCTGCTGCACGACGACCTCATGGACGGCGACGAACAGCGCCGCCACCGCGACACCGTCTGGAAGGTGCACGGCCCCGCCCAGGCGATCCTGGTCGGCGACGCCCTGTTCGCCCTGGCCAACGACGTACTGCTGGAACTCGGCACCGTCGAGGCCGGCCGCGCCACCCGCCGGCTGACCACCGCCACCCGTGCCCTGATCGACGGGCAGGCCCAGGACATCTCCTACGAGCACCGTGACCGGGTCAGTGTCGAGGAGTGCCTGGAGATGGAGGGCAACAAGACCGGCGCCCTGCTGGCCTGCGCCAGCTCCATCGGCGCCGTGCTCGGCGGCGCGGACGACCGCACCGCCGACACCCTGGAGAAGTACGGCCACCACCTCGGCCTCGCGTTCCAGGCCGTGGACGACCTCCTCGGCATCTGGGGCGACCCGGGCGCCACCGGCAAGCAGGCGTGGAGCGATCTGCGCCAGCGCAAGAAGTCCCTGCCCGTCGTCGCCGCGCTCGCCGCCGGCGGCACCGCCTCCGAGCGACTCGGCGAGATCCTCGCCGCGGACGCCAAGAGCAGCGACTTCGAGAACTTCTCCGAGGCGGAGTTCGCCGCCCGAGCCGCCCTGATCGAAGAGGCCGGCGGTCGCGAGTGGACCGCCGAAGAGGCCCGCCGTCAACACCTCACCGCCATCGAAGCCCTCGACGCCATCGACATGCCCGACCCGGTGCGGGCGCGGTTCACGGCGCTCGCCGACTTCGTCGTCGTACGGAAGAGATGATCACTATCGGTCGAACCATCCTCGCGTAGTCGCCGGCCGGTACAGCGAGCAGAGTGAGCGTACCGGCCGACGGCGGACCCAGCAGACGCACCGACTGCACACTGCACGAAGGGGAAGCCATGACAGCGACGACCGACGGAAGCACCGGGGCCCTGCCGCCCCGCGCTGCCGCGGCCAGCGAAAGCACCACCCCCGCGGCGACCGGGGTAGAGGACGCCGCCCGGCGCGCGACCCTGCGCGCCACCGATTTCCTCCTCTCGCTCCAGGACACCAACGGCTGGTGGAAGGGCGATCTGGAGACCAATGTGTCGATGGACGCCGAGGATCTGCTGCTGCGCCAGTTCCTCGGCATCCGTGACGAGGCCACCACCCGCGCCGCCGCCCTCTTCATCCGCGGCGAGCAGCGCGAGGACGGCACCTGGGCCACCTTCCTCGGCGGACCCGGCGAACTCTCCACCACCATCGAGGCGTACGTCGCCCTGCGGCTGGCCGGGGACCGGCCCGACGACCCGCACATGGCCAGGGCGTCCGCCTGGATCCGCGACCGGGGCGGCATCGCCGGGGCTCGCGTCTTCACCCGGATCTGGCTCGCCCTGTTCGGTTGGTGGAGATGGGACGACCTCCCCGAACTCCCCCCGGAGATCATCTACTTCCCGAAGTGGGTCCCGCTCAACATCTACGACTTCGGCTGCTGGGCCCGGCAGACGATCGTCCCCCTCACCATCGTCGGCGCCCAGCGCCCGGTGCGCCCCGCGCCGTTCCCGCTGGACGAACTGCACACCGACCCCACCCGCCCCAACCCGCTCCGGCCCCCCGCCCCGGCGGCCAGCTGGGACGGCTTCTTCCAGCGCCTCGACAAGGCCCTGCACGTCTACCGCAAGGTCGCCCCGCGCGCGGTGCGCCGGGCCGCCATGAACACCGCCGCCCGCTGGATCATCGAGCGCCAGGAGAACGACGGCGCCTGGGGCGGCATCCAGCCCCCCGCCGTCTACTCGATCATGGCCCTGCATCTGCTGGGCTACGACCTCGAACACCCGGTGATGCGGGCGGGCCTTGAGTCCCTGGACCGCTACGCCGTGTGGCGCGAGGACGGCGCCCGGATGATCGAGGCGTGCCAGTCCCCGGTCTGGGACACCTGCCTCGCCACCATCGCGCTCGCCGACGCCGGGGTCCCCGCCGACCATCCGCAACTGGTCAAGGCCGCCGACTGGATGCTCAGCGAGCAGATCGTCCGCCCCGGCGACTGGTCGGTGCGCCGCCCCGGACTGCCGCCCGGCGGCTGGGCGTTCGAGTTCCACAACGACAACTACCCCGACATCGACGACAGCGCCGAGGTGGTCCTCGCCCTGCGCCGGGTCCGCCACCCCGACCCCGAGCGGGTGGACAAGGCCGTCGCGCGCGGGGTGCGCTGGCAGCTCGGCATGCAGTCCAAGGACGGTGCCTGGGGCGCCTTCGACGTCGACAACACCAGCCCGTTCCCCAACAAGCTGCCGTTCTGCGACTTCGGCGAGGTCATCGACCCCCCCTCGGCGGATGTCACCGCGCATGTCGTGGAGATGCTCGCCGCGGAGGGGCTCACCCACGATCCGCGCACCCGGCGCGGCATCGCCTGGCTCCTCGCCGAACAGGAGGCGGACGGCTCCTGGTTCGGCCGCTGGGGCGTCAACTACATCTACGGCACCGGCTCCGTGGTGCCCGCCCTCACCGCCGCCGGCATCCCCGGCACCCACCCCGCGATCCGCCGGGCCGTGCGCTGGCTGGAGGTGGCGCAGAACGAGGACGGCGGCTGGGGCGAGGATCTGCGCTCCTACAGCGACACCAAGAGCTGGAGCGGCAAAGGCGCCTCCACCGCCTCGCAGACCGCCTGGGCCCTGATGGCGCTGCTCGCGGCGGGGGAGCGGGAGTCCGACGCCGTCGGGTCCGGGGTGCGCTGGCTGGCCGAGACCCAGAAGGAGGACGGCTCCTGGGACGAGCCGTACTTCACCGGCACCGGCTTCCCCTGGGACTTCTCCATCAACTACCACCTCTACCGCCAGGTCTTCCCGCTCACCGCGCTGGGCCGCTACGTCCACGGCGACCCGTTCGACACCCTCGTCCGCCGTCCCCCCGCCACCCGCTCCACCCCCGCGCGCCCCGCCCCGCTCACGGCCCCCGGCGTGGAGAAAGGCCAGCTCACCGGGGCCGGGGAGGGCTGATGACACACCTCGACGGAATGGGCCAGGGGCCCGACGAACGGGGTGACGGGGCGGGTGGGGTGGGGGGTGGCGGGGCCGGTGGGGCGGGGGGTGGCGGGGCTGGTGCGGTGACGGGTGAGGGGCGCGGTGCGGCGAGGGGCGATGGGTCGGGTGCGGCGACGGGTGAGGGGCATGGCGCGGCGCGGGGCGATGGGTCCGGTGCGGTGACGGGTGAGCGGCATGGTGAGCCGCTCGTCGTACGGGCCGGTCCCTCCGGCGCGTCTGGCGCGTCCGGCGCGTTCGGCCCCTCCGACAGCTCCGGCGCGTCTGGCCTCCCCGGCGCACCCGGCCCCTCCGACACCTCCGGTGCCGCCGACCCCTCCCGCAGCCCTGCCCACCGCCCTGCCCACCGCCCCGACGCGACGGGCGCCGGGTCCGGCGGTCAGGGCGAAGGGGCCGGTGCGGGAGGCCGCCGGTCGGGTGGGTCGGGTGAAGGCGTCGGCAGCGGCGGTCGCCGAGCCGGCGGGTCGGGTGAAGGTGCTGGAGTCGCAGACAGCCGGCCCGGCGGGTCGGGTGAAGGTGCCGACATCGGCGGTCGCCGGTCCGGCAGGCCGGGCACAGGTGCCGACGGCACCGGAACCCCCCGGCCCGGCGGATCACACGACGACCCCGGCACACGAAGTCACCGACCCGGCCGGACCGGCCAAGGGCCCGGCGGGCAGGGCCACCGATCCGGCCGGGCCGCCGCCGTCACCGCCGACCCGCCCGGAGGGCCCCCGCTGCTGATCGCCTGCGCGCTCGGCATCGAGCATCTCGCCCTGCGTCTGGGTGACCGCGGCGGAGCGAGCGGCCCCGTCACCGTGGTGCGCACCGGCATGGGGCCCAGGGCCGCCGAACGCTCCCTCGGCCAGATCCTCGCCGACCCGGCCCTGACCGGCGCCGCCGTCCTCGCCACCGGCTTCTGCGCCGGACTCGCCCCCGGCATGCACCCCGGTGACCTGGTGGTCGCCGAGGAGACCCGCGACCCGCGCGGCACGGTCGGCTGCGCGGGCACCGAGGCACTCGTCAGGGAACTCACCCGCGCACTGCCCGGCCGCCGGGTCCACACCGGCCCGCTGACCGGCTCCGACCATGTGGTCCGGGGTCCGGAGCGGTCCGCCCTGCGGGCCACCGGCGCCATCGCGGTCGACATGGAGTCCGCCGCCACGCTTCTGAGCGCCGTACGGGCGGGTGAGCGCCCGGTTGCGGCCGTCCGGGTGGTCGTGGACGCTCCAGAACATGAACTCGTCCGGATCGGCACGGTGCGCGGTGGAATATCAGCTTTCCGCGTGCTGCGTTCCGTACTACCGACTTTCTTCGAATGGCACCGTAATGTGCTGCTCCCCAGGAGGTGAGCCAGATGGCCATGCCGCTGCGCCAGTCCATCAAGGTCGCTACATACTTGGCCGAACAGAAGCTGCGCCGACGGGACAAGTTTCCGCTGATCGTGGAGCTTGAGCCGCTCTTCGCCTGCAATCTGAAGTGCGAGGGCTGCGGCAAGATCCAGCACCCGGCCGGAGTGCTCAAGCAGCGCATGCCGGTCGCGCAGGCCGTGGGCGCGGTGCTCGAATCGGGCGCCCCGATGGTGTCCATCGCCGGTGGCGAACCGCTGATGCACCCCCAGATCGACGAGATCGTCCGTCAGCTCGTGGCCAAGCGGAAGTACGTCTTCCTGTGCACCAACGCCATGCTGCTGCGCAAGAAGATGGACAAGTTCACCCCGTCGCCCTACTTCGCGTTCGCCGTCCACATCGACGGTCTGCGCGAACGGCACGACGAGTCGGTGGCCAAGGAGGGTGTCTTCGACGAGGCGGTGGCCGCCATCAAGGAGGCCAAGCAGCGCGGCTTCCGGGTCACCACCAACTCGACGTTCTTCAACACCGACACCCCGCAGACCATCGTCGAGGTGCTGAACTTCCTCAACGACGACCTCCAGGTCGACGAGATGATGATCTCCCCCGCCTACGCCTACGAGAAGGCGCCCGACCAGGAGCACTTCCTGGGCGTCGAGCAGACCCGGGAGCTGTTCAAGAAGGCGTTCTCCGGCGGCAACCGGCGCAAGTGGCGGCTCAACCACTCCCCGCTCTTCCTGGACTTCCTGGAGGGCAAGGTCGACTTCCCCTGCACCGCCTGGGCCATCCCCAACTACTCCCTCTTCGGCTGGCAGCGCCCCTGCTATCTGATGAGCGACGGCTACGTCCCGACGTACCGCGAACTCATCGAGAAGACCGACTGGGACAAGTACGGCCGGGGCAAGGACCCGCGCTGCGCCAACTGCATGGCGCACTGCGGCTACGAGCCCACCGCCGTCCTGGCCACCATGGGCTCCCTCAAGGAGTCGCTGCGGGCCATGCGCGAGACGGTCGGCGGGAATCGGGACTGACACCATGACCGCCATCTCCTTGGGCATCCCCGAGGTACCGGCCCGCCCGATCGCCGCGCGGCGTGTGTCGCGGCGGATCCAGGTCGGGCCGGTGGCGGTCGGCGGCGGGGCCCCGGTGTCGGCGCAGTCCATGACGACGACCCACACCTCGGACATCGGCGCCACGCTCCAGCAGATCGCCGAGCGGATGGAGCAGGACGGCGCCGCGCCGGGCGGGCCGGTCGTCACCGTGACCTGAGACAGCACAGCCGAACAGCAAGGCGGAACGGCACGGACCGAAGGGGGCCGAGCGTGACGCTTCTGGAGAGCATCCGGGGACCACGCGACCTGAAGGCGCTGACCGAGGCACAGCTCGTCCAACTCTCGGAAGAGATCAGGGAGTTCCTGGTGCAGGCGGTCGCCAGGACCGGCGGGCATCTCGGGCCCAATCTGGGCGTGGTCGAACTGACCGTCGCCCTGCACCGGGTCTTCGAGTCACCGCTCGACCGGATCGTCTGGGACACCGGCCACCAGAGCTATGTGCACAAACTGCTCACCGGCCGCCAGGACTTCTCCAAGCTGCGCGGCAAGGGCGGTCTGTCCGGCTACCCCGCACGCGAGGAGTCCGAGCACGACATCGTCGAGAACAGCCACGCCTCCACCTCGCTGGGCTGGGCCGACGGCCTCGCCAAGGCCCGCCAGGTGCGGGGCGGCACCGGCCAGGTCGTCGCGGTCATCGGCGACGGCGCCCTCACCGGCGGCATGGCCTGGGAGGCGCTCAACAACATCGCGGCGGCCCGCGACCGCCCCCTGATCATCGTCGTCAACGACAACGAACGCTCCTACGCCCCCACCATCGGCGGCCTCGCCGACCATCTGGCCACCCTGCGCACCACCGACGGCTACGAACGCGTCCTCGCCTGGGGCAAACACGCCCTCCAGCACACCCCCGTCATCGGCACCCCCGTCTACGAGGCCCTGCACGGCGCCAAGAAGGGCTTCAAGGACGCCTTCGCCCCGCAGGGCATGTTCGAGGACCTCGGCCTCAAGTACGTCGGCCCCGTCGACGGCCATGACATCCGTGCCGTCGAGTCCGCGCTGCGCCGCGCGAAACGCTTCCACGGCCCCGTCCTGGTGCACTGCATCACCGAGAAGGGCCGCGGCTACGAACCGGCGCTGGCCCACGAGGAGGACCACTTCCACACCGTCGGCGCGATGGACCCGCTCACCTGCGAGCCCCTCACCCCGTCCGGCGGCCCCTCCTGGACCTCCGTCTTCGGCGACGAGATCGTGGCGATCGGCGAGGAGCGCGAGGACATCGTCGCGATCACCGCGGCCATGCTCCACCCGGTCGGCCTCGCCGGGTTCGCCGAACGCTTCCCGGACCGCGTCTGGGACGTCGGGATCGCCGAGCAGCATGCGGCGGTCTCCGCGGCCGGGCTGGCCACCGGCGGACTGCACCCGGTCGTCGCCGTGTACGCGACCTTCCTCAACCGGGCCTTCGACCAATTGCTGATGGATGTCGCCCTGCACCGCTGCGGGGTCACCTTCGTCCTGGACCGGGCCGGGGTCACCGGCGCCGACGGCGCCTCCCACAACGGTATGTGGGACCTGTCCGTGCTCCAGGTCGTGCCCGGTCTGCGGATCGCCGCGCCCCGCGACGCCGACCAGCTCCGCGCCCAGCTCCGCGAGGCGGTCGAGGTGGACGACGCGCCCACCCTGGTCCGCTTCCCCAAGGAGTCCGTCGGCCCCTCCGTCCCGGCCGTCGACCGGATCGGCGGACTGGACGTCCTGCACCGCGCCGACCGGCCCGAGGTGCTGCTCGTGGCGGTCGGGGTGATGGCCCCCGTCTGCCTCCGGGCCGCCGAGTTGCTCGAAGCGCGCGGTATCGGCTGCACGGTGGTCGACCCGCGCTGGGTCAAACCCGTCGATCCCGAGCTGGCGCCGCTCGCCGCCCGGCACCGGCTGGTCGCGGTCGTCGAGGACAACAGCCGCGCCGCCGGGGTCGGCTCCGCGGTCGCCCTCGCGCTCGGCGACGCCGACGTGGACGTCCCCGTCCGACGCTTCGGCATCCCCGAGCAGTTCCTCGCCCACGCCAAACGCGGCGAGGTGCTGGCCGACATCGGTCTGACGCCGGTCGAGATCGCCGTCCGAATCGGCGCGAGCCTGGCCACGCAGGGCACGCGGGCCACGCAGGGCACGCAGGGCACGCAGGCCACGCAGGGCACGCCCGGCGCACCGGGAACGCCGGGGACCGCGATGACCGCAATGGCCGCGCGGGACGGCTCCCGGAAGCCGACGACCGCGCCGACCCCGCCGACCCCGCAGGAGGACAGCGCCCGCACCCCGAAGACCCCCCAGAACGGCACCCCCCGTACCCCCACCCATACCCGAACCCGTACGAACACCCCCGCCGAGGAGACCCCCCGATGACCACCGCCGGACGCGCCCCCGGCGCCGGGGAGTTCGACCTCGCCGCGCTGCTGGCCGAGCGCGGGGCCGAGCGCTACGAGCTGCACACCCGGTACCTCAACCACCAGCTCCCGCGCATGCTGCACACCATCGGCTTCGACAAGGTCTACGAGCGCGCCGAGGGCGCCTACTTCTACGACACCGAGGGCGCCGACTACCTCGACATGCTCGCCGGGTTCGGGGTGATGGGCCTCGGCCGCCACCACCCGGTGATCCGCAAGGCGCTGCACGCCGTCCTGGACGCCGATCTCGCCGACCTCACCCGCTTCGACTGCCCCCCGCTGCCCGGACTGCTCGCCGAACGGCTGCTGGCGCACAGCCCGCACCTGGACCGGGTCTTCTTCGGCAACAGCGGCACCGAGGCGGTGGAGACCGCGCTGAAGTTCGCCCGCCGGGCCACCGGCCGGCGCCGGATCCTGTACTGCGACCACGCCTTCCACGGGCTGACCACCGGCTCCCTCTCCGTCAACGGCGAGGACGGCTTCCGGGACGGCTTCGCCCCGCTGCTGCCCGACACCGCCGTACCGCTCGGCGATCTCGACGCGCTGGCGCGCGAGCTGAGGAAGGGCGATGTGGCCGCCCTGATCGTCGAACCGATCCAGGGCAAGGGCGTGCACGCGGCCCCGCCCGGCTATCTGCGTGCCGCCCAGGACCTGCTGCACCGGCACAAGGCGCTGCTGATCGCCGACGAGGTGCAGACCGGCCTCGGCCGCACCGGCGACTTCTACGCCCACCAGCACGAGGACGGCGTCGAGCCGGACCTGGTCTGTGTCGCCAAGGCGCTGTCCGGCGGCTATGTGCCGGTCGGGGCGACCCTGGGCCGGGACTGGATCTTCAAGAAGGTCTACTCCTCCATCGATCGGGTGCTGGTGCACTCGGCGAGCTTCGGCGGCAACGCCCAGGCCATGGCGGCGGGCCTCGCCGTGCTGTCGGTGATGGAGCACGAGCAGATCGTGGCGAACGCGCGGGCCACCGGCGATCTGCTGCGCACCCGGCTCGCGGCCCTGGTGGACAGATACGAGCTGCTCGCCGATGTGCGGGGGCGGGGGCTGATGGTCGGCATCGAATTCGGGCGGCCCACCTCGCTGGGGCTGCGCAGCCGCTGGACGATGCTCCAGGCGGCCCGCAAGGGGCTCTTCGCGCAGATGGTGGTGGTCCCGCTGCTCCAGCGCCACCGGATCCTCACCCAGGTCTCCGGCGACCATCTGGAGGTGATCAAGCTGATCCCGCCGCTGACCATCGGGGAGCGGGAGGTGGACCGGTTCGTCGCCGCCTTCACGGACGTCATGGACGACGCCCACAACGGCGGCGGACTCATCTGGGACTTCGGCCGCACCCTGGTGAAGCAGGCGGTGGCCAACCGGTGACGGCCGGTATCACCCCCCCCGGCACCCCCGCATCCATCCGTCGCGCTTCTTGTCTCTGAGGCAAGCAATTTGCCTCGGAGGTAATTCTCGGGCTGAATGGAGGGCATGACCCCTCCAGAGACCGACCCGGAGCACGGGACCGACCGCGAGCCGGAGCCCGATATGGAGCCCGGTACCGAACCCGGTACCGCCGAGCCGCTCCCGGCCGTCGCCCCGCAGCTGCGCGCCCTGCGCCGCCGGGCCTCGCTCACCCTGGAGGCCGCGGCGCGGGCCGCCGGACTGTCCCCCGCCCATCTCTCCCGCCTGGAGACCGGCGGACGCCAGCCCTCCCTGCCCATGCTGCTCGCCCTGGCCCGTGTCTACGGTACGACGGTCTCCGAGGTGCTCGGCGAGACGGTCCCCGACCGGGACGCCGTGGTCCGCGGCGGCCATATGGACCCGACCGAGGCCGGCGGCTGGACCTACTGGCAGACCGGCGCCCCCGGCCGTGCCATGCAGGCGCTGCGGGTCAGGGTGCCCCATGGCTCCCAGGGCGACATCGTTCGCGTGCACCCCGGCGAGGAGTGGCTCTACGTCCTCAAGGGGCGGCTGCGGCTGCGCCTCGGGGACGCCGGGCACCAGCTCGGTCCCGGGGACAGCGCCCACTTCGACTCGCTCACCCCGCACCGGATCGCCGCCCGCGATCCGGAGGGGGTCGAGCTGCTGTTCGTCCACACCCTCTTGCAGAGCCCCACGGCCGCGCTGTGCCTCGGCCCGATCACGGGAGAAACGCGATGAGCGAGATCAGCGGAACCAGCGAGATCAGCGGGACCAGTGGGACCAGCGGAGTCAGTGAGGCCACCGGCGCCCCCGCCGTCCCGGCCGCCGGGCCCGTCCAGCCCGTCAAGCCCGCCAAGGTCAAGGAGAAGAGCTACCCCGGCATCTGGATCCGACTGTTCATCTATGTCGCGGTCGGGCATGTCTTCGCCGCGTTCCTCTATCTGCTGTTCGAGGTCGGCGCGAAGTAGACGGGACCCGCGGCGGCCGGGCGCTGCTCAGCCGCCCGTCCGCACGCCTGCCCGTCCGGCGGTGTCAGCCCACCAACCGCTCCCGGAGCCGCTCACGGGTCTCCGGGGTGAGCTTCAGCCCCCGCTCCAGATACGGTTCGACACCGCCCCAGGTCTCCTCGATGGTCTCGAAGGCCGCCGTCAGATACTCGGCGCGCGCGTCGAAGAGCGGACTGAGCAGCTCCATGATCTCGGGGGTGTAGGCGGTCGCGGCGTCGCCGCCGCGGCGCACCTTGTAGCGGCGGTGCTTGGCGTTGGACTTCAGATAGTCCGCGAAGACCGCCTCCCGCTCCACCCCCACCGCCAGCAGGGTCACCGCGATCGACAGCCCCGCGCGGTCCTTGCCCGCCGCGCAGTGCATCAGGGCCGGGACACTGTCCTCGGCGAGCGCGTGCAGCACCCGGGAGTGCTCACCCGTGCGCTCGACGACGATCCTGCGGTACGAGTCGATCATCCGGCCCGCCGCCCGGCCCTCGGAGAGGATCTCCCGGAGCTGCTCCACCTCGCCGTCCCGGACCATCGCCCAGAACTCCGCCCCCTCCGCCGGGTCGCTCAGCGGCATGTTCACATTGCGCACGCCGGGCAGCTCGACATCCCGGCCCTCCAGGCCCCGGTCGGCGAGGTTGCGGAAGTCGAAGATGGTGTGCAGTCCGAGACCGCTCAGAAAAGCGGCGTCCTCGGCGGTGGCGTGCGCGAGATGGCCGCTGCGGAACAGCACCCCGTACCGCACCCGGCGGCCGTCCACGGTCGGCAGTCCGCCGACATCGCGGAAATTGCGGATTCCGGCCAGTTCGGGCTCGGTCGACGGGACCTGCTGCGTCACGGGGGCTCCTCCCAGTCGGCTCGCCTGCCCGGCTCCGTCGCCGGGTGGCAGCTGCCCTTCGACGATACGACATGACGAAACGGCCTAAAGGCGGGCAAAGAAGGCGGTCCGCCCCCTCGCCTCCCCCTCACCGCCCGATGCACCACTTCTCCTTCTGTGCCGTATCTGGGATTTCTGTCCGAATTGACATTCTTCATTACCTTGAATCCAACTCGTAAGGGAATAAAGGAAGCTGGAGCGGTGTCACGTGAGCAGCGTCATATCCGTGACCGTCTGTCGCCCGTCATGCTCACGTAATCAGTCCCGTTTTCATGGGCCCTTGAGTGATTCGACAGGTGGAAATGCGACGGAGGGTGACCGGCAAATACCACCATGGATCAAGAAGAGGGCCTTCGGGTGGAACCCCTTGCTTGTCCCTGCGCGTCTTGGTCGCTTACGTTCGCCACCGCATCCGGATGGAACGCCGAATCCTGCCGCTGTCCGGACCACGCACCCAACCCACCCGTGTACGGCAGGAGCGGGGGACCCACAGGACTCAACGCCTGTTCCGGTCTCCGGAACGGCTAGGGGTTTAGTCGCGTTCCCCCACGCGGCCGGGCATCTCCAGCTCGCACCCGACAGCTCACCTCGCAGGCGCCGGAGAGGAATTCACCATGCCCGCGAAGGGTAAGCACCGCCGTCCCCGGAGCCTGCGTTTTACGCGCTCCCTCGCCGTCGCCGGAACCGGCGGCGCCGCACTCGCCCTCCCGCTGATGGGTGCCGCCGGCGCCCACGCGGCCCCCGGCCAGTCCGTTCCCCAGAAGCCGGTGGAAGCCGTCACCGCGGCGCCCAACGCGGTGCCGCAGCAGACCGTCACCCGGATCGCCGACCAGAAGTCCGCGGCCCCGCAGACCAGCACCCGGACCTACTCCGTCAAGGTCGGCGACTATCTCTCGAAGATCGCCGACGAGCAGGACGTCAGCGGCGGCTGGCAGACCCTCTACGCCGACAACCGCGAGGCCGTGGGCGGCGACCCGTCGCTCATCCACCCCGGCCTCAAGCTGACCCTCGGCGGCAAGGCGTCCGGCGGCTCCACCGAGCAGCCGGCGAAGACCGAGCGGACCGAGAAGACCGACGAGACCCCCGCGACGGAACCGTCCGGCTCCTCCTCGGACGCCTCGGACGAGACCGGCACCCGGTCCTCGTCCTCCGGGGCCTCGGACACCGCCGCCCAGGCCCCGGCGTCGTCCTCGGGCGCCAGCCTCCCGGTCGCGAGCGGCGGCGTGGGCACCGCGTACCGCCAGTCCGGCAGCATGTGGTCCAGCGGCTACCACACCGGTGTCGACTTCTCCGTCCCGACCGGCACCTCGCTCAAGGCCGTCGGCGCCGGCACGGTCGTCTCGGCGGGCTGGGGCGGCGCGTACGGCAACGAGGTCGTCATCCGGCTCGCCGACGGCTACTACGCCCAGTACGCCCACCTCTCCTCGCTGTCCGTCTCGCAGGGCCAGTCGGTGAGCGCCGGACAGCAGATCGGCCTCTCCGGCGCGACCGGCAACGTCACCGGCCCGCATCTGCACTTCGAGATCCGCACCGGGCCGGGCTACGGCTCCGATGTCGACCCCATCGCCTATCTGCGGGGCAAGGGCCTCTCCCTCGGCTGAGGCACCCGCCGCCGCGCGCACCGCTCCGAAGGCCGGACCCCCCACCCCCGGGTCCGGCCTTCGGCGTGTCCGGCACCACCCCGGAACCGACATCTGACGATCCATCGGACATCGAGGTATTCCGCAATTGACCAAGGTTTGGTCCGTGGCTTTTGTCACCGCCCGTCAACCCCTTATTACGGTCGCGTAGCTCACATTCGAAGGGGAATCATGGGGCGATGTGGCAGACGATTCGAAGAATGACACCAGATCAGTGATCGGGTCGTACGTGGCGGTGGGGGACAGCTTCACCGAGGGCGTGGGCGATCCCGGCCCCGACGGGGCGTTCGTCGGCTGGGCCGACCGGTTCGCGGTACTCCTCGCGGACCGGCGCCCGGAAGGCGACTTCGACTACACCAACCTCGCGGTGCGGGGCAGGCTGCTCGACCGGATCGTGACGGACCAGGTGCCGAGAGCCGCGGCTCTCGCGCCCGACCTGATCTCCTTCTGCGCGGGCGGCAACGACATCCTCCGGCCGGGCAGCGACCCGGACGACGTGGCCGAGCGTTTCGAGCGCGCGGTCGCCGTCCTCACCGAGGTGGCCGGTACCGTCCTCGTGACCACCGGCTTCGACACCCGCGGGGTGCCGCTGCTCAAGCATCTGCGCGGCAAGATAGCGACCTACAACGGACATGTCCGGGCGGTGGCCGACCGGTACGGCTGCCCGGTGCTCGACCTGTGGTCCCTGAAGTCCGTCCAGGACCGCCGGGCCTGGGACGACGACCGACTGCACCTCTCGCCCGAGGGCCACACCCGCGTGGCCCTGCGGGCCGGTCAGACCCTCGGCGTGGACATCCCGGCCGACCCCGAACAGCCCTGGCCCCCGCGACCACCGCGCGGCACCCTGGACGTCCGCCGCGACGATGTCCACTGGGCCCGTGAGTACCTGGTGCCCTGGATCGGCCGCCGACTGCGCGGCGAGTCCTCCGGCGACCATGTCACCGCCAAGGGCGCGCTGTCCCCGGACGACATCAGAACGCGCATCGCGTCGGTGGCCTGACCGTCCTACAGGTCGGGTGGGTCCTACGGGTTCGGCAGGTCCAGCTCGCGGGCGAGGGCCTCGTCGACCCACCGCTGGGCGCGGGCGCGGGGGACCGCGCCCGCGTACGACGTGAGCTGGACGGCGAGACCGTCGAGCAGCGCCGTCAGCCGCAGCGCGGCGGACATGGGGTCGGCGCAGCGGAACTCCCCGGCGGCCACCCCCTCCGCGATCACCTCGGCGAGCGCCGCCTTCCACTGGCGGTCCAGCTCACGGGTGACCTCCGCCAGCGCCGGTTCGCGCAGCGCCACCGCCCAGCCCTCGATCCACAGCCGCCAGCCCTTGGCCGGTCCGGTGGGGGCGTACCAGCGCACCGCCGACCGCAGCCGGCGCAGGGCGCTGGTCCGGCGGCCGAGCAGCTTGCGCAGCTGGGCGAGGTCGTCCTGCGCGGCATGGGTGAAGGCGGCGGCGACCAGCTTCTCCTTGGTGGAGAAGTGGTACAGCACGAGCGCGTTGCTCACCCCGAGCGCCGAGGCCACATCGGCGATCCGTACCGCCGCGACCCCGCGTTCCTCGATCTGTCCGACGGCGGCCCGCAACATCTCCTCACGCCGCTCCGCCACGCTCAACCGCACTCTCGCCATGGCGGCCCACCCTATCGCCCGCCACCGTCGCCCCGACGGCCGCGCGGCCCCGTCGCCGCCGCCCCGCCGGAACCGTCAGCGGTACCAGCCGTACCGCTCCGCGATCACCGGCAGCCGTTCCGCGACGATCGCGTGGGCGGCGGCGCGCGGGGTCGTGCCGTCCCGCTCCGCGCGGGTCAGCATCAGCTCGACCAGCGCGCGCAGGGAGCGCCGGGTGTGCCGCAGCGCCCCCTCGGCGTCCGGGCCGATGTCCCCGAACAGGGTCCACCACCACCAGGCGTTGGTACCGGAGTTCACCACGACATCGGGCAGTACGGTGATGCCCCGCGCGGCGAGCAGTTCCTCGGCCGCCGCCGTCACCGGCATGTTGGCCGCCTCCACGATCCAGCGGGCGGTGATCCGGTGCTGGTTCGTGGTGTCGATCGCGTAGGACACGGCGGCGGGGACCAGGACGTCCACATCGGCGGCCAGCCAGGCGTCCCCGGGCAGCTCAAGGTCGCCGGGGCGCAGCGCCGCCCGGTCCACCGTGCCGTACCCGTCCCGGGCCGCGAGCAACGCCTCCACGTCCAGCCCGGCCGGATGGGCGACCGTGCCCAACACATCGGCGACGGCGGTCACGGCCAGCCCCGCGCGGGCCAGGAACCGCGCGGTGGCCCCGCCCATCGTGCCGAGCCCCTGCACCGCCACCCGGGTACCGGCGTACGGCACCCCGGCGCGGTCCAGTGCCGCGAGGGCGGCCTCGGCGACCCCGCAGCCGCCGACCAGCTCGTCCAGCCCGATGCCGTCCACCTCCACGGCGAAGGCGTCCGAGAGTCGGCGGCGCGCGGCGGGCCCGTCGTCCAGCAGTGGGTGCACCGCCTGCACCGAGGACTCCAGCCCCGCCTCCGCCACCGCCCGGTCCACCAGGTCCTGGGTCAGCCCCAGATCCTCCCCGGTGGTCCAGAAGCTCTCGATGTACGGCCGCATCGCCCGCAGATAGCGCACCAGCACCCCATAGGCGTCCGGGGAGCGGGGATCGCAGTCGATACCGCCCTTGGCGCCGCCGAGCGGCACATAGCGCGCCCCGGGGTCGTAGTGCAGCGCCTCTTTCATGGTCATGCCACGGGCGAGGCCGGTCACCTCGTCCAGGGTGCAGCCCTCGCGCATCCGCAGCCCGCCGCTGGACACCCCCCGCACCAGCCGGTCGACCACCAGATAGCCCGCCCGGCCGGTGACATGGTCGGACCAGGTGAGCGAGAGCAGAGGGCCGGCGTGGGGGGCTGACATGGGGGTGCTCTCCTTCGAGGTGTGCCGCACGGTGCTGCTCGGCGGTGGCGCGCTGCCGTGCCGCCGTACTGTCGTACTGAACTGTTGAACTGAATGACGTCCTGAATGACGTACTGAATGACTGGTCAGTATCGAAGCGAGGGGCGGGCAGCGTCAATCGGCGTTGTCACAGGGGGCGACCATAATGGAGGTCTCAGCGACTCCACCTGGAGGTAATGTGGCCGGCTTCCGTTCCCCGGACCCGGGGCTCCGCGCACTGCGGCCCGAGGCGTTCGGCGCGGACCCGAGCGGCGAGCGTCTGGCGCGCATCCGTAGATCGCCCCACTTCAGGGACGGTGTCTTCCAGAACCCGGGCGGTGTGGCCCGCACCAGCCCGTCGTCCCTGCTCGGCTTCGCGAAGCAGTACTTCGACGGGGACGCCCGGCGCCGCCGCTCCCCGTCCGCCCCCATCCCGGTGCACGCCACCACCCTCGCCGACCTCGCCCGGCCCCCCGCCTCCGGCCTCCGGCTGACCTGGATGGGCCACTCCAGCGTGCTCGCCGAGATCGACGGCGCCCGGGTGCTCTTCGACCCGGTCTGGGGCGAGCGCTGCTCCCCCTTCCCGTTCGCCGGACCCAGACGGCTGCACCCGGCCCCGCTCCCGCTCACCGCGCTCGGCCCGGTCGATGTGATCGTCATCTCCCACGACCACTACGACCATCTGGACCTGCCCACGATCAAGACGCTGGCGGGCACGGACACCGTGTTCGCCGTCCCGCTCGGCGTCGGCGCCCACCTCGAACGCTGGGGCATCGCCCCGGACCGGCTGCGCGAGCTGGACTGGCACGAGTCGACCGGGATCGCCGGTCTCACCCTCACCGCCACTCCGGCCCGCCACTTCTGCGGACGCGGGCTGCGCAACACCCAGCACACCCTCTGGGCGTCCTGGTCCGTCGCCGGTGACCGGCACCGCATATTCCACAGCGGTGACACCGGCTACTTCGAGGGCTTCCGGGACATCGGCGCGGCCCACGGCCCGTTCGACGCCACGATGATCCAGCTGGGTGCCTACAGCGAGTTCTGGCCCGACATCCATATGACGCCCGAGGAGGCACTGCGGGCCCATCTCGACCTCCAGGGCGGCAGCCCCGGCGGTGTTCTGCTGCCCATCCACTGGGGCACCTTCAACCTCGCCGGGCACCCCTGGGCGGAGCCCGCCGAGTGGACCGCCGACGCGACCGAGGCCGCGGGTCAGCGGGCCGCGTTCCCGCAGCCCGGCCGGCCTTTTGAACCGGAGGGCGCGCTGCCCACCGAGCGCTGGTGGCGCGCGGTGTCCGCGCGCATCGACCGGCCCTGGCGGGAGCGGGCCGGATCCCCGGCGGGGACCGGGGGCACGGCGACGGACGCCGGTGCGGATCCGGAGACGCCGGGGACGCCGGGTACGCCTGGTACGGGGACCCGGGGCGGCCTCGATCTGGCCGGGGACAGGTGAGGTAGGGGGCCGTCGGGCGGGCCGGGTTCGTTTCAGGGGTCCGGCCCGCTCGCTCAGCTCCGGTCGTCGGCCGGTGCTCCGGGGTGCAGGGGGTGCGCGAGGCTGCCGGGGCCCACGCGGGCTTCCGGCCTGGGGCGGGTCGGGGTCCAGGACGGGTCGGCCCGGTGGACGGCGGGGTGGGCTGCCCGGTGGACTGCGGAGTGGACTGCGGAGTGGGGGCGGGGCTCAGTGCCCTGGGGTCGGAGCATGGTGTTCATCCTTCGGCCTGGTGGGGGATGGGCCGGTGGCGGTCTCAAGGTGGTCCGGCACCGCTGAGTGCGGCGCACTGCGCGCGGGGACCCCGGCCGGGGTGGGCCGCACGGTGTCGCGGGGGTTGCCGGCCGGTGCGCGGTCGTGGGGGAGGGCCGTCGATGCGGGGGTGGTCATGGTCGCGGGGGCGGTCGTCGACGCGGGGGCGGTGCCCCGGATTCGCTCCGGCGCTGCGGCGGGGGCGGCTGGAACCGGGGTGGTCGGAGCCGCCGGGCCCGATGGGATCGCCGGGCCCGCCGGGATGGGGATCGCCGGGGCCGCATGGACCGGGGTGACTGGGGCCGCATGGACGGGGACCGGGGCCGCCGGAGCCGCCGGGGCCGGGATCGCCGGGGCGGCTGAGTCCGGGACCACCGGAACGGGCATCGCCGGAACGGGGACCGCCGGGACCGGGCTCGCCGGCCTCTCCGGGGTCGTCCGGACCACCTGAACGGGGCTCTCCGGGGTCGCCCGGACCACCCCGACGCCCGTCGCCAACTCCGCCCACACGATCAGACCACCACCGTCCGCCGTGGTCCCGATGCCCCACTCCGCGCTCACCGCGGCGACCAGCAGCAGACCGCGTCCGCTCTGGTCGTCGGGCGCCGAGCAGCGGGGCGTGGGCAGGGCGGCACAGCGGTTCTGGTCCTCCACCTCGATCCGCAGCGTCGTCGCGGTCCGGCGCAGCCGGTACACCACGTACTCGCTCGCCGAGTGGGTCACCGCGTTGGTCACCAGTTCCGAGGTGACGACGATCGCGTCGTCCTGGATCTCGTCGGCTATGTGCCAGGCGTCCAGCTGGGCCCGGACACGGCGACGGGCCGCGCCGACGGACGCCGGGACGGCCGGGAGGGTGAACGCGTCCGATAAGCGTGCCGCGGTCTCCCCGGCGGGGTGGGACGCGGGGGAGGGGTGATCCCCGGAGGCGAGGCGGTCGGGGCACGGGTCCCCAGGGAGTTGACCGGCGAACTCGCCTCCGGGTGGTTCTGGAGCACGCGTGTGCTCACGCGCGCCGCCGTGCGCGTCGTCATGCGGGCGCCTGCTCGCGGGCACCGCTCTCAGCAAGCCGGACAGGGGCAGTTGTGCCGGCGGGTGGGGGAGGTAGGGCGAAGCCATCGCCGCACGCCTTTCGTCTGCCATGTGCCCGGGGCCTTACCGGAGTCGCACCATGGGCCCGGCCACGCGCGGGTGCGGTGGTCAGCCGCATCCGACGACAGTGGGTCACTTCCCCGCCCGGCTCAACTGAGCTGTGGTCCTAGCCGATTGAGCGCGTCGGGACAGTAGGACCAATGTGTCATCCGGCAACGACCTTTCGCAACCTGCAAGTTGAAAATTGCAAATGGGCACGTGCATGCTGAGGGCGGAGGACGGCAGAACGTGATCGACCCCACGGGTGGCGGTGATCGCGTGAGACGGTTGGCCCTGGAACCCGGAAGGCTCAAGGGGGTAAGGCGTGACCGCGGAGACCGACTGGGGCGGCGCTCCCTCCGTCCTGCGCATGATCCTGGGACGGCAGCTGGAGGAACTGCGGGTCCGGGCCGGTCTGACGTTTGAGCAGGCCGGTGAGGCGATCGGGGTCAGCCACTCCACGATCCGCCGGATGGAGGCCGCCAAGGTGGCCCGGCTGCGCCTCGCGGACGCCGAGAAGCTGCTCCAGATCTACGGGGTCACGGACCCGCAGGAGATCGACACCTTTCTGAAGTCGGTGCGCGAGGCCAACAAGCGCGGCTGGTGGCACACCTACCGCGATGTCATGCCGGACTGGTTCGCCGCGTATCTCAGCCTGGAACAGGCCGCCCTCCAGATCCGCGCCTACGAGAACCAGTTCGTGCACGGACTTCTCCAGACCAGGGACTACGCCCGTGCCCTGCTCGGCGCCGGGAACCCGCACGCCGCCCCGGAGGCCACCGAGCGCCGGGTGGCCCTGCGGATGCGCCGCCAGGAACTGCTGACCCGGCCGGTGCCGCCGCGGCTGTGGGTGGTGATGGACGAGACCGTGCTGCGCTGGCCGGTCGGCGGCGCGGAGGTGATGCGCGCGCAGATCGACCATCTGATCGAGATGAACCGGCTGCCGCATGTGACGCTCCAGGTCATGCGGTTCGCCAACGGCCCGCACCCGGCGATGCGGGCGGGCGCATACCACATCTTCCGGTTCCAAGCCCCCGAGCTGCCCGACATCGTTTACCTCAACGGCCTCGTGGGTGCCGTGTATCTGGACAAGAGGGACGACGTCGTGGTGTACCGCGAGGCCCTGGACCGGCTGGGCGCCCAGGCGGCGCCCGTCAGCAGGACCGAGTCCCATCTCGGAGCGATCCGCAAGGAGTACTGATCCGCAAGGAGTTCTGATCCACCAGGAGTTCTGATCCACCAGGAGTTCTGATCCGCAAGGAGTTCTAAGGAGTCACACGTGCCCCACCGCGGCCCCCGCGAGACCCCCCGCCAAGAACCCCAGCCACCTCCCCTCACCCGCCCCCGGACCCGGGTCCACAACGGCATGCCCGCCCGCGAGCTGGACGCCGCCGGCTGGGCCAAGCCCTGGAGCGACGACGCGGGCGGCGCCTGCGTCGAGGTGATGAAGCTGGCCGACGGACGCGTCGCCGTACGCCAGTCGACCGACCCGGACGGCCCGGCCCTGGTGTTCACTCCGAGGGAGATGTCCCGATTCCTATGGGCCGTGAAGGCGGGTGACGCCGACTTTCTGCTGTGAACCCGCGGGTTCCCCGGGCGAACCGCCGGTTCCCCTGCTGTTATCGCTAATCGCTGGACTATCACCCATCACCCACCTCTCATCACCCGTCACCTCATCCGACCCGAAAGGAAGCCCCCGCGTTGCCTGACAACGGATGGCCGGCCGACCGTATCGACACCGAGCACGCGCACTCCGCGCGGATCTACGACTACATCCTGGGCGGCAAGGACTACTACCCCGCCGACCAGGAGGCGGGCGATGCCATGTCCCGGGAGTGGCCCGCGCTCCCGATCCATATGCGGGCCAACCGCGACTGGATGAACCGGGCCGTGCGCTGGCTCGCCGAGGACGCCGGGATGCGCCAGTTCCTGGACATCGGCACCGGCATCCCCACCTCGCCCAATCTGCATGAGATCGCCCAGGCGGTGGCACCCGAGTCCCGGGTCGTCTACGTCGACAACGACCCGATCGTCCTCACCCTCTCCCAGGGCCTGCTGGCCAGCTCGCCCGAGGGCCGGACGGCGTACATCGAGGCCGACTTCCGCGACCCCGGCTCCATCCTGAACGCCCCCGAACTGCGCGAGACCCTCGACCCGGACCGGCCGGTGGCGCTCACCGTCATCGCCATCGTGCACTTCGTCCTGGACGAGGACGACGCGGTCGCCATCGTGCGCCGGCTGCTGGAGCCGCTGCCGTCCGGGAGCTATCTCGCGATGTCCATCGGCACCGCCGAGTTCGCCCCGGACGACGTCGCCCGGGTCGCCCGGGAGTACGCCGCCCGGGACATGCCGATGCGGCTGCGGACGATCGACGAGGCGCACGAGTTCTTCGACGGTCTCGAACTGGTCGAGCCCGGCATCGTCCAGGTCCACAAATGGCACCCCGACGGCACCGGCGAGCAGAACATCCGCGACGAGGACATCGCGATGTACGGGGCGGTCGCCCGTAAGCCCTGACCCCGCCCGCTGGTCACGGTGGGTGATGTTCTGGGGTGGGCATCCGGAGATCGGAAACGATCCCCGGGGGTCCGGAACGATCGATCGCGCGCAGCCGGCGCAGACGGCGGGGGTGGAGGGGAGCGGCGCCCCTCCACCCCCGCCGTCTCTTCATGACCGCAACCGACCAGCATTGATCGCATGTGGAGGGTCGGCCCGCCCCGTCGCGGTCGACCTCTCGGCCTGTCGTACGACGCCTCATACCAGAGCGGGACGCCGGGCGGAGGAGTTTGTCAACTGCCCACCGCGCGTGGCGCTTCGGCGACTACTGTGAGTGTCCGTCGGGCGACGAGAAGCCGAACAACCGATCATCACGGCTCTGCTCTCACGACCGGCACCGCGAGGGCACCCTGCCCGCCTCGCGCCCCGCGCGCGAGCCACCGGCCCGACCGACGGACCAGTACGAGGGAACCGATGTCACACCTCCGCGCACCGGCCGCACGCGCAGACCGCCGCGAAGGCGGCCGGCACGGACGGCCGGTCGCCCGCACCACCCCCTCGCTGCCCGAGGCCCACATACGGTCACAGCTGATCCGGCTCGCGGTACTGCCCCCGATCGCGGTCGCCCTCGGGGCCGCGTCCGCCGTCACCTTCACCGTCCGCTCCGCCCGTCTGCCGCTCAGCCCCACCCTGCTCGCCGTGCTGGCCGGAGCCGTCTCGGTGACCTTCGCCGCCGTCGCCATCGCCGCCATCGCGGCCCGCCGCGCCTCCCGGTCCGTCCAGGAACGGGTCGACGCGCTGCGCCGCGGCGCCACCCGGCGCGAGGCCGAACTGCGCGCCCTGGTCGACACCCTGCGCCGCGGCGATCCACCGCCCCGCCGCAAGACCCACGGCACCCCGCCCGCCGACGCCGACGACTTCGAACTCCTCGCCGCCGATCTCGCCCGCGCCCACGACGGCGCCCTCGCCTGTGTCGTCCAGGCCGCCCAGCTCTCCAGCCGGACCGGCAGCGAACAGAAACTGGAGGTCTTCGTCAATCTCGCCCGGCGCCTCCAGTCCCTGGTGCACCGCGAGATCGCCATCCTCGACGACCTGGAGAACGAACTGGAGGACCCCGAACTCCTCAAGGGCCTCTTCCAGGTCGACCACCTCGCCACCCGCATCCGCCGCCACGCCGAGAACCTCGCCGTGCTCGGCGGCGCCGTCTCCCGCCGCCAGTGGAGCAACCCGCTCCCCATGACCGAGGTGCTGCGCTCCGCCATCGCCGAGGTCGAGCAGTACTCCCGGGTCAAACTGGTGCCCCCGGTCGACGGCACCCTGCGCGGCCACGCCGTCGCCGATGTCATCCATCTGCTCGCCGAACTCGTCGAGAACGCCACCCTGTACTCCGCCCCGGGGACCCAGGTCCTGCTGCGGGCCGGCCTCGTCACCTCCGGGCTCGCCGTCGAGGTCGAGGACCGCGGCCTCGGGATGCCCGTCGAGGAGCAGGCCCGGATGAACGCCCTGCTGACCGACCCGGACCAGGTCAATGTCGCCAGCCTCCTCGCCGACGGCCGCATCGGCCTGTTCGTGGTCTCCCAACTCGCCCGCCGCCACGGCATCACCGTCCGCCTCCAGACCAATATCTACGGCGGTGTCCAGGCCGTCCTGGTCGTCCCCGGCGCCCTCCTCGGCACCCCGCCCCCCACCCCCACCACCACCGACCAGACCGACACCGGTGCCATGCCGGTCACCCACGACGCCGGGTACGGGTCGGGAGGCGCCCTCACCGGCCCGTACGGCGGCGGCGCGCACACGGTCGGGCCGTACGACACGGGGGGTGCGCCGGTCTCGTACGGCATCGGGAGCGCAGCGCACGCCGGGGCCGAGCCGCTGCCCGTGCGGGGCGCCTACGACGAGCGTTCCGACGGGCCGTCCGCGTCGGCCGTCGCCGCCCCCGCTGCCCCGTCCGGCGAGGGGTCGTTCCTGGCGGAGCACGCGACCACCCCCCTGACCCCCCGACCGGGGGCGGTGCGCGGCACGATCGGCCGCCCCCAACTGCCCCGCCGCCACGCCCAGCACCACCTCGCCCCCCAGTTGCGCGAACGCCCCGCCGGCCGCGAGGACCCCGACACCGACGAGGGCCACGACCCCGGGCTGATGGCCGCCTACCAGCGCGGCGTCAGCCTCGCCGAGGCCCGCTACGGCCCCGACCCGGACACCGTCCCGCCGGACCTCCCCCACGAACCCCAGGCGGCCCCCCTCGCCCCCGTCCCGCGTCCGGCCCCCCTGCCGTCCCGCACCGCAGCGCACCACCACCCCACCGTCCGGCACGACGGGAGCGCTCCCGCCGGATGAAAACCCCCCGCCCCACCACCACCCCCGTCATCCCCACCACCCCCGTCATCCCCACCGCTCCCGCAGACCTTCGTACCCCAAGGAGTCGATCCACCATGGCGAGCGATGCGCACACCGGCCACGCATCCGATCTCGACTGGCTGATGAGCGGCCTCGTGCAGCGCGTACCGCACACCAGCAGCGCCGTCCTCCTCTCCAGCGACGGACTGGTCAAGTCGGTGCATGGCCTCGACCCCGACAGCGCCGACCACATGGCGGCCCTGGCCTCCGGGCTGTACTCGCTCGGCCGCAGCGCCGGAGTCCGCTTCGGCGACAGCGGCGATGTCCGCCAGGTCGTGGTCGAACTCGACGCGATGCTGCTGTTCGTCACCAAGGCCGGCTCGGGCACCTGTCTCGCCGTCCTGGCCGGCCGGGAGGCCGACGCCGCGGTGCTCGGCTACGAGATGGCCATGCTGGTCAAGAGCGTCCGCCCCTATCTGGTCACCGCGCCCCGGCAGCACGCCGTCGAACCCACGGCGATGAGGTCCTGAGCGTGGTGGCGGCCGGTGACGGGCCCTGGCTCGACGAGGCGGCGGGACGGCTGGTGCGGCCGTTCACCGTCAGCAACGGCCGTACCCGTCCGACCGTCGCACTCGATCTGATGTCACAGGTGATGGCCACCGGGGCGACCCCCCTCGGCCATCTCGGTCCGGAGCACGCACAGGCCCTCGCCCTGTGCCGGGCACCCGTCCCCGTCGCCGAGGTGGCAGCCCACCTGAAGCTGCCGGCGGTGGTCACCAAGGTGCTGCTGTCCGACCTGGTCGACTGTGGGGTGCTCACCACCAGGCCCCCCGCGTTCCACCACAACCCCACAGACCGGGCTCTTTTGGAGGCAGTGCTCGATGGACTACGACGACAGCTCTGACCACGACGACCGGCGCCACGCCGACCCCACCCCCACCCCCCTCTACGAATCCCTCCACCACGACCCCGTCCCGCGCGTCCCCCGCAGCCGCCGCGACCCCGGCCACGACCCACGCGGCGGGGACGGCGACCCCTTCCCCACCGCGCTGAAGATCCTGGTCGCGGGCGGCTTCGGCGTCGGCAAGACCACCTTCGTCGGCGCGGTCAGCGAGATCGCCCCGCTCAGCACCGAGGAACTGCTCACCACCGTCAGCGCGGCCACCGACAGCCTCGACGGCGTCGAGAACAAGGTCGAGACCACCGTCGCCATGGACTTCGGCCGGATCACCCTCGACCCCCGGCATGTGCTGTACCTGTTCGGCACCCCCGGACAGGAACGGTTCTGGTTCATGTGGGACGAGCTGTCCGAGGGCGCCCTCGGCGCGGTCGTCCTGGCCGACACCCGGCGCCTCGCCGAGTGCTTCGCCGCCGTCGACTTCTTCGAGGAACGCGGCCTCGGATTCATCGTCGCCGTCAATGAGTTCGACGGCGGTCACCGCTACGCGCCCGACGAGGTGCGCGCCGCGCTCGACCTGGACCCGAGGATCCCGGTCGTGCGCTGCGACGCCCGGATCTCCGCGTCCGGGGTGCAGACCCTGCTCACCCTCGTACGGCATCTGATCGCGCACGCGCCGGCCCCCGCGCCGAGCCATGGCGTGCCCAGGTGACCGCCGTCCCGCCGCTCGCCCCGGCCCAGCCATCGGAGCCGCACATGCTAAGCGTCCACCGCGCGGGAGCCGTGCGATGAGCTACGACCCGCCCCGCCCGGTCGGTCGGCTGCTGCTCACGCCCGACGACAAGGAGGCCCCGGCCCGCGCCCGCCGACTGCGCGGACTGGGCATCGGCGCCCGTCCGGAGCCCGCCCTCGACGCCTTCGCGACCGGTCTCGCCGACCATGTGGGGGTGCCCTACGCGATGGTCAACTTCCTGTGCGAACAAGGGCAGTTCTTCGCCGGGCTGCATGTGGTGGACCCCGTGCCGGTGGTCCGGGAGGACGGCACCCGGCCCGAGTTCGGCCGCTTCCAGCCGCGTGACCACGGTTACTGTCCCCATGTGGTGGCCCGGCGCCGGGCCCTCGCCCTGGACGACGTCCGCGACTTCCCGCGCTTCGCGGGCAATCCGGTGGTCGACGCGTTCGGCGTCCGGTCGTATCTGGGCGCTCCGATGATCGACACCTGCGGGATGGTCCTGGGCACGGTCTCCGTCTCCGACATCGCCCCGCGCCCCTGGGGCAGACCCGGTCTGGAGACCATGAAGGCCGCCGCCGCGGAACTCACCGCCCGGCTGGAGCGCCGGGAGACGGACGGGTTCCCGGCGCTGTGACGCCGGGCGTCACCAGCCCCGCCAGACATTGTCGAACGCCGCGCTCTCGATGGCCCGCCGCTGACGGACGGCCTCCAGCTCCATCACCGCGTCGCCGACTCCGGCGAGTACGGCGATGACGGTGTCGTCGGTGATCTGACCGTCGTGGTCGGTGTCGCCGCCGTCCTCGCTGTCGTCGGTGTCCGCGCTGTCGTCGGTGTCCTTGGCGTCCTTGGCGTCCTTGGCGTCTTTGGTGCCCTGGGGGTCCTCGGCGCTCCGGGTGTCCTCGTCGGCGCCCGCGTTCGGGTCCTCGTTCGGGTCCTCCAGGATCCCGGCGGAGACGGCCAGCGCGGTGAACACCGGGTCGCCGGAGGTGAGGCGCTCATGGGCCCGGACCCGCTCCGGCGAGTCCACCAGCGTCGTCCGGGAGGAGCGCACGGGAAGCCGGCGTCCGCCGCGCCGGGTGGCCAGCCCCGCCCGCTCCAGATCGGCCGTGTAGGCCGCGGCCAGCTCCCGGCCCCGCCGCCACAGCCAGTCCTCCACCGACTCGTGGGGCAGTTCCCGGACGACCAGGGCGGCGGCCTCGTCCAGCAGGGGGTCGCCCGTCGAGGTCGTCGTGCCGGGGACGATGTCGTCGCCGTCCAGGGAGAGCGCGCCCGCGTCGGCGAGGTCGAGGAGTTCGGCACCGGCCAGCGCGAGCGACAGATCGCCCTGGGCCGGGCCGTGGTCGGGTGCCGCGTCCAGGGCGGCGATGGCGAGGTCCCGGGCGGTGTTCATGAGCGGCTCCTGGTCGGTCGGCCGAACGCGCCACCGGCCTGGGCGGCCGGTGATCTCCCCACGATTCTCGCCGCCCGAGCCGCGCTGCGGGGCCCATCGCGCGCGGGGCGTCGCTCCCGGGCGCGTCCGGGCGCCGTTCAGGGGGAGCCGTCGGCGCGGCCCGGGTCACTGGGGTGCGGTTCGAGCGGAGTGACGGCGACGGTCATCCAGGGCCGCAGCGGCAGGGTGTCCAGCACCTTGGCGTGCAGCTCCGCCTCGTTGTCGGCGCACCAGATGCCGACGCTGGCGCGGCGTTCGCCCTCGGGGCGCCACAGCCGGTAGAGGTGACCGGCGGCGGCCAGCTCCCCGGCGTGCTCCGCCTCGGCGGCGCGGCGCGCGGCGACCTCCTCGGGCGGGGTGCCCTCGGGCACGGTCGTGGTGATCCGCACCAGAAACTCACGCATCTCGGCTCTCCCGCTCTCTCGGCTCTCCCGTTCCGGCGCGGGCCGTCCCCGCCACCGGAGGCCGAGCCTCGCAGAGGGAGCGGCGCGAGGCACCCGGGAGTGGGCCGGGTGCCGTAGCGGGGTCAGGCCCGGGTGCCGTACTGGGCCTGGCAGGGTGCCGTACTGGGTCCGGCAGAGTGTGGTGCTGCCGTAGCGGGGTCTGTAGGAAAGCTGCGGCACCGGTTAAGAAATCCTCGATGGACCGGGCGGCTCCGGTGCGGCAGATTGCTCCGGGAATCCACCCTTCCCCCGGTCCGGGCCACTTCGGCATGCGCGGGCCCGGGACCCGAACCCCTGGAGCCGTCCGTGAAGGCGCTGGTCAAGGAGAAGGCCGAGCCCGGTCTGTGGCTCGCGGACGTGCCCGAACCGGCCGTCGGACCCGGCGATGTCCTCATCAAGGTGCTGCGCACCGGCATCTGCGGCACCGATCTGCACATCCGGTCCTGGGACGGCTGGGCCCGGCAGGCGATCCGCACCCCGCTGGTCGTCGGCCACGAGTTCGTCGGCGAGGCCGTCGCGATCGGCCGGGACGTCACCGAGGTCGCCGTCGGCGACCGGGTCAGCGGCGAAGGCCATCTGGTGTGCGGCAAGTGCCGCAACTGCCAGGCCGGGCGGCGCCATCTGTGCCGGGCCACCGTCGGACTGGGCGTCGGCCGCGACGGCGCCTTCGCCGAGTACGTGGCCCTGCCCGCCGGGAACGTCTGGGTGCACCGCGTCCCGGTCGACCTCGATGTGGCCGCCCTCTTCGACCCGTTCGGCAACGCCGTGCACACCGCGCTGTCGTTCCCGCTGGTCGGCGAGGACGTACTGATCACCGGCGCCGGGCCGATCGGTCTGATGGCCGCCGCCGTGGCCCGGCACGCGGGTGCCCGGCATGTGATGATCACCGATGTCAGCGAGGAACGGCTCGACCTGGCCCGGAAGATCGGGGTGAGCCTGGCGCTCGACGTCTCCCAAGAACCCATCGCCGAGGGACAGCGCGCCCTGGGCCTGCGCGAGGGCTTCGACATCGGTCTGGAGATGTCCGGCCGCCCCGAGGCGCTGCGCGACATGCTCGCCAATATGACCCACGGCGGCCGGATCGCCCTGCTGGGGCTGCCCGCCGAGGAGTTCCCCGTCGACTGGGCCCGGATCGTCACCTCGATGATCACCCTCAAGGGCATCTACGGCCGGGAGATGTTCGAGACCTGGTACGCCATGTCGGTGCTGCTCGAAGGCGGCCTCGACCTCGCCCCCGTGATCACCGGCCGCTACGGCTACCGCGACCACGAGGCGGCCTTCGCGGACGCGGCGAGCGGCCGGGGCGGCAAGGTCATCCTGGACTGGACCACGTAAGCCTCCCCCTCCGTCCACCCGTCGTTCTCCTCTCTTCTTCTTCCTCCTCCTCTCCTCTCAGGAGCCCCCGATGTTCGACTCCGTGCGTGACGATCTGCGCGCCACCCTCGACGAGATCCGCGCCGCCGGACTGCACAAGCCCGAGCGGGTCCTCGGCACCCCGCAGTCCGCGACCGTCACGGTCACCGCGGGCGGACGCCCCGGCGAGGTCCTCAACTTCTGCGCCAACAACTACCTCGGGCTCGCCGACCACCCCGAGGTCGTCGCCGCCGCGCACGAGGCGCTGGACCGCTGGGGCTACGGCATGGCCTCCGTCCGCTTCATCTGCGGGACGCAGGAGGTGCACAAGCAGCTGGAGGCCCGGCTGTCGGCCTTCCTCGGCCAGGAGGACACGATCCTCTACTCCTCCTGCTTCGACGCCAACGGCGGTGTCTTCGAGACCCTGCTCGGCCCCGAGGACGCGGTGATCTCCGACGCCCTCAACCACGCCTCCATCATCGACGGCATCCGCCTCTCCAAGGCCCGCCGCCTGCGCTACGCCAACCGGGACATGGCCGAGCTGGAGGCGCGGCTCAAGGAGTCGGCCGACGCCCGCAGGCGGCTGATCGTCACCGACGGCGTCTTCTCCATGGACGGCTACCTCGCCCCCCTCGCCGACATCTGCGACCTCGCCGACCGGTACGGGGCCATGGTCATGGTCGACGACTCCCACGCCGTCGGTTTCGTCGGCCCCGGCGGGCGCGGCACCCCCGAACTGCACGGCGTCATGGACCGCGTCGACATCGTCACCGGCACCCTCGGCAAGGCCCTCGGCGGGGCCTCCGGCGGCTATGTCGCCGCCCGCGCCGAGATCGTCGCCCTGCTGCGCCAGCGCTCCCGCCCCTATCTCTTCTCCAACACCCTCGCGCCGGTCATCGCCGCCGCCTCCCTCAAGGTCCTCGACCTGCTGGAGTCCGCCGGTGACCTGCGGGAGAGGCTCGCCGCGAACACCGCGCTGTTCCGGAGCCGGATGACCGAGGAGGGCTTCGACCTCCTCCCCGGCGACCACGCCATCGCGCCCGTGATGATCGGCGACGCGGCGGAGGCGGCCCGGATGGCCGAACTGCTCCTGGACCGCGGGGTGTACGTGATCGGCTTCTCCTACCCGGTCGTCCCCCAGGGCCAGGCCCGTATCCGGGTCCAGCTCTCCGCCGCCCACAGCACCGAGGACGTACGGCGGGCGGTGGACGCGTTCGTGGCGGCTCGGGCGGAACTGGCGGGCTGACCAGCGCCGATCCCTCTCACCCCCCGGGGATAATGGGACACATGATCGAAGCACGGCGGCTCCACATCCTCCGTGCGGTGGCCGACCACCGCACGGTCACCGCGGCTGCCGCCGCGCTCTACCTCACCCCCTCCGCGGTCTCCCAGCAGCTCACCGCCCTGGAGCAGGAGACCGGCCACCGCCTGGTCGAGCGCGGCGCCAAGGGCGTACGGCTCACCCCCGCCGGAGAGATCCTGCTCGGCCACACCCACGCCGTGCTGGCCCAGCTGGAGCGGGCCGAGGCGGAACTCGCCGCCTACGGCTCGGGCGCGGCGGGCACGGTCACCGTCGCCTCCTTCGCGACCGGTATCGCCCTGGTCGTCGCCCCGGCCGTCGCCCGGCTCGCCGACAGCGCGCCCGGCATCCGGATCCGCGTCCGGGACGCCGAGGGCGACGCCAGCCTCCTGATGGTCCTGGACCGGCAGATCGATGTGGCGGTGGCCGTCGAGTACCGGGGAGCGCCGCCCGCCGACGATCCCCGGCTGACCCACGTCCCCCTGTACGCCGAGCCGTTCGACGCGGTCGTGCCGGTCGGCCACCGGCTCGCGGGCGCCGCCGTGGTGCCGCTCGCCGAGCTGGCCAAGGACCCCTGGATCGGCCCCTACCCCGGCAACCCCTGCCATGACGTGGTGGTCCTGGCCTGCGAGAACGCCGGGTTCCAGCCCCGCCTTGAGCACTCCTCCGACGACTTCCGAGCGGTGGTCGCGCTCGCCTCGGCCGCCGTCGGTGTCGCCCTCGTCCCGCGCTCCGCGCTGCGCGGTATGGACCTCACCGGTGTGGTGGTCCGCCCGGTCGACCAAGTGGCCCCGACCCGCCGCGTCTTCGCGGCCGTCCGCCGGGGCGCCGAGGAGCATCCGCTGATCCGCCCGGTCCTGGCGGCCCTGGGGGAGGCGGCACCGGTGTGAGACCGAGGCTCTCGGGGACCTCGCGCTATGAAGCCCCCAGGGAGCCCTCGCTATGAAGCCCACAGGGAGCCCGGCGCCCCTCGCTATGAGGCCCCCAGGAACCCCGCTATCTCGCATCTGGGACGAAATGCAGATAGTCTCTCTCGTATGAGAGGCCATGACCCAGTCGACGCCCGGCTCGCCGCGCGGCTCGCCGCGCTCCGGGCCGAGCACGGCTGGTCCCTGGACGATCTCGCGGAGCGCACCGGAGTGAGCCGCTCCACCCTCTCGCGGGCCGAACGCGCCGAGATCAGCCCCACCGCCGCCACCCTCAACCGGCTGTGCCATGTCTACGGCCGGACCATGTCCCGGCTGCTGGGCGAGGTCGAGGGCGAACCCGCGCCCCTGCTGCGCGCCGCAGAGCAGCCCCGCTGGGAGGACCGCGCCTCCGGCTTCGTACGGCGGTCCGTGTCGCCGCCGCATCCCGGGCTGCGCGGCGAACTGGTCGAGGGCAGGCTCACCGCGGGCGCCGACCTCGCCTACGACCGCCCGCCCGTGCCCGGACTGGAACAGCACCTCTGGATTCTGGAAGGCACCCTGGAGGTCACCGCGGGCGACACGGAGCACCGGTTGGAGGAGGGGGACTGTCTGCGGCTGCGGGTCTGGGGGGCCACCCGTTTTCGCTGCCCGGGGCCCGGGGCCGTCCGGTATCTGCTGGCGGTGGTGCTGCCGTGACGATCCTGCGCGCGGCCGCGGCCCGGCTGGAGGCCCTCGCGGACGACCTGGCGGACCTGCTGGTGGACACCGTCGACAGCGGCGCCTCCATCGGCTTCCTCGCACCGCTCGGCCGCGGCGAGGCCCTCGCCTGGTGGAAGGAACGGGCCGACGAGGTGCGGCAGGGGCGGCACGCGGTCTGGATCGCCCTCC
Organism: Streptomyces sp. NPDC004610; assembly: GCF_040609715.1. Classification (NCBI taxonomy): domain Bacteria; kingdom Bacillati; phylum Actinomycetota; class Actinomycetes; order Kitasatosporales; family Streptomycetaceae; genus Streptomyces; species Streptomyces sp. NPDC004610. Next base: position 197,733 of record NZ_JBEXLA010000008.1, on the reverse strand, counting down.
GGGACGGGCGCGCGGCCGGAACCGTCGGCCTCGCGTTCGCCGACAAGCCCAACAGCCGCCACCGGGCCGAACTGGTCAAGCTGATGGTGCACCGGGACGCGCGCGGACAGGGCCTCGGCCGCCTGCTGCTCACCACCGCCGAGGAGGCCGCCGCCGCGTCCGGCATCACCCTTCTCCACCTCGACACCGAGACCGGCAGCGGCGCCGAGCGGCTGTACGGGGCGGCGGGCTGGACCAGGGTCGGCGCGATCCCGGACTACGCGGCCGACCCCGGCGGGGTACTGCGGCCGACCTCGCTCTACTACAAGCGGCCCGGGGCCGCTCCAGCGGGCCGCTGACCCCTCCCACCAGGTGATTGTCAGTGGCAGCCGCTACGGTGCCTGTCATGCCGGATGCCGAAGCCGTACGCCGAATCGCCCTCTCGCTCCCCGACACCTCGGAGAAGATCGCCTGGAGCATGCCCACCTTCCGGGTGGCGGGCAAGATGTTCGCCACGCTGCCCGAGGACGAGACCTCGATCGCCGTGCGCTGCCCCAAGGAGGAGCGCGACGAACTGGTGCTCGCCGAGCCGAAGAAGTTCTGGATCGCCGGGCACGAGGCGCAGTTCGCCTGGGTCCGCGCCCGGCTGGCGGCGCTGGAGGACGAGGCGGAGCTGCGGGACATCCTCGCCGACTCCTGGCGCCAGGCCGCCCCGACCCGACTGCTGGACGAGCACCCCCGGTTGGGGACGCCCGCCGGGGGATGAAAACCGCCGGGTGCGCTGTCAGTGCCGCGTGACATCATCCGCAGGACAGGGGTGGAACGGCACGACGGGGAGGGTGCGCGCGCAATGCCGGGGATGTCATCGCGGCCGGTGGGGGAGGGGCCGCCAGGGGCGGCGGGAAAGTCGGGCGGGGCACGGGGCGAGGGGAAGCCCGCCCCCCGCGTCTGGTCACGGGACTTCGGGCTGTTCTTCGTCGCCCGCGCGGTCGCCCGCCTCGGCGACACCATGCTGCCGGTGGCCCTCGCCGCCGGACTGCTCCAGCACGGGTACGGCGCGGGGGCGGTGGGCCTCGCGATGGCGTCGACGGCCGCCTCCTTCGCCGGGCTCGTCGTCTTCGGCGGGGTGATCGCGGACCGGTTCGGCACCCGCGGGCTGATGATCGGCGCCGATCTGGTGCGGCTGGTCGCCCAGGCCGTGACGGCGGTGCTGTTCTTCTCCGGGCGGGTGGTGCTCTGGGAGATCTGCGTCATCGGCGTGGTCAACGGGGTGGCGGGCGCGGTCTTCCAGCCCGGCGTGGCCAGCACGGTCCCGCGGCTGTCCCGTGACGTCCAGGGCGCCAACGGCGCGATACGCATCGCCGAGTCCGCCGCCCAGCTCGCCGGACCGGCCGCTGCGGGCATCCTGGTCGGACTGACCGACCCCGGCGGCGTGTTCGTCGCCCACGCGGCCACCTACGCCATCAGCGCCCTGTGCCTGCTGCTGCTCCGGCTGCCACCCCAGAGGTACGGCTCGCGCCACGGCAAGGGCCCCGGGCGCGGTACGGCGGAGGCCCGGTCGACCTTCACTGCCGACCTGGTCGAGGGCTGGCGCGAGTTCCGCAGCCGCACCTGGCTCTGGTCGGTCATCCTCGTCTGGTGCCTCTACATGATCGCCGTCTGGGGCCCCACCACCCCGCTGGTGGCCACCGAGGTGATCGGTGAGCACGGCGCCGGGGCGTACGGCCTGGTCAACTCCGCGCTCGGCGCCGGGACCGTGGTCGGCGGGCTGCTCGCCCTGCGCATCAGACCCCGCCGGATGCTCCGCGCGGGCGCGATCAGCCTCCTCGGCTTCGCCGGGTTCCCGGCCACCGTCGGGCTCGGGATGGACGTCCCGGCCATGGCGGCGGGCGCGGCGGTGGCCGGGGCCGGGATGGCGTTCTGGGGCGTGATGTGGGCGACCAGCGTCCAGACCCAGGTCCAGCCCGACGTCCTGAACCGCATCCACGCCTACGACGTGGCGGGCTCCCTCGCCATGATGCCGGTCGGCCAGGCCCTCGCCGGTCCCGCCGCGGCGGCGCTCGGCGCCGGAGGCGTCCTCATGGTCGCCGCCGTGACCAGCGTCTTCGTGGTCATCGCCCTGCTCGCGATCCCGGCGGTGCGCAACCTGGTCCGGGTGGACGCGGCGCCGGTGGGCGCGGGCGGCACGCCGAGACCGGAGGAGCCGGAGCCGGAGCTGGGCGAGGCCCGGGACGTGCGTTTCGGCTGCGAGGCGAAGTGAGCGGCGGGCGGGCGAGCGGGAGTGCGGGAGGCCGGTAGAGCGGTCGGTCGGCAGAGCGGGCGCGGGCCGTCCGAGCTGCCCGGGACGCCGCCCGGCACGCCCCCCCCCCGGGACGCCTCTCCGGACGCCGCCCGGGGAACAGGTCATCGCCCCGAAGCTCAGACGGTGACCGGCACCCGCGCCCCCGCCAGAAAGCGGCTGATCCGCTCCCGCAGCGCCCCGGCGTCCAGCCCGTGCGCCGCCACATGCTCCTCGACCGTGCCGTAGCGCCGCAGCTCCCGGCGGCCCACCCCCAGCCCCAGCACCCGGTGCGGCACCTCGGACAGGGCATCGTTCGCGAGTCCGGTCGAGGTCCCCGCGAGATACGGCTCCACCAGCACGACATCCGCCCCGGCCCGCTCGGTCGCGGCCCGCAGCGCCGCCGAGTCGAAGGGCCGTACGGTCGTGGCGTACAGGACCGTGACATCGAGCCCCTCGGTCGCGGCGAGGGTGGCGTCCAGGGTCGGCCCGACGGCCAGGACCACCCCCGAGCGGCCCTCGCGGACGGTGCGGAAGCGGGCCCCGTCGACCGGGAGCGCCTCGGCGTTCGACTGGACCGACAGCCGGACGTACACCTTGTCGTCACCGGCGGCGACCGCGTGCCGCAGCAGGGCCTCGGCCTCGTCGGGATGCCCGGGGACGTGCACGGTCCAGTCGTCCAGCGTGTCCAGGACGGCGACATCGCCCGGCGCCATATGGGTGTAGCCGCCCGCCGGCCAGTCGAAGGACGCGGCGGCGCTCACCAGCACCGCGCCGGCCCCCTGATGACCGAGGTCCAGCTTGATCTGCTCGAAGGGCCGCTCCACCAGAAAACTGGCGAAGGTGTGCAGCACCGGCCGCATCCCGGTGAGCGCCAGCCCGGCCCCGGCGCCGATCAGCAACTGCTCACGGATCCCGACATTGATCAGCCGGTCCCGATGCCGCCGCCGTACCTCCTCGTCGAACGAGGCGACGCCGATCTCGGCGAGGACCACCGCGAGCCGGGGATCCTCGTCCAGCAGCCGGGTCATCGTGGGGGCGAAACGGTCACGCATGGTGTCCATGGGGTGCGGCCTTTCAGAAGGTCGAGAAGACGGGAAGGACGGGAAGACCAGGGGGCGCGGGGCGTCAGGGAGCCTTCGGCTCGACGCGGGCGACGACGACATGCGGGCGGCCCGGGTGCGGCGCGGTGAAGGCGTCGTACAGGGCCCGGTGATCACGGCCGTCGACGGTACGGGCGGACCAGCCGCCCGCCTCGAAACGGGCCGCGATCCCGCCGGGGCGGGCATAGGTGGCGGAGGAGTTGTCGACCACGACGGTGTGCAGCCGATCCAGTCCGGCGGGCCCGGCGTAGGCGATGGCCTCGTGATTGCTGCCCTCGTCCAGCTCGGCGTCCCCGACCAGCGCCCACACCGCCGGTCCGCCCCGCCCCTGGGCGCGCAGCCCGAGCGCCGTACCGACGGCGATCGGCAGCCCGTGCCCCAGCGAACCGCTGCCGATCTCCACCCCCGGCACCAGGGTGCGGTCGGGATGGTGACCGAGCGGGGAGTCATAGGAGCCGAAGCCGTCCAGCCACCCGGCCGGAATGAACCCCTTCGCGGCGAGGACCGCGTAGTAGGCCATCGGCCCGTGCCCCTTGGACAGCAGGAACCGGTCCCGCTCCGGGTCCTCGGGCCACTGCGGGTCGACCCGCAGCACCCGGTCGTACAGCACCCACAGCACATCCAGGGTGGAGGTCGCGGCGGGGCCGTGCTTCTCGTCGCCGGTCATCCGGCTCATCAGCGCGGGCAGCTCGCCGTAGCCGTACGGGCGCTGCCGGGGATCCGTGATCGTCATACGGACGATCGTGCAACCTCAACCGAAGTTCAGGTCAAGGAAACGCGTGCGCGACCACCCGGCGGAGTGCGGTATGGTTTCTGTGCGCGTTCGGCCAGGGAAAAACCCAGGTCAGACGGCATCGGGACGTGGCGCAGCTTGGTAGCGCACTTGACTGGGGGTCAAGGGGTCGCAGGTTCAAATCCTGTCGTCCCGACTGGAGACAGTCGCAGGTCAGGGCCGCTTTCGGAGAGATCCGAAAGCGGCCCTTGATCGTTATGTGGCGAGCCATGTCGGACTCCGGCCGTGGCTGGAGTGCCAGGTCCCCGCGACCGGCTGGACCGCCCGGCTGAGGGCGGCCGTCGAGGAGCCGTGGATGTTCCTGTCCGGTCCGCCGGGTTCGGGCCCCGCCGCCTCCGGTTCGCTCGACCGGCTCGTCATCGTGGCGGAGGCCGAGCACCACTTCGAGGTGTACACGGCCCGCAGGCGCTGAACGGCCCAGTCCCGGCCCGTCGCCGCTCACGGTTGTGGCACTGCACTCCGGCGGTCGAACGCGCAGGTCGGGGCCTCGCCCTCAAGGGCATGGAGGTGTCGAGGAAGAGGAGTCGGCCCGTCCGCTGCCCGGCACCGAGCCGCCGCGCAGCCCCCGTCCTCCTCCGGGCCTCACAGCCTCCGTTCTCCTCCCGGACTCACCGCCCCCGCCCTCCCCTCGGCCCTACGGCCTCCGTCCTCCCCCCCGGCCCCCACCGCCCCCGCAGGGCCTCCCTGTTCACCCTTCGGCCGGCGAAGTAGACCGCCGAGATGGCGCGGGTCGCGGTGATGTCGGTCAGTGGGTCGGCGTCCAGGATCAGCAGGTCGGCGCGTCTGCCCGGGGCGAGTGTGCCCCGGTCGGGCAGGCCGAGGACCTCGGCGGGCAGCTGGGTCGCCGAGCGGATCGCCTGGAGCGCGGGCATCCCCGCCCGGACCATGGACTCCAGCTCGCGGTGTTCCGCGATGCCGAAGAACTGGGTGCGGGCGCCGGTGTCGGCCGACAGCAGCACCCGGACACCGCTCTCGACGTACCGGCGCAGCCCGTCCTCCAGGATGGCGTACCCGGCCCTGGCGGTGGCGGCCTCCTCGGAGGTGAGCGCGGCGATACGGGCGCGGGTGTCGGCCCGCGCCGCCTCCGACACCGTCGCGGTGAGCGCGGGCTCGTCCAGCCAGCCGCTGTCGTCGTAGGCGGTGCGCTGGATGCCCATCGAGGTGAACGCGAAGACGGTGTCCTGCTGGAGGAGTTCGAGGAGTTCCGCGTCGGGGCCGGGGGAGCGGACCATGTGCGCGATGCCGTCGGCCCCGGCCCGCAGCACGCCCTTGGCGTCCGCCAGCTCGAAGATGTGCGCGATGGCGAGGAAGCCCAGGTCATGGGCCTCCCCGATGATCGCCCCGTACACATCCGGCGTCAGTTTGGCGCGGGTGCCCCAGCGGTCGTCGACCCAGAACTTGATGGCGTCGGGGCGCTTGCGGGCCAGCGCGCGGACAGTGGCGCGGGCCTGCGCCGGGTCGGACACCTCGTGCACGACGTCCGTCGCGAAGTAGGGACCGCCGTTGATCTCGCCGGGGGTCGGGGCCACCAGGCCGGTGCCCGCCGTGAAGAGCAGGGGCAGTTCGGGGTCGTCCAGGGCTCCGGAGCGCTGCTCGTCGCGCAGGGTGATCTCGGTGTCGTCGCGGTCGGTGCCGAGGGACTGGACGACCCCGACGCCGTAGTACGCCAGGCGGCGCAGGTGGTCCAGGACGTTCGTCCGGGAGTAGTTGTCGCTGGAGACCGTAGCATCGCGGAGATAGCCGAGGTGGACGTGTGGATTGATGATCGTGGGCATGACGGTCCGGCCGCCCAGGTCGACGGTGGCGGTTCCCGGGGGGACGGGGACGGCTGCGCGGGGACCGAGGTCGGTGATCAGGCCGTCCGCGGCCACGATGACGGCCGCGTCCTCGATGACCGTCCGGCCGTCACCCGTGATGACCCGGGCGTGGTGGAAGAGGGTGGGAGGAGGCATGGGTCGATCCGCCTGTCTCGGGTGGGGAGGGGGAAGTTGGGTGACGGGGCGATGGGGTGCCGTCCCGGGGGATTCCAGGGGGCAGTCCCGGAGGCTGTATCTCCAGGTCAGTCCAGGAGGCCGTATCTCCGTGCCTCCTCCCGCGCCTCCTCGATGCCCAGGAACACATCGAAGTCCGGCATCGTGCCCAGCTCCGGTTCGATCGGGACGGTCGTCCCCTCCCGTGCCAGCGTCCGGAACGCGCGTCGCATCGCCCGCGCCGCCGCGAACGGGCCGAGCGCCCGGTACAGCACCACATCCGCGCCCCACGCCCCGACCTCCGCCGCCGAACGCCCGGGGAAGTCCACGGTGTAGACCGGCACCTTCGCCTCCGCCTTCAGCAACCGCCAGTGCTCCTCGTCCAGTTGCCCGGCGATGAACACACCGTCCGCGCCCGCCTCCTGATACGCCAGCATCCGCTCGACCGCCGCCGCGGGGCCGTCGGCGGACGCCGGACCGCGCTTGGACGCGTCGGTCCGGCCGATGATCAGGAAGTCCTCCGACGCGCGGGCGTCCACCGCCGCCCTGATCTTGTCGGACGTCTCCCGCACGCTCTCCAGCACCGGATCGGCCATGATGTGCTTGCCGAACACATGGTCCTCGATGTGCGTGGCCGCGGCCCCCGCCCGCTCCAGCACCCGCACCGCGTGGGCGACATGGAGCGGATTGCCCCAGCCGCCTTCGCCGTCCACGATGATCGGCACGTCCAGGACGGGGGCGAGTCGGCGCACCTGGTCGGCCATGTCCTCCAGGCCGATGTACCCGATGTCCGGCAGACCGTACCGGGTGGCCCCGGTGGCGTAACTGCCCACATAGGCCGCCTGGAAGCCGGCCTCGCGGACGAGGAGCGCTGAGATGCCGTCGTGGACGCCGGGCACGACGAGGGGGTGGTGGGCCCGGATCGCCTCTTGGAGGGTCGGGCGGGTGCGGGTGTCGGACATGGTGGGGGTGCGCCTTTCAGGGGGGAGGGCGGTCAGTTCGCGGGGGGCGTGGGCGCCGGGTACCACGGGAGGACCTCGCCGTCCCGCAGCAGCTCGCCGTACTGGTCGGGGCGGGTGGGCTTCAGTACCAGGTCCAGCAGGGGGACGGCCGCCTCGTCCGGGGTCGGGGCGTCGCTGACGTCCCACCACTCCCGCGAGGTCGGGGTGTTCATCATCCCGGGGCACACCGAGGCGAGCAGCACATCACGGGACAGATCCGACTCCCGCCGCTGCCGCGCCAGCGTCCGTACGGCCGCGACCTGCCCGATCTTGGAGGGGATGTTGACGAACGCCGGCCACGGCCCACTGAACGCGCTGCCGTCGCGCACCGCGTCCCGCCAGTCGGCGACCGCGCGGTCCACCTCGTCCAGCGTCCGCGGGGCGTCGAACCGGCTGTGCAGCACCGGCGCGAGATACGACAGCGAGCCCAGCGCGCTCGCCACCACGATCAGCCGCCCGCCGTCCCGCAGCCGCGGGGCGAACGCGCGCAGCACCCGTGTCGTCCCGAAGTTGTTGACCTCGGCGTACGGGCCGACGATCGCGCGGGCGTCGTCCTGCGGGCCGACCCGCATCACGGCGTTGTTGAAGACGATGTCGACCCCGCCGTGCCGGGCGGTGAGCGTCGCCGCGAGTTCTTCGGCGCGCTCGGGGTCGGAGACGTCGAAGTGTTCGGTGCGGATGTGGGCGCCGGTGCCGGGGTGGTTTGTGGGCGATTGGGCGTCGGTGGCCTTCAGTTCGGCGGTGATCTCCCGTAGTCGGTCCTGGTCGCGTCCCGTCGCGTAGACCACATCGGCGCCGTCCAGCCGCCGCGCCAGCGCCCGCACCAGGGCCAGGCCGAGCCCCTGGGTGGCCCCGGTGACCACGGCGACCCGGGGTTCGTCGGCGGCGCGTGGCCGGTTGGTTCCGCTGATGGCGCCTGTGCCGTTGGATGGGTTGTTCGACGCGTTCGACGTGTTCGACGTCTTTGTCGTGCTCGATGCGCTGGATGCGCTGGATGCGTTCAATTCGTTCGCCATGAGTGGTGTCTCCTCGGGAATTCCTGTGTATGCCATCCAGCATGCGGCCGGAGAGCGGGTGGTGGAATTCCTGGGCGGGGTGCCGCTCATACGGGTGGCAGCGCCACCCGGAACAGGTATGGAAAGCCGGTGAGGGGATTCCTACGGTGGAGTCCATGAGCAATTTCATCGAATCCGTCTCGGCGCGTATCGAAGTCAACGACATCAAGAACGCGCTGCCCCTCTATCAGCGGCTCACCGGTGTCGCCGAGGTGTCCGTACTGGACTTTCCCGGGCTGCGGCTGGCCGTCGTCGGGCCGTTTCTGCTGATCGAGGGTGATGGGCCGGAGACCCTGAAGACGTTCCACCGAGAGGCGACACTGCACGTCAACGATCTGACCGGGGCCGTCGAGTCCTTTGTCGCGGAGGGCGGCGAGGTGCTCGACGGGCCGGTCGAGGCGGCGGGTGGCCGACGCACGATCGTGCGCGACCGGGACGGGAATGTCTTCGAGTGCTTCCAGCCGGGGAAGCCGCAGTAACAGGCAGACCTGACGCGGGAAAATGACGCCGGTAGGTCATTCGGCGGGCAGGAAGACTATCAGCGACTGCTGTTCGTCCTGCGCGTCGGCGAGTTTCAGATAATCCAGGTCCAGCCGTCGGCCGTCCCGGGGGTGCCGCAATTCCTTGCGGGAGGAAGTGAAACCGCTGACCGTCTGCTCCTCCCACAATTCCCCGAACGCGTCCGACGCCCGCCGAAGGGAACGCAGCAGCTCGGGGCCGCGAGGATCGTCCGGGTGCCGTCCCAGCGCCATCCGGAACTGGCCGACCAGGGCACGCGCCTCGCCCGGCCAGTCCACGAACAGTCCCGAGCCGCGCGACTCCACGAAGGTGAGCCACAGGACGTTCCGCTCGCCCTCGGGCCGCTGGTCGAGCCCGCCGAGCAGTTCGGCGTACCCCTCGTTGTACGTCAGGAGGTCCCACCAGGGGTTCATGACGTAGGCGGGCCGGGGGTGGAGTTCCCGGACCAGACGGCACAGCAGCGGGTCCACCTCGACCGTCCGGGAGGGCGGCGCGGCGGGTGGCAGGGCGAGGCCGGCCAGGGTGAAGAGATGGGCGCGTTCGGCGGGCGCCAGCCGCAGTGCCCGCGCCAGGCTCTCGATCACCTGACGGCTGACGCCGATGTCACGGCCCTGCTCGATCCAGGTGTACCAGGTGACGCTGAGCCCGGAGAGCTGGGCGAGTTCCTCGCGGCGCAGCCCTGGTGTGCGGCGCCGGGGGCCGGGCCGGAACCCGGCCGTGGCGGGATCGGTGGCCCGGCGCCGGGCGCGCAGGAAGGAACCGAGTTCGTCGCGCTGCGTCAGCCCGGACATCAGCGGGCGGCCTCGTGCCGCGCGCGGGACTCCGTCAGCCGTTCCTCCGGCACGTCCCGCAGCCGCCGCGCGTTCGCCCAGTCGACCGCGTACCGGGCCACACCGTGCGGCGTCCCCGTACGGTGGTCCACCGCCTCCGTCTCCCGGCAGCCCTCGAAGTGGTGTCCGCCCAGCGGCGCGTTGGCCGTCTTTGGCTGGGCGCGCGCCGCCGACGGGTCGTCGTCGCGGGAGGTGGAGTGCGGAGTCTCGGAGATCACCGGGGAGCGCTGGTGGCCGCCGGTCGGGTTGACGGCGATGATCCGAGCGCCCCCGAAGGGTGTCGTGAATCCGGTCATACCGACCAGCCTAAGATCATCGCCATCCATGACACCAGCGAGACTTCGGCATGCGTGGTATGCGTAGACGTCATGGATTTCCGGGATGTCTCCCTCACCGCGCTGCGGGTCTTCCGCGCGGTCGCCGAGCAGGGCACCTTCACCGCCGCCGCGGTCTCCCTCGGCTACACCCAGTCCGCGGTCTCCCGTCAGATGGCCTCGCTGGAGCGGGCCGCCGGATCGACCCTGCTCGACCGGCGCCGCGACGGCGTCCGCCTCACCCCCGCCGGGCATCTCGTGCTGCGCCGGGCCACCACCGTCCTGGACGAGATCGACCGCACCGCCCGAGAACTGTCCGGCCTGCCCGACCAGGGCGGCACCGTACGGCTGGGCTGGCCGCCCAACGCCGGGGCCGCGCTGCTGCCCCGCGCCCTCATCGCGCTGCGCGCCTCGCACCCGGCGATCACCGTCACCTCCCGCGAGGCCGGCACCCCCGCCCTCGTCCGCGCCCTGCGCTCCGGCAGCATCGACCTCGCCCTGCTCAGCGCCGCACCGCCCTACCGCCCCCTGGACACCGAGTCGCCCGCCCTGGTGACCGAGACGCTCACCGAACGCAGCCTGCGCCTGGCCCTGCCCGCCAACCATCCCCTGGCCCGCGGCGCCTACGTCGACCTCGCCGATCTGCACGGACAGCGCTGGATCGCCGCGCCCGCCTCCGGCGAGGACCGGCTGATGGGCGTCTGGCCCGGCCTCGACGAACGGCCCGTGATCGCCCACACCGCCCGGGACTGGCTGGCCAAGCTGTCCCTGGTCGCCGCGGGCTGCGGACTCACCACCGTCCCCGCCTCCCTCGCCGCCGTCGCCCCCGCCGGGGTCGCCGTCCGTCCCGTCCGGGGCGGCGCCCAGGAACAACGCCGGCTGCTCCTCGCCCGGCTGCCCTCCCCACCCGACGAGGCCGTCCTCCGGGTGGCCGACGCCCTACGCACCGCGGCGCGCGCCTCCGGCGATCCCGACGCCGGATCCGAGGCCGGGCCGCACGCTGGATCCGGCGCCGGGGCCCATGACGGATCCGAGGCCGGGCCGCACGCTGAATCCGACGACGGGCCGCACGCCGGATCCGAGGACGCACCCCACGCCGGACCCGGCGCCGGAACCGGCGACGGACCCGGCGATGGACCCGGGTACTGACACCACCCGGCTGACGGCTCCACCCGGCCCCTCACCCTCACTAACGTCGTCAGCGAGGCCCGCCGATCCCGGCGCCGCCCATCCCTACGCCCACCCCCACCCTCACCCCCCCCACGATCAACGGAGGTCCACCCATGCACCGCGACCGCAGGGCAGCACTGGACACCGTGGCGGACGCGTTCGGCCGGGCCTGGACCGACGGGGCCTGGGACGCCTACTTCGCCCTCTACGCCGACGACTTCGTCTTCGAGTTCCCCTCGCCCCCGCTCACCGGCCGCTGGACCGGCCGCGAGGCCGTCGAACACCGCGACCGCTGGCGCGCGATGTTCGAGGCCGGTCGCCTCACCACCACCGGCGAGGACCTCCGTCTCTACGACGGCTCCTGGGTCGTCACCTGCAACCACGGCGAGGGCGTCCTGCGCGGCAAGCCCTACAAGGGGCTCCTCACCAGCGTGTTCCACCGCATCGACGAGCGGGGCCGGATCGTGGAGTACCGCGAATTCCTGGGCGGCCTCACCAAGCCGGTGTGAGCCGGGGAGGGAGGGGGAGGGTAGGGGAGGTACGAGAAGGGGGACCGGGGGGCTCGGATGCCTCCGGCCCGGCCCACGCCGCCCCCTCCTCACCGGCCCAACGCCCACCGCTGTACCCCCTCCAGCGGTCCGTGCGAGAAGCGGCGTAGCCACAGGGTCGCGAAGGCGATCAGGATCGCGCAGATCACCGCCCACAGTCCCATCACCCACCACGGCCCGCTGTCCGCCCAGGTCTCGGCCAGCCCCAGTCCGATGCCGTAGCAGGCCAGCATCGCCAGGACGTTCTGGAGCACATAGCAGGTCAGCGCCGTACGGCCGACCGCGCTCAGCCCGCGGGTCGCCGCCCCCGGCAGCCAGGCGCGGTCCACCAGCACCCCGATCAGCCCCAGATAGCCGAGGGCCACGACCGGCGCGGCCACATAGCGGCCCAGGAAGAAGAGATCCTCGCCGCCCAGATACACGGCCGCGTTCAGGGGGAGGCCGATGCCCAGGCCCCAGTACGCCAGCCGCCTGCGCAGCAGCCGTCCGCCCTCGGTGGGCGTGAACGCGCCCGCCCGGTACAGGCGTACCCCCAGCAGGAACAGGAAGAGCAGCAGCCCGAACGAGATCACCGGCTCCATCCGCAGCGGCACCGCGTTCTCCAGCCGGAAGGCGATCTGGTCGAACCAGCTCCCGTGCGCGTAGATCTCCACCACCGCCGGGGACGCGCCCCTCGGGCCGTCGGACGGGTCGGCCAGCAGGGCGAGAGTGAGCAGGGCCATCAGCGCGGTGTGCACACTCACCGACACCCACATGATCACCCGGCGCCGGCGCTCGGACCGCACCAGCAGCCGGGCGCCGAGCAGCGCGGCGAGGGCGTACCCCATCAGGACGTCGAAGCCGAAGACCAGGACGAAGTGCACCGTGCCCTCGGCGAACAGAAACAGGGCACGCGGCCGGTAGCCGCGTGGCCACGCCGTGCCCCGTCGTTTCGCGCTGTCGTACTGGATCGCCAGCCCGACGCCGAACAGGATCGTCAGCATCGCCAGGAACTTGCCGTCCGCCAGGAACCGGAACACCGCCTCGAAGGGCTCCTCGAACGGGTCCGCCAGCGGCACGCCCTGGAGGAAGGCCCACTCCGAACCCGGGGTGGCGAAGATCCAGACGTTCGTCATCAGCGTGCCGAGGATCGCCACGCCTCTGAGGACGTCCAGCACCGGCAATCGGCCGGTGGAGGGCATGGTGGGGGATGGTGCGGCGGTGGACGCGCGCATGCTCTCGGTCATGGGACCAGCGTCCCGGGCGACCCGGCCGCGTTCTTCCTGCGCGTGGAGGAAAGGGCACTGCATCCTTCGATGCAGCGGGGGCCTTCCGCCTCCGACCGGTGGACCCCCGCCCGATGCTCAGGGGCGGTACTGCTGCGGCTGCTGCGGAGCCGATATGTGGGGGCCCTGGCCGCCGGCGGACTGGGCCTGGAGACGCTCCGCCTGCTCCTCGCTCACCCGCTCCTCGGCACCGCAGAACGTGCACTGCGTCAGATACTTGGTCGACACCGGGAACAGGGGGATGAAGAAGAGCGAGAATTTCGTGACCCGCTTGCGCAGTGTGTGTGCCGCCGGGTTGCCGCAGCGCCCGCAGACCAGCGTGAGTATCGCGAGCTGGTAGAGGTATCCCTTGGTACCGAAGATGATCATGCCTCGCGCCTTCCGATGCCGGTGTCCATCCGTGTCGATGTCCACCCATGCCGGTGTCCATCCGTGCCGCCGGTGCCCGTGCCGGTGCCGGTGCCTGCGTCTCTACAACTCCCGGGCGGGCCGCTCCGTTCCCGGCCCCGGCTCCAGCCCTCCGGCCCTCCGGCTCCGGCCATCCTTTCCCGGTTCCCGGCCCCAGGCCATCCCTTTCCGGCCCTTCGCCCCTGGCCATCCTCTTCCGACCGTCCCCTTCCGGCCGTCCCCTTCCGGCCGTCCCCTTCCGGCCGTCCCCTTCCGACCATCCCCTTCCGGTTCTCCGCGCCCGGCCTCCGCCCCCTGCCCCCGTCCTACCTCCCCGACCCCTGCCCCCGTCCGCAAGCCGCGTCCGTATCCAGCCGTCCCCATACCCCCGTACAACGACGAAACCGGGGCCGGCCCCGAAAGGCCGGCCCCGGTGTGACGCTGAACCCGCGGAGCGGCTAGCGCAGGTCGAACCGGTCCAGGTCCATGACCTTCGCCCAGGCCGCGACGAAGTCCGTCACGAACTTCTCCTTGGCGTCGTCGCTCGCGTAGACCTCCGCGAGGGCGCGCAGCTCGGAGTTGGAGCCGAAGACCAGGTCGGCCCGGGTGCCGGTCCACTTGACCGCGCCGGAGGCGTCCGTGGCCTCGAACGTGCTCTGGTCCTCGGAGGTGGACTTCCAGGACGTGTCCAGGTCGAGCAGATTGACGAAGAAGTCATTCGTCAGCGTGCCCGGCCGCTCGGTGAGGACACCGTGCTTGGCGCCGCCCTGGTTGGCGCCCAGCACCCGCAGACCGCCGACGAGGACGGTGGTCTCCGGCGCGCTCAGCGTGAGCAGGTTGGCACGGTCCAGCAGCAGGTACTCGGCCGGCAGCCGGTTGCCCTTGCCGAGGTGGTTGCGGAAGCCGTCGTACGCCGGCTCCAGCGCGGCGAACGACTCGGCGTCCGTGTGCTCCTCGCCCGCGTCGACCCGGCCCGGGGAGAACGGCACCTCGACCTCGACGCCGCCGTCCTTGGCCGCCTTCTCCACGGCCGCGGTGCCGCCGAGGACGATCAGGTCGGCCAGCGAGACCTTCTTGGCGCCGGAGTTGAACTCGCCCTGGACGCCCTCCAGGACGCGCAGCACCTGGGCCAGGTCGTCCGGGTTGTTGACCTCCCAGCCGCGCTGCGGCTCCAGACGGATCCGGGCGCCGTTGGCGCCACCGCGCTTGTCGCTGCCCCGGAAGGTGGCCGCGGACGCCCAGGCGGCGCCGACCAGCTGCGAGACCGTGAGCCCGGAGTCGAGGATCTTCGCCTTGAGCGCGGTGACATCCGCGGCGTCGATGACCTCGCCCTCGGCGGCGGGCAGCGGGTCCTGCCACAGCAGGGTCTCCGCCGGGACCTCGGCGCCGAGGTACAGCGACTTCGGGCCCATGTCACGGTGGGTCAGCTTGTACCAGGCGCGGGCGAACGCGTCCGCGAACTCCGCCGGGTTCTCGTAGAACCGGCGCGAGATCGGCTCGTAGATCGGGTCGAACCGGAGCGAGAGGTCCGTGGTGAGCATGGTCGGACGGTGCTTCTTGTCCGCGTCGAAGGCGTCCGGGATGATCTCCGGGGCGTCCTTCGCCACCCACTGGTGGGCGCCGGCCGGGCTCTTCGACAGCTCGTACTCGTACTCGAACAGATTCTTGAAGAACCCGTTGCTCCACTGGGTCGGGGTGGTGGTCCAGGTGACCTCCAGGCCCGAGGTGATGGCGTCCTTGCCGGAGCCCGTGCCGTAGCTGCTCTGCCAGCCGAGGCCGAGCTGCTCGATCGGGGCGGCCTCGGGGTCCGGGCCGACCGCGTCCGCGGGACCGGCGCCGTGGGTCTTGCCGAAGGTGTGGCCACCGGCGATGAGGGCGACGGTCTCCTCGTCGTTCATCGCCATCCGGCGGAACGTCTCCCGGATGTCACGGGCGGCGGCGATCGGGTCCGGGTTGCCGTTGGGGCCCTCCGGGTTGACGTAGATCAGGCCCATCTGGACCGCGCCGAGCGGGTTCTCCAGCTCGCGGTTGCCCGTGTAACGCTCGTCGCCGAGCCAGGTGGTCTCGGGGCCCCAGTAGACGTCCTCCTCGGCCTCCCAGACGTCCGCGCGGCCACCGCCGAAGCCGAAGGTCTCGAAGCCCATCGTCTCCAGGGCCACATTGCCGGTCAGGACCATCAGGTCGGCCCAGGACAGGGACTTGCCGTACTTCTTCTTCACCGGCCACAGCAGACGGCGGGCCTTGTCCAGGCTGGCATTGTCCGGCCAGCTGTTCAGCGGGGCGAAGCGCTGCTGACCGGCGCCCGCGCCACCGCGGCCGTCACTGATCCGGTAGGTACCGGCGGAGTGCCAGGCCATCCGGATCATCAGGGGGCCGTAGTTGCCGAAGTCGGCCGGCCACCAGTCCTGCGAGGTCGTCAGCACCTCGGCGATGTCCTGCTTCACGGCCGCCAGGTCCAGGGCCTGGAACGCCGCCGCGTAGTCGAACTCCTCGCCCAGCGGGTTCGCCACCGCCGGGTTCTTGGCAAGGATCTTCAGATTGAGCCGCTCCGGCCACCACTGCCGGTTGCCACCGCCCTGGGTGGGGTGCGCGGCACGCCCGTGCGCGACAGGGCAGCCGCCGGTGCCCTCCGCCTTCGGGTCGGTGACGATCGCATCGGGGTTCTCAGCCATGGGAATCCTTCCGAACTTGCTTGATCGGTGCTCAGGAATTGCTGGAGTAACGGGAGTAACAGGAGTTACGCGGGTTACGGGAGTAAGGGGAGTCGCTGAAGCGACTGGGGTGAGTGGTCGACAAGGAACCGCCCGGTGGGACAGGCGCCCCGCCGGGCGTGCGGGTGCTGGTGCGTGCGCGGTCGCGCGATCCGGCGGGCGGGGGGTCCTCGCCGGTCGCGCGGCCGACAGCGGTGCCGACACGGGCCCGTTCCGGGGCCGTCGGCGCCCCGGACCCGAGATGATCAGTGCCCCGGACGGTGCCGCTGCGGAGAACGGCGACGCGGGACGGCCTCCCTGGGGGGCCGGTTCCGCGCAGCTCCTCGGCGGGGGTCGGGGGCTGGGCTGCGGTCACGGCCCCAACCTATCCGCTTCAACGCGAAGGGTTCAAGAAAAGAAGTTGTTCGAGCTTTGTACGTCGTCCAGAGAATCATGGTCGCACCCCCGGTGACCTGGGCAGATCACCTTCCCGTACTCCAGTACGACTTGTCGGGATTTGACTTATTCGTCAAAGAAACGGGGGATATCCCGGCGAAGGGGGCTTCGGACCTCGCCGCCCCTCCGGCGCACTCCTGATCGACACCCAGGGGCCCGCGTACGGGGCCCTGGGTGTCGTCGATGCTCGGCGCGGCCGGGGTGAGCGGGACGCTCCTCGCGCGCGTGCACGGCCCGCGCGTGCACAAGCCGCGCGTGCAACGGCCGGATCGGGCTCGGCGTCGGCGCCCATGGCCCGGCGGAGGCCGCCCGGACCCCAACGGACACGGCCCGGACCCCGGCGGAGACCGCGCGGACCCCGGCGGAGACCGCGCAGACCCCGGCGAACACCCCCGAACCCCGGGGGCGAAGCCCCTCGCCATCCGCGCGGAGATGGTGTCGGCCGCCGCACCGGGGGAGGGCTCCTGAGGCGGCCCCCCGCCCGTCGGCGGCCAGGGGCCTCCGAGACGGCGTCCCCCAGTCGACGGCCAGGGGCACCGCCGAGACAACGCCCTACCCGGCGGCCAGGGACACCTCCGTCGCCTTGATCAGCGCCACCACGGCGGAGCCGGACCGCAGGCCCAGGTCCTCGACGGCGTCCCTGGTGACCGCGGCGGTCAGTTCGCCGCCCGGTACCTCCACCTTGACCGAGGCCATCGCCGCGCCCTCGGCGATCTCGCGGACCGTCCCCGGCAGCTGATTGCGGATGGACAGGCCCTGGACCGGGCCGGTGGCGAGGGCGACCTCGGTGGACTTCACCAGGGCGCGCACCCCGCTGCCCGAGGCGAGCCCGAGGTCGGTGACGGCCTCCGCGGTGATCGCGGCGGTCAGGTCCTGCCCGCCCGCCAGCCGCACCTTGACGGTCGCCATGGCCTCTCCGGGGGTGACGGAGGTGACGGTGCCGGGCAGCTGGTTGCGGATGCTCAGGCTCATGACGGTCTCCCGGGGATGCGTGGACGATTTCCGGTCACATTGCGCAAGGTCACCGTAACCGGAAAGGTGTTCTAGAGGGCGATGCCCACATGGGAGAGCGCCTGGCGCAGCAGGGCGCTGTGGCCGCCGGGCATCTCGCTGTGCACGGCCTCCGACGCCGCCTCCTGCGGGGTGAACCACACCAGGTCCAGGGCGTCCTGCCGGGGTCGGCAGTCACCGGCGACCGGCACGACGTACGCCAGCGACACGGCGTGCTGGCGCGGGTCGTGGTACGGGGTGATCCCCTGGGTCGGGAAATACTCCGCGACCGTGAAGGGCTGGAGGGAGGCCGGGACGCGGGGCAGGGCCACCGGGCCGAGGTCCTTCTCCAGATGGCGCAGCAGGGCGTCCCGGACCCGCTCGTGGAGCAGCACCCGGCCGGAGACCAGGGTGCGGCTGACCGTGCCGTCCGGCCCGATGCGCAGGAGCAGGCCGATGCTGGTGACCTCGCCGCTGTCGTCGACCCGCACCGGGACCGCCTCGACATAGAGGATCGGCATCTGGGCGCGGGCCAGTTCCAGCTCGTCGCTGGTCAGCCAGCCGGGCGTGGTCTCGGTCAAGTCAGACATTGCTAGATCATACTTTCAGTTGTCGTGGGAAAACCGGTAGATCCGGCGAGCGTTGTCCCGGCCCGCCCAGTCGGCGAGCCGCAGCGCGTCGGACAGGGCCATCTCGTCCGCGTCCACGCGGTCCTGGAGCAGTTCGGCGAGCCCGCGCCGGAAGGCGAGCGCGCCGAGATGGTAGAACTCCGCGAGCCCGAAGGCATCGGAGCTGTGCAGCAGTTTGCGGTACGGGACGATCTCCAGGGCCTCCTCCAGCACCGCCCGTGCCCGCACCGGACCGACATGGTGCAGGGTGAGCCCCAGGTCCAGGTACACATGTTCGAGGATGGCGGCCAGATATCCGGCCTGCCGCTGATACGGCCAGCAGTGCAGCAGCAGTACCGGAACGACCCCCTCCATCCGGTGCAGCCAGTCGGTGAGCAGGGCGGGGTCGGCGTGGTGCAACCGCAGGTCGCTGTCCCCGAACCCGGTGTGCAGTTGGAGGGGGAGGCCCAGATCGACGGCCGTCCAGAGCAGATGCCGGACCAGCACCGGGTCCGCCAGCCGTCCGGAACCGCCCGCCAGCCAGCCCCGGGCCGCCGCCGTCACCTCGGCCCCGCCCGGCCGCGCCGGGTCCAGGGCGAAGCCGGTACGGTACGCGGCCACCGACTTCACCCCGACCACCCCCGGCCGCCGTACCGCCGTCAGCGCGGCCTCCCGGAAGGCGTCCCCGTAGGCGTCCGGCTCCACCCCCTCGGCCGCCACCCGCTCCGCGACGCTCTCCAGCCGCACCACCTCGTACGCCACCGCGCCGCCGCCCGCCGCCGTGGCGAGGGCGTCCGGTGTGCTCAGCCGGTCGGCCGCGTAACCGGTGTCCACACAGAACACGCCGGTGCGCGCGGCGGCCAGAAACCGCCGGTTGACCTCCCCGGCGCCCAGCTCCGCCCGGCGCCGCAGATACTCGGCGGGCGGGGCGTGGGCGGGCAGCCCGAGCACCGGGGCGCAGTGCCGTCGTACGGCGGTGCCGACCGGCGTGTCGAAGAGGGAGAGCGAGCGGTCCGGCCAGGGGCCGGCCTCGGTGAGCAGTCCCTCGAAGTCCCGGGGCGCCGGATCGGTGGTGACGACCCCGTGGCAGTGGTGGTCCACCAGCTCCAGCGCGTCCAGCGCCTCGCGCACGGCCCCCATCTCAGTACTTCCACCGGTAGGCCGCCGCCACCCGCTCGTCGTCCAGTCCCGCCACCGCCGCGATCTCCCCTTCCCGTACGGCGATCACCGCGTCCGTGAGGACCGGGCCGAGGGCGTTGCGCAGGACCGGGTCCGCGCGGAACGCGGTGACCGCCTCCGCCAGGGAGACCGGCAGTCTGCGCACCTCCCGGGCCTTCGCCTCGGCGGGGTCCAGCCCGGCCGGGTCGCCGGTGGTCTCCGGGGGCAGCGCGGCCCCGGCGCCGATGCCGTCGAGCCCGGCGGCGAGGGCGCAGCCGAGGGCGAGATACGGGTTGGCGGCCAGATCGACCGGCTTGACCTCCACATTGGCGGCCTGGCCGCGCTGCCCGGCGGTGCCCCGGATCACCCGCAGCCCCGCCTCCCGGGTCTCCAGGCCCCACGCGGTGAACACCCCGGCCCACTGGGAGGGCCGCAGCCGCAGATAGCTCGCCGGGCTCGGCGCGGTGACCGCGGTCAGCGCGGGGAGATGGGCGAGGAGCCCGGCCGTGAAGGACTCGGCGGTGGCGGTCATCCCGTGCCGGCGGGCGCCCCCGGTGTGCAGATTCTCGCCGTCGCGCCAGGCGGAGAGATGCAGATGGCCGCCGTTGCCGACGCCCTGGCCCCGCACGGCCGGGGCGAACGACACCCGCAGCCCGTGCCGCCGGGCCACCGCCCGGACGGTCTGCCTCACCAGTACGCTCCGGTCGGCCGCTGCCACCGGGTCCAGCGGTGCCACCGACAGCTCGAACTGCCCCGCCGCGTACTCCGGATGGAACTGATCCACATCCAGCCCCTGCGCCGCGCAGGCCGCGAGCAGTTCGGCCGCGAAGTCGCTCAGCTCGATCTGGCGGTCGGCGCTGTAGGCCGGGCCGGTGGCGGCCGGGATGAAACCGGGAGCGTCGCCGTTCTGGCCGTTGACTCCGTCAACACCGTTGCCTGCGCCACCGCCTCGGCTTCCGTCGGTGCCGGTGCCGGTGGCCCCCGCGCGGGTGACCATCCACTCCACCTCGATGCCCGCCCGGAAGTCCAGCCGGTGGTCCTGCCCGGCGCGGGCCACCAGATGGCGCAGGAAGGTGCGGGAGCAGCCCGGGTGCGGATCGCCGTCCTGGGTGATCCGGTCCACCGGCGCCCACGCCCACCCGGGCTGCGCCGCCAGCACGGTCAGCTGGTCCAGATCCGGGAAGAGCCGCAGATCGCCGTCCGGGGAGCCGAGGACGTCCGTGGTGACGATGGCGTCGTTCGCGAGGAAGGTGTCGAACACCGGGGACATCCCGGCACCCCACGCCACCGTCGCCGCCAGCTTGCCCACCGGGACCGTCTTCACCCGGCCCACACCGGCCGTGTCGACATAGGCGAGCACGATGCCGTGCACCCCGCGCCCGGCCAGTTCCGCGGACAGCGCGACAGCCCGCTCCGCCTCCCCGGGTCGGCCGCCGGGTACGGGGTCGGCAAGGGTGGTCATAGGTCCTCCTGGTGGTGCGCGGTCCGGCGGCGCCGCGGGTCAGGGCTTCACGGCCACCGCTGCGAACTGCGGTACCACGGACGCGGCTTGGCCGTCCGCGCGCCACGCCGCACAGGACACCAGTCCGGGTTCCAGCAGCTCCAGCCCCTCGAACAGGCCCGCGATCTCGTCCCGCCCCCGGGCGACGATCGGAGGGCGCGCGTGCTCGTTCCAGTACGACATCGCCGCGCGCTGGCCCGCGCCCCCCAGCTCCGGGTCCTCGGTGGGATGGGTCAGCACCAGATGACTGCCGGACGGCACCGCCGCCATCACCCGGCGCACGATGTCCCGCGCCTGCCCGCCGTCCGGCACGAAGTTCAGGATGCCCAGCATCAGCACGGCGACCGGGCGGGTCAGGTCCAGGGTCTTGGCGGCCCGCTCGATCAGGGTGTCCGGATCGTGGACATCGGCCTCGATGTAGTCGGTCGTGCCCTCGCCGGTACCGGTCAGCAGCGCACGGGCGTACATCAGGACGACCGGGTCGTTGTCGACGTACACGATCCGCGCGCCGGGGTCGACGCGCTGGGCGATCTCATGGGTGTTCTCGGCGGTCGGGAGGCCCGTGCCGATGTCCAGAAACTGACGTTGGCCGCACTCTGCCGCCAGGAAGCCCACCGCGCGCCCCAGGAACTCCCGGTTGGCGCGGGCCACATCACGGATCACCGGGAACATCGAGGCGACCTGATCGCCGACCCGCTCGTCCACCTCGTAGTTGTCCCGGCCGCCCGCCCAGTAGTTCCAGACCCGTGCGCTGTGCGCCACCGGGGTTCTCACCCCCGCGGATCCGCCGGCCGGGATCCCGCTCTCGCTCACGTCGTCCGTCCTCCTCGCCCCCCGGGGCCGCCGCGCCCGGCCGGTTCTCGCCGTCATTGTGCACCGCCCATGATCGGCTGTCCCGGGAATGGGACGAGCGTCTCGGCGGGGGCCGGGGGCCGGGGGCAGGGGGTGGGGTGGCGAGGTGCCCGGTGCGGGGCGGGGCAGCGCTACCGGCCGGGGCGCCCGGCGGACCCCGTACCGCCCGCCCGCTCACCTCCGCCCGGTACCCTGGCGCTCGAACATCCGTCCACCGTCGGACGGACCCCCGTCGCCCCGGGCGCCCTCCACGGAAAGCGGAAACCGGTCCATGCCCTCCTCGCCCCCCTCCCACGCCCCCGCGCCGCCGCGCGCCACCCCCGAGGACGAGGCGACCGGCACCGCCCGGCCCGCCGGGATCCGGCTGATCGTCACCGACATGGACGGCACCTTGCTGGACGACGCCAAGCGGATGCCGGACCAGCTGTGGACGGTCCTGGAGCTGCTGCGGGAGCGCGGCGTGCTGTTCAGCCCGGCAAGCGGACGCCAGTACGCCACCCTGGCCCGCGAGTTCGCCCCGGCCGCCCAGGGCATGGCGTTCATCGCCGAGAACGGCACCTATGTGGTCCGCGACGGGGTGGAACTCAGCTCCGACACCCTGGACCCGGCCCTGGTCACCCGCCTCGTCGCGACCGTACGGGACCTGGCGGCGTCCGGTGCCGACCTGGGCGCGGACGTGGGCGCCGTCGTCTGCGGCAAGCGGGCGGCGTATGTGGAGCGGTCCGACGAACCCTTCCTCGACGAGGTGCGCCGGTACTACCTCAACAACGAGGTCGTGGACGATGTCACCGCCGTGGACGACGACATCCTGAAGGTGGCCCTGTTCGACTTCGGCGCCGTCGAGCGGGTGACCGTACCGGCGCTGGCCGCCTTCGCCGCCACCCACCAGGTCGTGGTGTCCGGCGCGCACTGGGTCGACGTCATGAACCGCACCGCCGACAAGGGCGCCGCCGTCCGCCGTCTCCAGCGCGAACTGGGCATCACCCCCGCGCAGACCATGGTCTTCGGCGACTATCTCAACGACCTGGAGATGCTGGACACCGCCGAGTGGTCCTACGCCATGGCCAACGCCCACCCCGAGATCGTGGCGCGGGCCCGCCATCTCGCCCCGTCCAACAACGACAACGGGGTGCTTCGCACGATCGCGCGGGTGCTGGGGTTGCCGGGTGTCGAGCGGTAGCTGGTAGCGGCACGGGCCTCGGGCTTCGCACAAGGTGGGGGGGGAAGGGATCACCGGCTCCCCGCCGTGCCGAACAGCGTCGGCAGCAACTGCTCCTCCTCATAGGCGAAGTGCCGCTCCAAGTCGGCGGTGAGGGTGAGCAGTTCGGCGCGTAGGCGGGCGGGGTTGGCAGGGATATGCGCTGGGTCCGCGCGGAGGTGGGCCGGGTCGGCGGGGTCCGCGTCCAGCTGCTCGGCGAGGCGTTCGATGTCCTGGACCATGGCGGCCACCCGGGTGTGGTCCCGGCGCAGCCGCTCGATCGCCGGGGCCAGTTCGGGGAACCGGTGGGCGAGGTCGGTGAAGGCGCCGTCCTCGTTGGTGTGGTGGCCGTGCAGGGCGGTGCAGAGGGTCAGGCAGTGGAGGGCGAGGGGGCGGGTCTCGGGGGTGTCGGGGGCGGTGTCGAACCGGGCCAGCAGGGACGCCAGTTGTTCCCGTAGCTCGCCGTGCACCCGGAGGAGGAACTCGCCGATCGCGCGAGTGCGGGCCGGGTCGGTGAAGTCGGGGCGGTGCAGGACGATCACCGGGATCTCCCGGGTGGTCGCCGCCCGGTAGGCGGTGAAGGCCGGATCGCGGGCGCACTGCTCCTCGTAGGCCCGTTCGCGGGCGGGGCCGCGCAGGGGCTCGGCGGTGGCCGCGAAGCGGGTCACCCGGCCGTCCCCGGTGCCGATCTCGTAGCTGACCCGGGGGTCGGCGAGGAGGTTGTGGTACCAGGCGGGGTGGCGTGGGGCGCCCGCGTTGGAGGCGAAGACCAGCAGGCGGTCGCCGTCGCGGGCGTAGACCGCCGGGGTGGTGTGGAGCCGACCCGAGCGGGCGCCGGTGGTGGTGAGCAGCAGCAGGGGCGCGCCCTCGAACATCCCGCCGACCCGGCCGGAACGGGCCCGGAACTCGGCGATGACCTGCTGGTTCAGTGCGGCGGGTGAGGACTGGGAGGTGGGCATGGCGAAGCCCTTCGTGGGAGTGGCGGCGCTAGCATGGCGGACGGGCTGCTTTGCATTGCAAGCAAAACAGCTTTGATAGCAAAAGCTTTGATGGCAAAAGTATGTGGAGGTGGGGTGCGTGTCAACGGACCGGTCGACCCGGCGCACGGGCGAGAGGGAGAGTGAGGGAGAGGGAGAGGTGGAGGAGGACGACGCCGGGGTGGACGCGGCGATCCGGGCGCTGCTGCTGCTCATGCCGCGTATGGTCGGCCGGGCCAAGCGGATGCGGGCCCCCGAGGTGTTCCAGTCGATGTCCCTCGCCCCGCGCCATCTCTCGCTGCTCGCCTGTCTGCTGTTCGACGGCCCGATGAGCGTCAATGAACTGGCGGCCCGGCTGGAGGTCGCCCCGACCACGGTGAGCCTGATGGTGGGCGAGCTGAGCCGGAAGGGGATCCTGGAGCGGCGCGAGGACGACGCCGACCGGCGTCGCAAGATCGTCAGCATCGCGGCCGGGCACCGGCCCGCCATCGACGACTGGCTCGGGCGGAGCGCCGGTGCGTGGCGTACGGCGCTGGCGCCGCTCAGCGCGGCCGAGCGGCGGATGTTCGTCGGGACGCTGGCGGCGTACGAGGCGGCGCTGGGCGAGGAGCAGGAGTGAGCGGTGGAGCCGGAGCGAGAGGGAGGAAGCAGCGGGATGAGCGAGCCGGACGCCGTCGCCCGACGGACGCATGACATCACCTCCGGGCTGGAGCCCACCGTGCTGGAGGACTTCTACCGCGATCTGCATCGCCGTCCCGAACTGTCCTTCCAGGAACACCGCACCGCCGCGAAGCTCGGCGCGCGGCTGCGGGCCGCCGGACTCACGGTCACCGAGGGCGTCGGCTCCACGGGCGTGGTCGGCGTCCTGGAGAACGGCGACGGACCGGTCGTCCTGCTGCGCGCCGACCTGGACGCGCTCCCGGTCACCGAGGCCACCGGCCTGCCGTACGCCTCCACGGTCGACGGGGTGATGCACGCCTGCGGTCATGATCTGCACGTCACCTGGCCGGCCTCCGCCGCCGACTGCCTGGCCGCCGCCCGCGACACCTGGTCCGGCACCCTGCTGGTGGTCGGCCAGCCCGCCGAGGAGAACGGCGGCGGAGCGCGCGCGATGGTGGCCGACGGGCTCCATGAACGGTTCCCGCGCCCCGACGCGCTGTTCGGCCAGCACGCCGCGCCCGGCGTCGTGGGCTTCTACCCGCACGCCCCCGGGCTGACCATGTCCGCCGCCGATGACATCGACATCGTCGTGCACGGCCTCGGCGGGCACGGCTCACGCCCCGAGTCCACCGTCGATCCGGTGGTGACGGCCGCGTACATCTGACGCGGCTCCAGGGCGTCGTCGCCCGGGAGGTCGCCGCGCGGGACTCGGTGGTGCTGACCGTGGGGCAGTTCCACGCCGGTACCAAGCACAACGTCATTCCCGACGAGGCCCGGCTCGCCCTGAATCTGCGGACCCAGGACCCCGCCGTCCGGACCCGGGTCCTCGACGCGGTCGAGCGGATCGTCCGGGGTGAGTGCGCGGCGGCCGGCTGCCCCGAGCCGCCCGGGATCACCGTGCGGCCCGGGTATCCGGTCATGGTCAACGACGCCGCGCTCGACACCCGGATCGCCGCGGTGCACGGCGCGATCTTCGGACCGGGCACGGTCATCGACTTCGGCCCGCTGATGGGCACATATGAGGCGGCGGTTCAAATGAGGTGACGGGGGAGGCTGGGTCGCCGCCCAGGTCGGGATCAGGGCTTGCGGCCCACCGCGCCGTACAGCGACACCGGGCCGTCGCCGATGTCCGACTCGTCCTCGGCCAGTTCGGGATGCCACGCGGGCAGCGGCACGATCCCCGGCGCCACCAGTTCCAGTCCCTTGAAGAACGTGCCGAACTCGCTCTCCGAGCGGGCGACCAGGGTCACCCCGCCCGCCGTGTACGCCTCGATGCCGCGCTGTACGTTCTCCGGCTCGAAGTCGGCGGTCAGCGCGGACAGTACGAGGAAGCTGCCCGGCGCGAGCGCGTCGACGAGGGTGTCCACCAGGTCGTGGGCGCCGTCCTCGTCGGCGATGAAGTGCAGCAGCGCGATCAGGGACAGGGCGACCGGGCGGTCGAAGTCCAGCACGCCGGCCGCCTGTTCGACGATCCGCCGCGGGTCGCGGGCGTCCGCCTGGACGTAGTCCGTCGCGCCCTGCGGGGTGCCGCGCAGCAGGGCGCCGGCGTGGGCGAGGACGATCGGGTCGTTGTCGACGTACACGATCCGTGCCTCGGGGGTGACGGTCTGGGCCAGCTGATGGAGGTTGGGCTCGGTGGGTATGCCGGAGCCGATGTCCAGGAACTGGCTGATTCCCTGCTGTCGCGCCAGCAGCCGGGTCGCCCGCTGCATGAACCAGCGGTTGCTGCGGGCGGCGCGCGGGGCGCCGGTGTCGATGGACATGATCCGGTGGCCGAGTTCCTCGTCGACCGGGTAGTTGTCCTTGCCGCCGAGGAACCAGTCGTACACCCGGGCGGGGTGCGGCCTGGTCGTGTCGATCAGCGGGCCGGTCGGCTCGGTCCCGGTCAAGGGGGCTCTCCTTGTGCTCGAAGCGCTTGTGGTTCTGCTGCCGGTTCTGCTTCTGCTGCTGGTTCTGGTGCTCGTTCTGGTTCTGGTTCTCGGGGTTCCCGTGGGTCCCGGCGCAGTCTGACATGGCCGCGGCGGTCTGGCTGAGTCGGTCTTCGGCCACGCGTGGACGGTGTTCGGGCCGGGGGAGCGAGGGGGTGATCAGGGTCACGTGCGAGGGACACTCCTTACCCCGGGGAGTTAGGTGGCCCTAGCATCGGTGTCCGCATGGACACGATGACTCTCTGGCAGATCTCCGGCTGGGAATTCGCGGCGCTCGCCGGCGCCGCGCTCCTGGTCGGCTTCTCCAAGACCGCGGTGAGCGGCGCCAACACCGTCAGCCTCGCCATCTTCGCCGCGGTACTGCCGGCCCGTGCCTCCACGGGCATCCTGCTGCCGGTGCTCATCGCCGGTGATGTGCTGGCCGTGCTCATCTACCGACGGCACGCCCACTGGCCCACGTTGTGGCGGCTGTTCCCGGCGGTGGCGGTGGGGGTCGTGCTCGGCACGGTGTATCTGATGTGGGCGGACGACGCGCAGGTACGGACCTCGATCGGGGCGATCCTGCTGCTGATGGCGGCGGTCACGGTGTGGCGGCGGCGCCGGGAGAGCGAGCGGGAGACCGACCCGGACGAGATCCGCACCCGGACGGGACGGGTCAAGGCACGGTCGTACGGGGTGCTCGGCGGGTTCACGACGATGGTGGCCAATGCCGGGGGGCCGGTGATGGCGATGTATCTGCTGTCGGCGGGCTTCCGGAAGCTGGGGTTCCTGGGGACGTCGGCGTTCTTCTTTCTGATCGTGAATGTGTCGAAGGTGCCGTTCAGTGTGGGGCTGGGGCTGATCGACGCACGGTCGCTGCTGCTGGACGCGGCGCTGGTGGTGTTCGTGGTGCCGGGTGCGTTGATCGGGAAATGGGCTGTGAACAAGATCAACCAGCGAATGTTCGAACAACTGGTGATCGCGGCGACGGTGATCGGCGGGGTGCAGTTGCTGCTCACGTGACCTGGGGTGCGTGAGCGGCTGACGCGACCTGGGAGGGAGCGCGAGCGGCTGACGTGCCCGGGGTGCCTGAGCGGTGACTCACATGACCTGCGGTGCGTGACCGGATCGCGTGGTCGGCGGCCGGTCCGTGGCGGTGGCGCCGACCGGCAGGACCTGACTGAGGTCTTCCACCAGCAGGCGTTTGGCGATGGCGTCGACGGCGGCCCGGAGATCCTTGCCGGTGGGGCGGCCGATGTCGTCCTGGACGCGATGCTCCAGCCAGTGGGCCCAGGCGCCGGTGATCACCCGGGCCTCGCGGGCACCGGCCTCGGTGTGCTGGAAGAGCGAACCGTGACGGCTGAGATACCCCTCGTCGACCATCCGCTCGAACACCGGGAGCAGCACCTCCGGCGGCATATGGCGGCGCGCGGCGATCAGCCCCAGGCTGGCGTGCCCGACCAGGCGGGTGAACATCTCGACCTGCATCACCGCCCACGCGCCCGCCGGATCGAGCCGGGTGTCGGACTCACGGACCAGCCGCCGCGCGGTGTCCAGATCGGTCGAGCCGATGATCCGGCCGACGGACGCCTCCAGGACCCGCCGCGAGTCGGCGTCGTGCGGCTGGGCGAAACCGTCGCCCATGTCGGTCGAGGAGAGCCGGGCGCTGTCCCGCAGCGGCACCTGCTTGAGGAACAGGGCGACGACGAAGCCCAGGGCCGCGACCGGCACCGCCCAGCGGAACACGGTCTGGAGGGTCTCGGCGTACGCCTGGACGATCGGTGCCGCCGTGTCGGGCGGCAGCCGGTGCAGGCCCTGGGGGCTGGTGGCCGCGCGGGCGACGGCCGCCGGATCGGCGGTGCCGGTGGCGGTGGCCGTCGCCGTGGCCGACGCGATGCCGTCCCGTAGATGCGGGGTGAGCGAGTTGGCGTAGAGGGTGCCGAACACGGCGGTGCCGAAGGAACTGCCCAGGGTGCGGAAGAAGGTGACACCGGAGGTGGCGGTGCCCAGGTCGGCGTAGTCGACGGTGTTCTGCACGGCGATGACCAGGACCTGCATGCTGAGCCCGATGCCCGCGCCCAGCACGAACATGTACAGCGACTCCAGCCAGACACCCGAGTCGGGCCCCATCAGGGACATCAGATACAGCCCGAGCCCCATCACCGGTGTGCCGACGAGCGGGAAGATCCGGTACCGGCCGGTCCGGCTCACCACGGTGCCGCTGAACACCGACGCGATCAGCAGCCCGATCACCATCGGCAGCGTCCGCACCCCGGAGATCGTCGCCGAGTCGCCGTCGACGTACTGGAGATAGGTCGGCAGATAGGTCAGCGCCCCGAGCATCGCGAAGCCGACGATGAAGCTCAGCACCGAGCACACCGTGAACACCGGGTTGCCGAACAGCCGCATCGGCAGCATCGGTTCCGCCGCCCGGGTCTCCACCCAGCAGAACAGCCCGAGCGCCACGACCCCGCCCGCGAAGAGCCCGATGATCACCCCGGAGCTCCAGGCGTACTCGTTGCCGCCCCAGCTCGTCGCCAGGATCAGCGCGCTGGCCCCGACCGCGACCAGCGCGATCCCCAGATAGTCGATCACCGGCCGGGACGCCGACTTCACCACCGGAATCGTCCGCGCCGCCGCGATCACCACGGCGATGGCGATGGGCACATTGATGTAGAACGCCCAGCGCCAGGTCAGATGGTCGGTGAACAGCCCGCCGAGCAGCGGCCCGATGACCGTCGCCACCCCGAACACCGCGCCGATCGCGCCCTGGTACTTGCCGCGCTCCCGCAGCGGGATCACATCGGCGATCAGCGCCATGGCCGTCACCATCAGCCCGCCCGCGCCGATCCCCTGCATCCCGCGCCACACGATCAGCAGCGTCATATTGGACGCGAGACCGCACAGGAACGAACCGGTGATGAAGACGACCGCCGAGATCTGGAAGACCACCTTGCGGCCGAACAGATCACCGAACTTGCCCACCAGCACCGTCGCCACGGTCTCCGCGAGCAGATACGAGGTGACCACCCAGGACATGTGCTCGCCGCCGCCGAGATCCGACACGATCGTCGGCAGGGCCGTCCCCACGATCGTCTGGTCCAGCGCCGCCAGCAGCACACCGAGCATGACCGTGACGAAGACGACATTGCGCCGCCGTCGGTCGAGCACGGGTGGCGGGGCCTCGGTAGGGGCGGTCTCCTCGGCGACTGTCACGGGGCCACGATCACATCGCCGCCGGGGCCTTGCACGCCGGGACGGACCGGGTGGGTGGCTGTGGGGGTGGGGTGATCGGCCCGGGGTGGTGGACGGTGCGGCGGACGGGGTGGCCGCGGTGGTGGGACGGTCGGCCCGGGGTGGCTATGGCCGTGGGGCCGTCGGCCCGGTGCGGTGGACAGGGCGGCGAACGGGCGGTGGACGGGGTGGTGGACGGGGTGGTGGTGCTCGGGGGCGACCCCGGAATCCGGCGCCGCGTCGGCCCTGCTCCTCACTCCTCCCCGCGTCCACCTCCATCGCGCCGCAGCAGATAGGTGTCCATGATCCACCCCTTGCGCTCACGCGCCTCGGCCCGCAGCCGCTCGATCCGGGGCGCGGCCTCGGCGATCGGCCCCGAGACGAGGATCTCGTCCGGCGTCCCGATGTACGCGCCCCAGTAGATGTCGATGTCCTGGTCCGCGTACCGCCGGAAGACCTGGTGGGCGTCGAGCATCACCACCACGTCGTCCACCCCCTCCGGAAAGCCCTCGGCGAGGCGCCGTCCCGTGGTGATCTGCACCGGGCGCGCGACTCTGTTCAGCCCCGTGCGATGCCGGGCGGCCAGCGCGGAGACACTGCTGATGCCGGGCACCACGTCGTAGGCGAAGGGCACGGTGCCGCGCCGCTGGACCTCCTCCAGGATCCCCAGCGTGCTGTCGTACAGCGCCGGATCGCCCCAGACCAGGAACGCGCCCCGCTCGTCGTCGCCCAGCTCCTCGGTGATCAGCCGCTCGTAGATCGCCGCCCGCGCGCCGCGCCAGTCCTCGACGGCCGGGGAGTAGGAGGCCCCGTCCGCCGCGCGGTCCCGCTCCGGGTCCCGGGCCGACACCAGCCGGTAGGTGCCCTCGGGTATGTGCGTGTCCAGGATGTCCCGCCGCAACCGGGTGAGGTCCGCCTTCACCTCGCCCTTGTCGAGCAGGAAGAACACATCCGTGCCCCGCAGCGCCCGCACCGCCTGGAGGGTGAGCTGCTCGGGGTCGCCCGCGCCGATACCGATGACATGAATCCTTCGCACACCGCCGAGTCTGCCCTACGCCACTGACAACGCGACCGGCAGCACTCCCTCACGGGGGTACCGCCCGGCCGCCTACCCCGCCGCCCGCCCGCCGAGCCGCGGCGCCCGCGCCACCGCGTCCACCGTCGCCGCGTCCCGCGCCACCTCCGCCGCCAGCTCCCGGCCCCAGCGGGCCAGCGCGCCGAGATCCATCCCGTACGGCAGCGGACGCCCCGTCACCGCCGCCCACTCCTCCACCGCGTCCGCGCCGCGCCGCAGCAGCCGGGCACCGCCGGTGGGGTTGCCCCGCGCGGCATGGGTGAGACCGACGGCGAGCTGGGCGAGCCCCCGCCACAATGTGCGCTCCCCGTCCGGCCGCGACTTCCAGGCGTCCTCGAACACCTCATGCGCGTGGAACGGTTTCCCCGCGTCCAGCAGCGCCTGCGCCTCGGCGACCGTCTCCTCCGGCGTCCGTACGACCCCCTCGGCCTGCCGCTCCACACCGGCCGCCCCGTACGGCAGCGGACGCCCCAGCCCGTCCCGGGGCCGGGCGTTGCGGGCCCGCCCGTCGTCGTCCCGGTCGCGGCCGTCGGTGTCGTTGCGCTGGTCCATAGGGCGATTGTCGATGATCGCCCCCGGCGAGCGCGCGCCGGAGGTGGGGTAAAGTACTCACCGCGCGAACCCGCAACACACCGCGGGAACCGCATCGGGACGTGGCGCAGCTTGGTAGCGCACTTGACTGGGGGTCAAGGGGTCGCAGGTTCAAATCCTGTCGTCCCGACTTTACGGAGTCGCGGTTCAGGGCCGGATTCGGAGGCATCCGAATCCGGCCCTGACGCGTTCCCGGGGACGCTTCAGCGCAGCCGGAACGCCTCCCAGGTCGCGCGTACGGCGGTCCTGAGCGCGGCGTCGTCGAGGTCGCCGGGCTCCGCCAGCTCGGGTTCCGGCGCGTAGTCCTCCAGGATCATGAACACCTGGTCGAAGAGGTCCCCGAGGGCCCCCTGGATCCGTTCCCCGTTGGCCCGCGAGGCCCGCCGGGCCTCCCACCAGCCGTGCGCGAAGTCCGGTGCGCCGCAGGTCCCGTCGGTGAAGGCGGCCAGCAGCGCCAGCTGCCGTGCCGCCGCACTGGACGGGTCGACGTCGCCGGGACGGGACCAGGCCCGGTGCACGGGCGGGTAGGAGGCGGCGACGGACGTGAGGGAGGGGTGACGGTGCTGGAGGGCTCGCGCGTAGCGGCTGAAGCCGGTGCGTGCCGTGTCGATGCCCTCTGGGACGGCCGCCGCCATGAAGGCGGGGGTTCCCCCGATCAGCGCGTAGCCCTCCGCCGGGAACAGGACGGCTCCCCGGGCGTCGGGTGTGCTCAGCAGGACGGGCGGGCGGGTGCCCGTGCGGTCCTCGTCGGCGGGGAGGCGGGACGTCGTTCCGGGACCGGACGAGGCGCCGGACAGGTTCGTGGTGAGGAGGTGTGAGGCTCCGACGGCACGGCAACCGGCCGTGATCCGTCGGGCCAGCGCCACGTCGATCCGCGCGCCCACGGGCACCGGGGTCACGGACTTCCCCGCCAGCCAGGACGGGGTGAAAGTGCCGTCCGCACCGAGTGCGTCGCCCGGGGCCGGAGGACTTCCGTGTTCTGGTCCGGTCACCACAGAAACCCTTTGTCGATGATTCCCTGGAACTGTTTGTCACCCAGTTTCCATCCCGACCAGAACCTACCATCGGCGTGCAGCATGACCATTTTCTGGGATGCCGGGTCGATGAATCCGATGGCCGGCCCCTGATTTCTGTAGTCGAACCGGTAGATCTTCGTTCCGTCGGCTGTCATATGGTCACGCATGGCGTCCTGGAACCGTTGCAGATTGGCCTTGTTCAGATTTCCGGGGGTGTCGAGGAAGTCACCCGCGTGGGCGTGGAACTTCTTGCTCATCACCTTCTGGCTGGAGAAATCGGCCCGGTCCGCCCAAGCCCCCCGAGGGCAGGGGGCGAGCCCCAGCGGGTCCGTCCAGGTATGGGGATTGGCGACATAGGCGACCGGGTTGGGCGCCGGGCCCAGCCCGAGCGGGTCCGGGGAGGTGTAGCGGCCGGTCTCGGGGTCGTAGTGGCGGAAGCAGTTGTAATGGAGCCCGGTCTCGGGGTCGTAGTACTGACCGGGGAAGCGCAGCGGGGTGTAGGCGCTGCTGTCACGGGCCCAGGCGGTGGTGCCCCACAAGGTGGACCGTGCCCGCCAGGCGACATGGCCCGTCTCGTCGACGAGTTCGGTGGGGGTGCCGATGAGGTCGGTGACGATGGCGAAGAAGCGCCGGTCGATCTCCTGCTGCTGGTGATCGGCCGTGAGGATGCGTTCGGTCTGGGCCAGGGGTACGTCGTCGCGATGGTCCCAGGTGAGGGCGACGGTGTGCGGGAGATCCGGCTGATGGGTGGTCTGTTCGCACAGGATCGGGCCGTCCCAGGTGAAACGGACCTCCTCCCGCACGCTGTCGCCGTCGGCCGCCAGGCGCTGCTTGGCGATGCGGCGGCCCAGCGGATCGTAGCGGTACCGCCACCGCGTCCCGTCGGGGGTGGTCACACCGGTGAGGCGGTCCTCGGTGTCCCACTCGTAGCGCCAGGTGTCGGGCCTGCGGGACAGGCGGGTTTTCTGCCGCAGGACGACCCGGCCGAGCGCGTCGTGGGTGAATCGGACGCCTCCGGCGCGGGTGACGGCCGTGCCGGAGTAGGCACGTGGCCCGGTTGCCTCGTGACCCGGGTGGTGGGACGGCCAGGACGCCGCGGTCTGGTTGCCGCTCGGGTCGTAGGCGTAGCGCTCGGTCCAGCCGTCGGCGTGCACCGCGGTGACCCGGCCGACCGGGTCGAGGTCGAATGTGCGGCTGCCCGACAACTCGTCGGTGACGGACCGCAGGTGGCCGTCGGCGCGGTAGGTGTAGGCACGGCTGTTGACGGTGCCGGTCCGGGCGGTGATGTGCTGTGCGGTGAGCCGTCCGGCCCCGTCCCACGCGGAGGTCAGGGTGAGGGCGTCGCCGAGGACGCGGGTGACCTCCCGGCCCGCGGCGTCGTGGGTGAAGTCGACATGGTGTGCGCCGGTGATCAGCCGCTGCGGTGTTCCGTCGGCGCCGTAGGTGTAGGCGGTGACATGCCCCGTGGGGGTGGTACGGCGGGTGCGGCGGCCGAGGGCGTCGTAGGCGAAGGTGAGGGGGCGGCCGTCCACGAGTTCGGTGGTGACATTGCCGCGGCGGTCGTACCGGTAGCGCAGGTCGCCGTCCGGTCCGACCGCCTCCAGCAGGCGTCCCGCCCGGTCGTAGGCGTAGGTCGTCATCCGTCCGTCGGCGTCCTTGCCGACGATCCGGCCGAGCGGGTCGCGCGCGAAGGAGACGGTCCCACCGAGCGCGTCGACCCGGTCGGCCAGCCGCCCGGCGGCGTCGTGGCGGTAGGTGAGGGTACGGCCGTCGAAGTCGGTCTCACTGATGACGTTGTCGGCGGCGTCGTAGGTGTAGGTCCAGGTCAGCCCGTGCGGATTGGTGACCTTGCGCAGGCGCAGGGAGGCGTCGTGCTCGAACTCGTAGCGTGCCCCGTCGGGTTCGGTGCGGGCGAGCGGCAGGTCGAAGTGGGTGTACTCGAACCGCGAGACACCGCCCGCCGCGTCGGTGTGGGTCAGGCAGTTGCCTTCGCCGTCATAGGTCCACGACCGGGTCGCGCCGTCCGGCTCCGTACGGCGGGCGAGGTGTCCGTCGGCGTGCCACTCAAGGCGGGTGACACCGCCCACCGGATCGGTGATACGCACCGGACGGCCCAGCGCGTCGCGTACCACGCGTGTACCGGCCCCGGCCGGGCCGGTCACCTCCACGGGCAGTCCCGCCGCGTCGCACCGTACCCGGGTGAGGGCGCCCAGCGGGTCGGTGACGGAGGTGAGCCGGCCGGCGTCGTCGTAGCGGTAGCGGGTGGTGGCGCCCGACTCGTCGGTGACCGAGGTGCGGTTGCCGCGCCCGTCGAACTCCTGCGTCCTGCGGGACCCGTCCGCGCCGGTCGTCTCCACCGGCAGTCCCGAGGGGCCGCGCACGGTCCGCAGTACGCTCCCGTCGGCCCGGGTGACGGACACCTCCCGGCCCTCCCTGTCGTAGGAGTGGGCGGTGGTGTGGCCGAGGGCGTCGGTGCGGGTCAGGGGGTTGCCGCGGCTGTCGTAGGTGGCGCGGGTGGTGCGGCCGAGGGGATCGGTGGTGGCGATCACCAGACAGCGGCTGTCGATGAGATGGCGGGTGGTGCGGCCGTCGGCGGTCGTCAGGGTGGTGGTGCGGTGGCCGCTCACGGGGTCCGGATCGGTGTAGGCCAGGGTGACCTGGACGTGCCCGGCCTCACCGCCCTCGGCCACGACCCGGTCCCGGTCGTCGTAGACGTAGTCGTAGCGGCTCTCGTTGGAGTCGATCCAGGTGACGACCCGGTGCCGGTCGTCGTAGCCGAAGGCGGTGACGGCCCCCGACGGCCTGGTGACGGTGGTGAGATCGGCGCCCGTGTAGCCGTAGCCCATCAGCGGCAGATCCGCCCCGGCCTCGCCCGCGCCGGCCAGGGACAGCGCGGTGATCAGGCCGTCGGCGGTGGTCAGCTTCAGCCGGTGGCCCGCCGAGTGGGTCAGGGCCAGCGGCGTGCCGTCCTCGGCGCGGTCCACGGCGATCGTGTGACCGTTGGGTTCGGAGAGGCCCGCCAGCCAGGCGGTTCCGTCACCGCCCGGTTCACCGCCGGACGGCCCGGGGAAGTGGCGGGTCAGTCCGGTGTCGAGGGCGGTGACGGTGTAGTCGCCCTGCCCGTCCCGGGCCAGCAGGGTGCGGGAGGTGCCCCTGTCCGGCCGGGCGGGAAGGCCGGGTACCGGATGCGGATACGGGATCAGGAGTCCGTCGGCGGTGACATGGACGACCCCGATGGCGTCGATCTCCAGACGCTCATCGACGGTGGACGTCCAGGCGGGCCCCAGGAAGCGGCCGGTGGGGTTGCCGGACTCGGTGCGGCGGGTGAAGACCAGCGGCAGGATGCCGGGCAGCTCGACATCGGTCTGGGGCAGGAACATCCGGCCGGAGGCGAGGTCGACGGGGTCGGTGCCCCCGCTCGTGCGCTGCCCGTCCGGCCGGTTGTGGGTGCCGTCCGGAGCCTTGTCGATCACCGTGCGCGCCCGCGCCGCGTCGGCGGCCTCCTCGGCGACCCGGACGGCCCGCACCGCGGCGCCGCCGCCACCGGTGGCCAAGGTGAGCGCGAGGTCGGGGATCAGCCGGCCGAAGCCTTCCGCCGGGTCTTTCATGAAGGTGCTGACCATCTGACGGCCGGTTCCGACCGGATCGTTGGCGGCCACCAGCAGACCCGCGGCCAGGCTGTTGAGCGAGGTGACGTACTCGGCCGGGTGCGTGAGGTTGTACGGGTCGACGGGGTTCACACTGCGGACGAAGTTGACCAGTCCCGCCGTGCCCTTGATGATGCCGCCGCCGAAGTGGTCCCCCATGATCTGGAGTTCCTGGAGCCCGTCGCTGACCTGCTCGGTGTAGGACGGCTTCTCCGGCGCCGCGTCGCGGGCGGTACGGATCGCCCTGCGCGCGGTCTCCGACGCCGAGTTCCGCTGCTCGCGGGCCTCGGCGAGGATGTCCTGGGCCTCCTGCATCAGCCGTCGGCCGGGGTCCTCGAACGTCGGCGCGGGCCGGGGTGGGAGCGAGGCCGGATCGCGCTCGTCGGCGGGCCGGGCGTTGTAGCGGTCGACGGCGGCGTTGTAGGCGTCGACCTTTCCGCGGTGGGCGTCGGCGGCGGCCTCGGAGGCCCTGACACCTTCCTTCCACTTGTCGATCGCCGTCTGCGCCTGTCCCTGCGCCCAGGTGACCGTCCCGGCGAACGCCTCCAGCGCGCCGAGCACCCTCGCCGCGGCATCGGCGGCCGTGTACCACCGGGGCGGCTGGGTGCTCACCGCGGTGCGCAGCGCGTCGGCCGCCTCGCCCTTGAGCCGGGAGGAGTCGAGGCCCCTCAGTCCGTCGCCGGTGTCCTCGAAGGCCGTCTGGAAGGCGCGGAGCTTGGTGGCGGTGGCGTTGAGCGTGCCCGGACTGCCGTGGATGAGCCTGGTCTTGTCCTCGGTCTGGCCGAGGTCCATCTCGTCCGCTTCGGCGCCCATCCGGTTGGCGACCGA
The DNA here is from genome assembly GCF_040609715.1 of Streptomyces sp. NPDC004610. Lineage (NCBI taxonomy): Bacteria > Bacillati > Actinomycetota > Actinomycetes > Kitasatosporales > Streptomycetaceae > Streptomyces > Streptomyces sp. NPDC004610. Next base: position 161,133 of record NZ_JBEXLA010000008.1, on the reverse strand, counting down.
CCGGGACTGCTCGCGCACCCAGTCGGCGCCGGACTCCCAGCCGACGTCGTCGAGCCGGTCGGCGGTCCAGTTGCCGGCGTCCTCGACCCGGTTGCCCACCCACTCGACGCCGCCCTCGACCGCGTCCTCGACCGAGTCCGGCGTGATGTCACTGATGAAGTCGCCGATGCCCACGGTCAGTTCCTCCCCGGCCTCACGCCCGCACCCCGGGCGCGCGCCGGGCGGGCATCCGGACCACCGGGGCGACCCCGATCGGCCGGGGCGCAGGCTCCCGGCGCCGACCTCGCCTGCTCCACGGTCCCTCCTTCGCTCGGGTGAATGGGGGACTGTGGGTCAGGATGCGTGCGGAGGTCCCCCTGGTTCCCCTCGCGGGATCACGGCCGGGTGACCCGGTCGCCCGCACGGCCCGGACCGGGACGCGGTGGGTGTTTCCGCCGGCGACGGGAAGCGGCACACAGCGGGCCCCGCGCCTGCTCACGCCGGTCTCACCAACCCCGCGTCGTAGGCGAAGATCACCGCCTGCACCCGGTCCCGCGCGCCGGTCTTTCCCAGGACGCGGCTCACATGGGACTTGACCGTGGATTCGGCCAGGCACAGCCGCTCGGCGATCTCCGCGTTGCTCCAGCCCGTGGCCATCGCGACCAGGACCTCGCACTCGCGCTCGGTGAGGGCGGTGAGCCGGCGGTCCTGGTCGGGGGTGCGGCCCGGCAGGCGATGGGTGAAGGCGTCGATCAGCTTGCGGGTCAGGCCGGGCGCGATCACCGCGTCCCCGGCGGCCACCGCCCTGATGCCGCCCACCAGTTCCTCCGGCAGCGCGTCCTTGAGGAGGAAGCCGCTGGCCCCGGCGCGCAGCGCGTCGTACGCGTACTCGTCCAGGTCGAACGTGGTCAGCACGAGGACGCGGGAGCGGCCTCCGGAGTGGACGATGCGGCGGGTCGCCTCGATGCCGTCGACGCCGGGCATGCGGACGTCCATCAGGACGACGTCCGGGCGGAGTTCGGCGGTCATCCGGACCGCCTCGGCGCCATGGGTGGCCTCGCCGACCACGCTCAGGTCGGCGTGCTGCTCCAGGAGCATGCTGAAGCCGAGCCGTTGCAGGGCCTGGTCGTCGACGATGAGGACGGTGGTCATACCGATCGATTCTCCATCAGTACCGGCGGGCGGGCGGTCAGGAAGCGGGCGTGGACGGTCCAGCCGCCGAGACGGTTGGTGCCCGCGGTGACCCCGCCGCCGTAGAGCGCCGCCCGCTCGCGCATACCGACCAGCCCCCGGCCGTCGGAGTTGACCCCGGGGGCGCGGGACGGCCCGGTGTCCTGCACGGTCAGGTCCACCGCCGTGTCGTCGACGGCGATGGTCACGCGGACCGCCGTATCGGGCGCCGCGTACTTGAGGGTGTTCGTCATCGCCTCCTGCACCACGCGGTAGACGGCGAGCTGGAGGCCGGGCGGCAGTTCGTCCGGGCTGCCCTCCACGGCCAGGGTGACGGCGGGGCCCGCCGCCCTGACCCGCTCCAGCAGCGCGTCCAGATCGCCGAACCCCGGCTGCGGGGCGAGCGGGGTGTCCCCGGGCGCGGACTTCTCGTCGTCGCCGATGACCGACAGCAGGCGCCGCAGTTCCGCCAGGGCGCCCCGGCCGCTGTCGGCGATGATGCGCAGGGTCTGGGCGCCCCGCTCCGGCTTCGCCTCGGTCAGTCCGGCGGCACCGTTCGCGAGGCCGACGATCACGGCGAGGGTGTGGCCCAGGATGTCGTGCATCTCGCGGGCCACACGGGAGCGCTCGGCGGCGGCGGCGAGCCGGGCCCGCTGGTCCCGCTCGATCTCCAGCCTCACCGCCCGCTCGCGCAGGGCGGTGATGTACGCGTTCAGCACCCGGCCGACGACCCCCGCCGCGGCGACCGCCACCACCAGAAGGGCCTGGACGATGGCCACCACCGGCGTCTGGAGACCGCTCGTCTGGCCCCGGTTCTCGACGACGCTGACGATCGCCGTCTGGGCGACCGCCACCGCCACACAGACCGCCAGCTGCACCGGCCGCACCCCCCGGCCCAGGCTGAGCAGCGCGGCCACCCGCGCGGTCTCCGAGCCGGTGCTGGTGTCCAGCGCCAGACCCAGCACCGAGACCGCGGAGGTGAGGGCGAAGATCAGGATGGGCCGCTGGTGCCGCCACAGCAGGGGGAGGCAGAAGGCCGCGGTCAGCGCCACCATGACCGGCAGACCGGGCCCGGCGCCATCCGCCGCGCTCTGGAGCGCCGGGATGCCGAACAGCGTGCAGATCAGCGGGACGGTCCAGCGCCGTACCCACAGATGCTTCTGGTCCGCCCGTGCCACGCGGGTCAGCGCGCGCAGCACGGCCACGTCCGAGCGTCCCTCCGCCCCGCCGAGCAGGGTCTCGGGGGCGAGGGAGGACGACGACGCCGCCGGAGGGGGAGGTGGCGGCGGGGCCGTGGTGGGTGTGGTCACTGGGTCACCTTTCGATCCAGGGGCGCCCCCTGGATCTCCGGATCCGAGGGGCGCTCGCTCTGTCCTTCGCCGCCGCCGGGGAGCCGTCGTCCGGTCCTTCGCCGGGAGCGGCCGGGAGCGGCTGTCCGGCCCTTGGCCGGGGAAAGCCTGTTCGGCCCTTCGCTGGGGAGGGGCAGTTCGGTCCTTGGCTGCCAAGAGGCCCCGGTCCGTCGCCGTGTCCGTCCGTCGGTCCGTCCGTGCGGGGCCGGGGAAGGAGGTACGAGGTCCTCGCTCCGGGTCCCCCGGGGGGTCCTCGCTCCGGGGGTCCCCGGCCGAGTGACGCCGCTGGTCGGGCCGGGCGGGGGCCCTGTCGGGCGGCTCCCACCGTACCTCCGGGCGCGGGACCCGCCCCGGGGGGAGTGGCCCGCGCCACCGCACCCCGGTCGCGTCGCTCAGCTCTTCGCGCCCGCCACCGGTGTGAGCCGTGCCGTCTCCTCCGGGTGGGCGTCGAGCCGCTGCCGCAGCTTCTCGCCCTCCACGTCCACGTCGGGCAGCAGCCGGTCCAGGCGGCGGGGCAGGGACCAGGCGCGGTCGCCGAGCAGGGCCATCACCGCCGGGACCAGCGCCATCCGGACCACGAACGCGTCGAACAGCACGGCGGTGGCGAGGCCCAGGCCCATGGACTTGATGATCGCGGTGTCGCTGAGGAGGAACCCGGCGAACACCGAGATCATGATGACCGCCGCCGCGGTGACCACCCGGGCCCCGTGCCGGAAACCGGCCACGACCGCCTCGCGCGGCCCCGCCCCGTGCACGTACTCCTCCCGCATCCGGGTCACCAGGAAGACCTCGTAGTCCATCGCCAGACCGAAGACCACGCCGACCAGGAAGATCGGGAGGATGCTCACGATGGGGGCGGTCTGGTCCACGCCGAACAGGTCCGCGAACCAGCCCTTCTGGAAGACGGCGACCACGACCCCGAGGGTCGCGAGGACGCTCAGCAGGAAACCGGCGGCGGCCTTGAGCGGCACGAGGAGTGAGCGGAACACCAGCGTCAGCAGGAGCAGGGCCAGCCCGACGACCACGCAGAGATACGGGACCAGGGCGTCGCTGAGCTTGCCGGACATGTCGATGTTGAGGGCGGTGGTGCCGGTGACCATCAGATCGGCGCCGGTGTCGTCGGCGAGGGCCGCGCCGCGGTCACGGATGTCGGAGACCAGGGCCACGGTCTCCGCGCTGCCGGGCGACGAGCCCGGCACCGCCCGCAGCAGGGCCACGTCACCGCTCTCGTTGAAGGTCACCGGGCTCACGGAGGCGATGTCGGGCAGGTCCCCCAGCAGGGTGGCCGCCTCGTCCGCGGCGGCCTCGGGATCCGCGCTCTCCCGGGCGTCGACCACGACGGTCAGGGGGCCGTTGAACCCGGCGCCGAACCCCTCGCTGACGGTGTCGTAGGCGATGCGCTGGGTGCTGCCCGGGGCGGCCGTCGCGTCATCGGGCATGCCCAGTTCCAGCGACAGGGCCGGAGCGGCGAGCAGCAGCAGCCCGGCAACCGACACGCCGAGCACCTTGACCGGGTTGCGCAGCACGAACCGCGCCCAGCGCACGCCCATCGGCTCGCGCTCCCCGCTCTCGACGGCCCGCAGCCGCCGCGTCCGGTATCTCCCGGCGGCGATCCTCGGACCCGCGAAGCCGAGCATGGCGGGCAGCAGGGTCAGCGCGATGACCACGGCGACGACCACCGCGAACGCGGCCCCGATCCCGATGTCGGTCAGCACCTTGATACCGACGACACCGAGTCCGGCCAGCGCGATCACCACGGTCATCCCGGCGAACACCACCGCCGATCCGGCCGTGCCGAGTGCCCGCCCGGCGGCCTCCTCGGGCGCGTGGCCGTCCTTCAGCTCGCCTCGGTAGCGGGAGACGATGAACAGGGCGTAGTCGATCGCCACGGCCAGGCCCAGCATCAGCGCCAGGGTGCTGGTGTCGGAGCCGAGATCGACGAACGCCCCGGCCGCGGTGATCCCGGTGATGGCCAGCCCGACCCCGAACAGCGCGGTCAGCAGCGGCAGCCCGGCCGCGATGAGCGAGCCGAAGGTGATCACCATGACGACGGCGGCGACCAGGATGCCGATCAGTTCGGTGGCGCTCTGATGGGCCTCCCCGGCGACCGCGGAACCCCGGGTGCTGATGTCGAGGCCCGCGCGCTCACCCCGGGCTACCAGGTCCTCCAGATCCTGGTGGGCCCGGTCGGAGACCTCGCCCTGGGCGACCTCGTAGGTCATCTGCGCGTAGGCGATCGTGCCGTCCTCGCTGACGGTGGCGCCGGTGTACGGGTCGACGACCCCGGCCACCTGATGGGCGGTGCGGAGGCCGGCGACGAGGGACTCGATCTCCGTCCGGTGCGCGCCGGACGTCAGCGGCCGGCCGTCGTCCGCCCGGAAGACCACCTGGGCCGTGGCCGCGTCGGCGGACGCCTGGGGGAACTCCTCGTCCAGCAGGTCCAGCGCCCGCTGGGACTGGGTGCCGGGGATGCTGAAGCTGTCCGTCGTCCTGCTCGACACGCTCGACGCGCCGAGGCCGACGGCGGCCAGCACGGCGATCCACAGCACGAGGACGAGCCGTCGTCGCCGGAACGAGAACCGGCCCAGCCGGTAGAGGAACGTTGCCACGGAGTACTCCAGTGAGGCGGTCGGCAGGCGATGGCGGGCCGTCTCACGGCCCGGTCATCACGCTATGAACGCCTTGCCCGGCGGCCTTGCGCCCACGGAGGTGAATGCGGCCGGAGGCACCGGTACCACGGTGCCGTCCGGCCCTCATCCGCTGGGAGTAGCCGTGGGGTGCCCACCCCGGGGACATCCCCGCCCGCGGCACCTACGCCGGACCGAACCGGCTCCCCGCCAACGTCCCCGTCCCCGGCACGGTCCCGCCCTGCGGCGTCAACCCGAAGTACACCCGAGGCGCCCCGTCCAGCGTCAGCGTCACCTCGCCCTGGACCGGTGACAGCACCCGCGCCCGGCCGATGGCGTCGAGTTCGCGGACCGGGGTGGTGGACGGGAGGGTGAGGAGGGTCTTCGTCGGCCAGGGGTCGGTCCACACCTCGGGCGCGGGGAAGTGCCAGTCGGTGCGCTGGCCCGTGGTGTTGAGGAGGTAGCCGTCGGCCCGGTTCCACAGGACGAGCGCCGGGCCGTCGGGGGTGTCGAACCACAGGCCGAAGGTGTGTGGGTCGGTGAAGGTCAGGCGTCCGGTGAACGTGGCGCGGTCCAGGACCCGGGCGGCGGTCGCGTAGGCCAGCAGGGACGGCTTGGGGCTGAGGTCGCGGTTCATCAGGCCGTAGTGGTACTCGACATTGTCCGGGTCGGCGACCTGCGGCATGCCCAGCACACTGTCGTGGAACTGGTACCAGCAGACGCAGGTGACCCCCTCCGCCTTCGCCAGGGCCAGGGTGAGCAGGACGTTCTCCGCCGCGTGCCGGTAGGTGTCGTGCCACCAGCTGTTCGGCTTGGTCGGCGCGTACGCCTCGGTCAGCCAGATCTCCTTCTCGCCGTGCGTCGCCATCAGGGCCTTGAGCTGCTTCAGCCCGCCGTAGAAGTTCCAGTACGCGCCCTCGGGGCCGGTGCCCCAGTCGCCGCCCGGCGGGATGTAGTCGGGGGTGAAGTTGCCGCGGCCGGGGTGGTAGGCGAACGCGTCGATCAGGTTCCAGCCGCCCGCCGCGATGAAGTTCTCCACCCAGGGCTTGTCCATGCCGGCCAGGCCGTTGTTCATCAGTTTGATCGTGGCGCCGGTCGCTGCTCTGCGGTCGTGGACCGGGCGCAGGGCCTTGTCCAGGTACGCCTGGGCGGCCACTCCGGTGTTGAACGGGCGGTTGAGTTCGTTGCCGACCTCGAAGTAGGCCGCTCCGGAGGTCTGGGCCACGGTGAGTTTGTCGGCCGCCCAGGCCGCCGCCTCGGTGTCGGTCGCTTCGAGGGAGGGCTGGAGTTCGATGTTGTGGCGGATACCGCGGGCGTCGAAGGCGGCGGGGGGCAGTCCGGGGCCGCCGTCGTAGGCGATCCGGACCAGGGAGATGCCGACGCGCTGCCAGAGGTCCAGGACGGCGGTGGCGCTCGGGCGCAGCAGCCAGGGGTAGTTGGCGATGCCGAACATGCTGTCGGCGACGGGTTGGTGGGTGGGGGCGGGGAGGGTGGCGAGGTTGGTGCGGGCGAAGGCCTCGTCGCCCGTGGAGCGTACGACGACCTCGGCGAGGGCGATGCCCGCTCCCGGGGCGGGCACGGTGAAGGTGTGCTGCCAGGTGCCCGCCGCGGCGATGGTGCCGGTCACGGTCGTGGCGGCCAGGTGGGTGCCGTCGAAGTCCCGTACCGACAGCTCCAGTTCGGCCGGGCGGGAGGCGGCGCTGCCGTTGGCCACCAGGGCGGTGAGCTGCATCGGCTCGCCGGGGGTGGTGTAGAGGTTGAAGTCGCGGTCGGTGGTCAATTCGAGGCCGAGCTGGGTGCCGCGGCCGATGGTGGCCGTGGCCGAGGGGCGGGTCGTGGAGAAGAAGAAGTCGGCCCGGCTGGTCCAGCCGCCGGCCGGGTCGGTCTCGCCGGGGGCGTGGATCCAGGTCGAGTTCGACCATGCCTGACGCGAGCGGTTCAGGAGGTACAGCCCGTGGAGAGTGGTCCAGGTGGAGGTGTGGGCCACGCCGACGGTGTCCTCGTACGGGATGCCGCCGCCCGCGTCGCGGACCCACTCGGTGACCGGGATGTAGTCGTCGGGCGCGGTGGGGGACTGGATCGCGCGGCTGAACAGGAAACCGTCCGGGACCAGGGTGTCCGCGCCGGTGATCCGCCACTCCAGCCGGGCGTGGCGGGTGGCGACGCTGAACCAGCCGGTGACGGTGGTGGCCGCTCCGGCGGCGGGGTCGAAGATGTAGTCCATCCGGATCGCCGGGGTGCCGTCGGGCAGGGTGGCGAGCGCGGGGGTGCCGCCGGTGGAGAGGTGGATGCCGGTGAGCCGGTCCTTGACCTGGAACTTCGATCCGGCGGAGCGGGTGACGCCGTTCGCGTCACGGATGGCGAGTCGGCCGCCGACACTGGCCAGCAGGCTGATCCCGCCCGCGGTCAGGGTGACATCACCGGCCGCCGCGTGCGCTGTGACGGCGGTCGGTTCGGCGATCAGTACGACACCGGCCGCGAGCGCGGCGCCGAGCAGCCCCCGGCGGCTCAGGAGGGGGCTGGAGTGAGGTGCGGGGTCCGGGACTTGGGCATGGGGCGTTGACATCGTGCGGCTCCTGTCCGGCCGCGACGGTCGTCGTGATAATGCCTATCTTCATCGCGGCGTGACGGACGATCTCAACCGGATGACCCGTCGGTCAAGGGGGGATTGCGTTCTTGTTTCCGGCGGCTTAAGGTCACCGGTGTTCGGTGAAGATACGCATTATCAGCGTCAGTGACAGCGCAGTGACCGTCGTTGTGACAGTGACAGTGACGGTGACAGCGCTGCGCAGAGCAGCGGAGGATCGATGCCAAGCAAGCCGCGCCGGGTGACCCAGCGCGAGATCGCCGAGATCGCGGGCGTCAGCCAGACCACCGTGTCGGTGGTGCTGAACGACCGTGACGACTCGAACGCGCGTATCTCGGAGGAGACCCGCGCCCGGGTCAAGCAGGCGCTCGACCAGGCCACCTATGTCGCCGACCCGGCGGCCCGCCGGCTGGCCGGCCTGGACAACCAGATCATCGGCGTCTTCACCTACGAGGAAGCCCTGTCGCCGGAGAGCATGGACTTCTACGGCCCGCTGCTCAACGGCATCGAGCGCGCCGCCGAGACGATCGGCTGGGACCTGCTGTTCTTCACGTCCTCCCCGGTCGAGAACGGCACCCGCAGCCTGTTCCACCGCAAGACCCGGCTGCGGCTGACCGACGGCTGCATCCTGCTCGGCCAGCAGATGGCCGGCTCCGAGCTGGAGCGGATGGTCGCCGAGCAGTTCCCGTTCGTCGCCGTCGGCCGCCGGGACGAGACGGCCGCGCCGGTGCCGTACGTCGGGATCGACTACGTCAGCCCCACCGACGCCGTGATCGACCAGGCCGCGGCCAGCGGACACCGCCAGGCCCTGTATGTGCACCGCGGCCGGGACACCGCCACCGCGCGCGACCGGCGTGGCGCGGTCGAGGCCGCCTCGGCGGCGGGCCGGATGGCGTTCATGCTGGTCGGCGAGGAGCGGGTCGCCGACCTGCCCCGGCTGGCGCAGGCCACCGGCGCCACCCTCATCCTCGCCGAGGACGCCTTCCTCACCGAGGACGTCATCCTCGCGCTGGTCGCCGCCGGGGTGGACGTACCCGGCGAGATCTCGGTCGCCGCGCTCGGTGAGGTACGCGGTCATCGGGCCGACGGCCGGGCACTGACCGGGTTCCGGGTGCCGCGCAAACAGGTCGCCGCCGAGGCGCTGGAACTGCTGCGGCAGCTCATCCTCACCGATCCCGAGGAGTGGGCGGATCTGGAGACCCAGCGGCTGCTGGTCGCCGAGGTCGAGACGGGCGAGACGGTCGTGGCGCGGGCGGAGGACCGTTCATGAGCGGGGGACGGGAACCGTTCGTGAGCGGGGGACGGGGACCGTTCGTGAGCGGGGGAGCGGGACGGATCAGGGAGAAGCGGACCGTCGGCGCCGAGGTGGCCGTCATCGGCGGCGGTCTCGGCTCGGTGGCCGCCGCGCTCGCGCTGCTCCAGCGCGGTCGCCGGGTCGTGATGACCGAGGAATTCCCCTGGCTGGGCGGGCAGTTGACGTCCCAGGCGGTGCCGCCGGACGAGCACATCTGGGTGGAGCGGTTCGGCGTCACCGCCCGCTACCGGGCCCTGCGCGAAGACATCCGCCGCTACTACCGCGACCACTATCCGCTGTCGGCGGCGGCCCGCGCCGACCGGGAACTCAACCCCGGCCGCGGCCGGGTGAGCCGGCTCTGCCACGAGCCGCGGGTCGCCCTCGCGGTGATCGAGGCCCTCCTCGCCCCGTACCGGTCGAGCGGGCGGCTGACGGTCCTCCAGCCCGCCGTCCCGGTCGCCGCCGAGGTCGTGGACGGGGTGGTCCGCTCGGTCACGGTGGCCGACCCGCACACCGGGGCGGAGACCCTGATCACCGCCGAGTACGTGCTCGACGGCACCGAGACCGGCGATCTGCTCCCGCTGACCGGCACCGAGTACGTCGTCGGCGCCGAGGCACGGTCCGACACCGGTGAGCCCAGCGCCGCCGACACCGCCGACCCGGCCAATGTGCAGTCGATCGCCTGGTGCTTCGTCTTCGACCACGCGACGGGGGACCACACCATCCCCCGCCCGGACGACTACGACGACTGGCGCTCGCTCGAACTGCCCTTCTGGGGCGCTCCGATGCTGTCCTTCACCGCGCCCGACCCGCGCACCCTCGCCCCACAGGAGCGCACCCTGATCGTCAACCCGGAGCAGGACGGCGCCGGCGATCCGCGGTTCGACGCCGGGGACCGGGATCTGTGGCAGTTCCGGCGGATCGCCGCCCGGCAGACGTTCACCGACGGCCTGTACGACAGCGACATCGTCCTCGCCAACTGGCCCCAGCTGGACTACGTCGGCGGCTCGGTCATCGACACCGACGACCGGGAGCGCCATCTCGCCGCGGCGAAGGCGCAGTCCCGGGCGTATGTGCACTGGCTCCAGACCGAGGCGCCCCGGCCCGACGGCGGGCACGGCTGGCCCGGCCTCCGGCTGCGCGGCGACCTGGTGGGCACCGACGACGGCTTCGCGCAGGCCCCGTACATCCGGGAGTCCCGCCGGATCAGGGCGCTGACCACCGTCCGCGAGCAGGACATCTCCATCAAGGCCCGTGGCCATGGCGGACCGGCCCGCTTCGACGCGTCCGTCGGGGTGGGCATGTACCGGATCGATCTGCACCCCTCGACCGGCGGTGACAACTACATCGACATCGAGTCGGCGCCCTTCGAGATCCCGCTCGGCGCGCTCGTCCCGGTCCGGACGCAGAACCTTCTCCCCGCCGCGAAGAACATCGGCACCACCCACATCACCAACGGTGCCTACCGGCTCCACCCCGTCGAATGGAACATCGGCGAGTCGGCCGGTGAACTCGCCGCGTTCTGCCTGGACCGGGGGCTGAGCCCGCAGCAGGTCGCCACCGCCCCCGCCCTCGTCGATCAGCTCCAGCGCCGGCTGACCGAGGCGGGCGTGGAACTGCACTGGCCCGAGATCGTCGGTTACTGAGCCACTGAGCCACTGAGCCACTGAGCCACTGGGCTACTCAGCCACTGGGCTACTGAGCCCTCCCGACGTCAAGACACCCCTCACTCCAAGACACCCCCCCCGTACCGAGTACCAAGGCACCCTCCCCACACCGAGTACCAAGGCACCCCCCATACCAAGCACCACCGCACCCCGCACCCCCCGCACCACCGCACCCGCACCACGAGAGGGACCCCGCACATGATCAGAACCAGAAAGGCGCTGACGGCCGTCGCCGTGACCACGGCGCTCACGCTCGGCGCGACCGCCTGTTCCGGGTCCGCGGCCGACACCCAGGACTCGGCGGTCCAGCTCCGGATGACGGTGTGGACCTCCGACGAGGCCCAGCTGAAGCTGCTGAACAGCATCGCCGCCGACTACCGCGCCGATCACCCCGACGTCGCGAAGATCACCTTCGAGTCCCTGCCGTTCGCCGAGTACAACACCACGCTCACCACCCAGATCGCCGGTGGCAACGCCCCCGACCTCGCCTGGATGGGCGATCTGTCCAGCGACCTCATCGCCTCCGACGCCCTCCTCGGTCTCACCGACAAGCTGAAGGCCACCCCGGGCTGGAAGTACGACGACCTGCTGGGCAGCGTCACCGCCGAGTTCAGCCGCGACGGCACCCTCTACGCCTACCCCTTCTCCAACTCGCCGTACGCCCTGTACGTGAACACCGATCTGCTGGCCGAGGCCGGGCAGGAGATCGATCCGGCCACCCTCACCTGGGACCAGGTCGCCGCCGCCGGAGCGGCCGTGAACGACAAGACCGGCAAGGCCGGGTTCGTCGTCCGCGACTTCGACTACAAGGCGTGGAACACGCTGGCCACGGTCTGGACCGGCTGGGGCGCGTCGGCCTGGAGCGAGGACGGCAAGACCTGCACCTTCGACAGCCCCGAGATGGAGGACGCCTTCACCTTCCTGCACGAGGCGGCGTTCACGACCCAGGCCATGCCCGGCCCCGGCACCACCGCCGACTTCTTCGCCGGTGACGCCGCCTTCACCGTCGCCCAGGTGTCCCGCGCCTCCCTGCTCACCGGCTCGTTCGACTTCGCCCTCCACCCCCTCCCCGAGGGCCCCGCCGGTGACTACGCGGTGCTCGGCCAGGCCGGGGTGGGTGTCCTGGCCTCCAGCCGGAACCCCGAGCAGGCCGCCGACTTCCTGGCCTATCTGACCAACCCGGCGAACGCCGAGAAGCTCGCCCAGTACTTCCCGCCGCCCCGAAAGTCCCTGCTAACCGGGGAGAAGCTCGCCGCGAACAACCAGGTCCTGAACGCCACCCAGCTCCAGGGCGCGGTGGTCGACCAGTTGCCGCAGGCCGTCACCCTGCCCAACCACGCCAACCCGGCCGAGATAGCCCAGAAGGGCAAGACCGCCCTGGACGCGATGTGGCAGCCGGACGCCGACATCCCGGCCGTACTGCGCTCGGTCTGCGCCGCGATCGAACCGATTCTGGTCAAGTGACCAGCGCACGCACCAGCGCACGGACCAGCCCACGGACCACGGCACGGACCGCCGTGCGGACCGCCGCGCCGGGCGACGGCCGGGCGGCGGCACCCGCCGCCCGGACCGCCGCCCGGTCGACCGGGCCACGCTTTTGGACCACCCGCCGCCGGGACACCCTGACCGGCTACCTCTTCATCCTGCCGCAGCTCGCCGGGGTGGCGGTGTTCGTATTGCTGCCGGTCGGGATGGCGATCTGGTACAGCCTCAACCAGCGGAACATCTTCACCGGCGAGCAGACCTTCGTCGGCGCCCGGCACTACGCCGCCCTCGCCGACGACCCGCAGCTCCCCGAGGTACTGCTGGCGACCCTGCTCTTCTCCGGCGGGGTGGTGGTCCTCAACATCACCCTCGGGCTGCTCATCGCCGTCCTGCTCAACCGCCGGTTCCGGGGGGTCACGTTCTTCCGGATGCTGTTCTTCTCCCCGGTGGTCGTCTCCGTGGTCGCCTGGACCCTGGTCTGGGGCTTCCTCCTCCAGGACAACGGCGGCATCAACGGCCTGCTGGCCACCGTCGGCATCGACGGCCCCAACTGGCTCCAGCGCGGCGACACCGCCATGGTGTCCGTGATCCTCACCCAGGTGGTCCGCAGCGTCGGCGTCAACGTGGTCCTCTTCCTCGCCGCCCTCCAGGGCGTCCCGCGCGAGCTGTACGAGGCGGCCCGTATCGACGGCGCGGGCAGCCGGGCGGTGTTCACCCGGATCACCCTGCCGCTGATCTCGCCGACGATCCTGCTGACCGTCATCGTCACGATCGTCGGGGCGCTCCAGTCCTTCGCCCAGATCGCCGTACTGACCGGCGGCGGACCGGAGCTGTCCACCACGGTCCTCGTCTACTACGTGTTCCAGCAGGCATTCGAGTTCAACGACATCGGCTACGGCTCGACGCTCGCCCTGATGCTGCTGTCCTTCGTCATGCTGCTCACCCTGCTGCAATGGCAGCTGCGCCGTAGGTGGGTGTTCTATGAGGACTGACCGAGCCCGTTCGGTCCTGTTGGTGCTGGCCCTCGCCGTGCTGGCGATCCCCTTCGTGGTACCGACCGTCTGGATGGTCGCGGCGTCGGTCAAGCCCCTCGCGGAGATCTTCCAGGCCCCGCCCTCGCTGTGGACCGACTCACCCACCCTGTCCGCGTACACCGAGGCGTTCAGCTTCCAGCCCTTCGCCCGGCAGTACCTCAACAGTGTCTATATCGCCGTCCTGGTCACCCTCATCACCTTGACGGTGTCCAGTCTGGCCGGGTACGCGTTCGCCCGGATCCGGTTCCCCGGGGCCAACGCCCTGTTCCTCGTGGTGCTGACCGGGATGCTGGTGCCGAGCGAAGTGACCATCGTGCCGCTGTTCCAGCTGTTCAAGTCGGCGGGACTGGTCAACACCCACTGGCCGCTGATCCTGGTGACCGCGCTGGCCGCGCCCTGTGTGCTGGCCACGTTCATCATGCGGCAGTTCTTCATCACCCTCCCCGTCGAACTGGAGGAGGCGGCCCGCCTCGACGGCCTCGGCCGCCCGGCGATCTGGTGGCGGATCTGTCTGCCGCTGGCCCGCCCGGCGCTGTCGGCGGTGGCGATCCTGACCTTCCTCGCCTCCTGGAACCTGTATCTGGAACCCACCGTCTACCTCACCTCACCCGATCTGTTCACCCTGCCCCAGGCACTGACCCGCTTCACCGACGCCTATGGCGGCCAGATGTGGAACACCCAGCTCGCCGCGGCCACCATGACCGTGCTGCCGATGCTGATCGTCTTCGTCGTGGCCCAGCGCCACTTCGTGGAGGGACTGTCCCACTCCGGGCTCAAATGACCCCGGGCCGCGCGTTCCACGGGGGAGGGGGCGGGCCGGGGCGGGCAGGCATGGGCCGGGATGTTAGAAAACGAGCATGGATCTCGCCCACACCCCTCTTCCCGGCCCCGCCTCCGCCCCCGCCCCTGTCCCTGCCCCCGCCTCCGGCCCCGTTTCAGCCCCCGCCCCCACCCCCGCCGCAGGTGCCCGATGACCGCCGGCGCCGACACCCCCGACAGCCGCGGTCGTACCGGACTGCACCGCACCGGACTCGACCTCGACCGCAACCCCCGGGTCAGGGTCCGGGACGTCCGGCTGCTGTCCAGCCACTGGTACGTGGAGCGGGCCACCACCTTCGACCTCCGGCGTGCCGACGGCACCTGGAGCACCCAGCAGCGCGAGACCCATGACCGGGGCAACGGCGCCACCATGCTGCTGTACTCCGCCGAGCGCGGAACGGTCCTGCTCACCCGGCAGTTCCGGTTCCCGGCGTATGTCAACGGGCACCCCGACGGCATGCTGATCGAGACCCCCGGCGGACTCCTCGACGACGAGGACGAGCACCCGGAGCTGGCCGTGCGGCGCGAGGTGGTGGAGGAGACCGGGCACACCATCGGCGCGGTCCGCCATGTCTTCGACGTCTATATGAGCCCGGGTTCGGTCACCGAGCGGGTCGGTTTCTACGCCGCCGAGTACGGGGCCTCGACCCGCACCCACGAGGGCGGCGGACTGGACGAGGAGGGCGAGGACATCGAGATCCTCGAACTGCCCTTCCGGCGGGCCCTGGCGATGATCCGCTCGGGGGAGATCGCCGACGCCAAGACGATCATGCTGCTCCAGTGGGCGGCACTGGAGGGCCCGTTCGCGGGAGACCGCCCCGAAGCTCCTTGACTTGAAGAGCGCTTCAACGACCAGACTCCCTTTCGAGCCCGGACAACCCGGCTCGATTGGGAAGGATGGCAAGAATCCCCATGAAATACCGCACGATCGGCACCGACCCGGCCCATCGCCGTGAGGTGAGCGTCCTCGCGCTGGGCGCGATGCTGTTCGGCTCCCGCATCGACGAGGCCACCTCGTTCGCCGTGCTCGACCGCTATGCCGAGGCCGGCGGCACCTTCATCGACACCTCCGACAACTACGCCTTCTGGGAGGACGGCGGCCAGGGCGGGCAGAGCGAGGAACTCCTCGGCCGCTGGCGGCGCAGCCGGGGCGTCGGCGACGAGATCGTCATCGCCACCAAACTGGGCGCCCGCCCCCTCGCCCCCGGCACCTCGTTCACCGACGACCCCGAGGGCCTGTCCGCCAAGGTGATCCGCGAGTCCGCCGAGCGCAGCCGGGAGCGGCTCGGCGTCGAGAAGCTGGACCTGCTCTACGCCCATATCGAGGACCGGACCGTCCCGCTGGAGGAGACCGTCGAGGGGTTCGCGGCGCTGGTCGCCGAGGGCACCGTCGGACTGCTCGGCGTCAGCAACCACGCCATCTGGCGGGTGGAGCGCGCCCGCGCGCTGGCCGCCGCCGCGGGACTGCCCGGCTATGAGGTGCTCCAGTACCAGCACAGCCTGCTCCGCCCCCGCTACGACGTGCCCAGCGAGATGTTTCCGGAGGGCAGCCTCGGGCACGCGGGCGCCGAACTGGCCTCGTATCTGCGGGCCGAGCCGGACCTCACCCTCGTCGCGTACTCACCGCTGCTGGCCGGCGCGTACACCCGGGACGACAAGCCGCTGCCCGCGGACTACGACCACCCGGGCAACCCGGTGCGGCTGGCCGCGCTGCGGGAGGTGGCCCGGGAGACCGGCGCCACCCTCAACCAGGTGGTGCTGGCCTGGCAGCTCGCCTCGGAACCGCCGATCCTGCCGCTCGCCGGGGCCTCCTCGGTGGCCCAGTTGGAGGAGAACCTCGCTGCGGTCGACCTGGAGCTGACCGAGGACCAGCGGGCCCGGCTCGACGGGGCGCACTGAGGAGCCGGTCGGCCCGTGGGCCGGTCAGCCCCGGACGAGGAGCTGGAAGTCGAAGGCGTAGCGGGACGCCCGGTAGATATGGGTGCCGTACTCCACCGGGCGGCCGGTGACGTCATAGGCGGTGCGGCGCATGGTGAGGAGGGCGGCTCCCGGGGGCTCGTCGAGCAGGAGGCCCTCCTCGGGGGTCGCGGAGCGGGCGCCGACCGTCTGATGGGCGCTGTGCAGGGTGATGCCGGCGGTGCGCAGGGCGCGGTAGAGGCCGGTGGCCTCCAGGCGGAGGGTCTCGGGGGTGAGGACGTCCGTCGGGAGGTAGTTGACGAGGAAGGCGACCGGGAGGTCATGGGTGAGCCGGAGCCGTTCGAGGAGGGTGACCGGGGTGCCCTCGGGGAGGCCGAGGGCGCTGGCCGCCTCGGCGGGGGCGGGGACCGGCTCGTTGCGCAGCACGCGGGTGGTGGGCTGCTGGCCGGCCGCCTCCAGGTCGTCGTAGAGGCTGCTCAGTTCCAGGGGGCGTTTCACCTTGCGGTGGACGACCTGGGTGCCGACGCCGCGGCGGCGGACCAGCAGGCCCTTGTCGACCAGGGACTGGATGGCCTGGCGGACCGTGGGCCGGGACAGACCCAGGCGGCCGGAGAGATCGACCTCGTTGCCGAGGAGATTGCCCGGGGGCAGTTCCCCGCGCTCGATCGCGGCCTCCAACTGCTGGGCGAGCTGGTGATAGAGGGGCACCGGACTCGCCCGGTCCAGCGTGAAGTCCAGTGATGCGAGGGCGGAGACGGACGGGACGGACGGGGCTCCGGTCGTCGCCACGGGGGCACCTCCTCGGCGGGGTACTCGACGTCCTGAGAGCTAAAGGCCGGAGGGGGAGCCTTGTCAAGGCTTTGTACTTACATTCGGACCTTGTTCTGCAATGATGTCCTAACAAAGTATTGACAGCGGGCGCCTGAGGGGATTTGATCCCGGGCACCGGGTTCTCCGAGACCCCGCCGACCTGGTCGGCACCCCCGTGGACCCGGTCGCCCCTTCCTTTTCCCCGGCCGCACAGTGAGGTGCAGCAACGATGGACCGCTCCGCTCGCTCCCGCAGAATCACCCCCGCCCTCGCCGTGGCCGCGGCGGCGGCCCTCGCCCTCGCGGGCTGCTCCAGCGGCTCCGGCGGCAAGAAGGCCGAGGAGACGGCGGGGGAGGGAGCCGCCGCGGGCAAGGCCACCACCCCCCGGATGACCGTCGCCCTGGTCACCCACCAGGCACCCGGCGACACCTTCTGGGACATCGTCCGCAAGGGCGCCCAGGCCGCCGCCGACAAGGACAACGTCAAACTCGTCTACTCCGCCGACCCCAACGCCGGCAACCAGGCCAACCTGGTGCAGAACGCCATCGACCAGAAGGTCGACGGGATCGCCGTCACCCTCGCCAAGCCCGACGCCCTCAAGGGCGTCCTCGACAAGGCGCGCGAGGCCGGGATACCCGTGGTCGGACTCAACTCCGGTCTCAGCGACTGGAAGGACCTCGGCCTGATGTCGTTCTTCGGCCAGGACGAGACCGTCGCGGGCGAGGCCCTCGGCAAGCGGCTCAACGCGGACGGCGCGAAGAACGTCGTCTGTGTCATCCAGGAGCAGGGCAACGTCGGCCTCACCCAGCGCTGCGACGGAGTGAAGAAGACCTTCACCGGCACCACCGAGATCCTCAACGTCAACGGCACCGACATGCCGTCCGTGAAGTCCACCATCACCGCCAAGCTCACCGAGAACACCGCCGTCGACCATGTCGTCACCCTCGGCGCCCCGTTCGCGCTGACCGCCGTGCAGTCGGTGGACGAGGCGGGCAGCTCGGCCAAGGTCGCCACCTTCGACCTCAACAAGCAGCTCACCGGCGCCATCGCCGCCGGTGACATCGAGTTCGCCGTCGACCAGCAGCCCTACCTCCAGGGCTACCTCGCCGTCGACGGACTGTGGCTCCACAAGAACAACGGCAACTACAGCGGCGGCGGCGAGCAGCCCGTGCTCACCGGTCCGGCCTTCGTCGACAAGACCAATGTCGAGGCCGTCGCCGCCTTCGCCGAGAAGGGCACCCGGTGATGAGTACGACCCCGCAGGCCGCACCGGCGGTGAGCACACCGCCGGTCCCCGGCCCCCGCCCCGCCGACGGCCGCACCCGGCAGCGCCCGCTCGCCCTGCGGCTGCTCGCCCGGCCCGAGATCGGGGTGTTCCTCGGCGCGGTCGCCGTCCTGGTCTTCTTCCTGATCGCCGCGCCCTCGGTCCGCCAGGGCGGCTCGATGGCCACGATCCTCTACCAGGCGTCCACCATCGGCATCATGGCCCTGCCGGTCGCGCTGCTGATGATCGGCGGCGAGTTCGATCTGTCCGCCGGGGTCGCCGTCATCACCTCCGCGCTCACCGCGAGCATGCTCAGCTACCAGCTGACGATGAACGTCTGGATGGGCGTGATCGCCGCCCTCGTCGTCTCCGTCGGGGTCGGCGCGTTCAACGGCTGGATGCTGATGAAGACCGGGTTGCCCAGCTTCCTGATCACCCTGGGCACCTTTCTGATCCTCCAGGGCGTGAACCTCGCCGTCACCAAATGGGTCACCGGCAATGTCGCCACCGACGACATCTCGAACATGGACGGCTTCGAGCAGGCCAGGGCCCTCTTCGCCTCCTCCTTCGAGCTCGGCGGCGTCCAGGTGAAGATCACCGTGGTGTGGTGGCTGGTCTTCGCGGCCCTGGCGACCTGGGTCCTGCTGCGCACCCGGTACGGCAACTGGATCTTCGCCGTCGGCGGCAACAAGGACTCCGCGCGGGCCGTCGGCGTCCCGGTCACCTTCACCAAGATCAGCCTGTTCATGCTGGTCGGCGTCGGCGCCTGGTTCATCGGCATGCACAATCTGTTCTCCTTCAACACCGTGCAGTCCGGCGAAGGCGTCGGCCAGGAACTCATCTACATCGCCGCGGCCGTCATCGGCGGCTGCCTCCTCACCGGCGGCTACGGCTCGGCCATCGGCCCGGTCTTCGGCGCCTTCATGTTCGGCATGGTCAACCAGGGCATCGTCTACGCCGGGTGGAACCCCGACTGGTTCAAGGCGTTCCTCGGTGTGATGCTGCTCGGGGCCGTGCTCATCAATCTGTGGGTCAGCCGTACGGCGACCCGGAGGTGACGGAAGAAATGACCAGCAACGCCGCCGGCACCCACGGGGCCGTCCTCCCCGACACCCCGCCCGACCCGGACCGCCCCCTGGTGGAACTGCGCGCCGCGGGCAAGTCCTACGGCAACATCCGCGCCCTGCACGGCGTCGATCTCGCCGTCCACCCCTCCCGGGTGACCTGCGTCCTCGGCGACAACGGGGCCGGAAAGTCCACCCTGATCAAGATCGTCTCGGGGCTGCACCAGCACACCGAGGGCGACTTCCTGGTCGACGGTGAGCCCGTCCGCTTCTCCAGCCCCCGCGAGGCTCTGGACCGCGGGATCGCCACCGTCTACCAGGATCTGGCGACCGTGCCCCTGATGCCGGTCTGGCGCAACTTCTTCCTCGGCTCCGAGCTGACCCGCGGCCCCTGGCCCGTCCGCCGCCTCGACATCGCCCGGATGAAGGCCACCGCCGACGAGGAACTGCGCAACATGGGCATCGTCCTCGACGACCTCGAACAGCCCATCGGCACCCTCTCCGGCGGCCAGCGCCAGTGCGTCGCCATCGCCCGCGCCGTCCACTTCGGCGCCCGGGTGCTCATCCTGGACGAGCCGACCGCCGCCCTCGGCGTCAAGCAGTCCGGGGTGGTGCTGAAGTACATCGCCGCCGCCCGCGACCGCGGCCTCGGCGTCATCTTCATCACCCACAATCCCCACCACGCCTATATGGTCGGCGACCACTTCAGCGTGCTGCGGCTCGGCACCCTCGAACTCTCCGCCGACCGCAGCGAGGTCAGCCTGGAGCAGCTCACCAACCATATGGCGGGCGGCGCGGAACTCGCCGCGCTCAAGCACGAGCTGTCCCAGGTCCGGGGCGTCGACGTCAACGAACTCCCGGACGCGGCCCCTGGCACCGACCCGGCCACCGCCTCCACCACCGACCCCACCACCAACCGCTCCACCGGCCCCTCCAGCGGCCCCACCGAAGGGAAGTCCTGACCATGCCCGCCGCCGCACTCGACCGGATCAGGGTCGGCTCGGCCCCCGACTCCTGGGGCGTCTGGTTCCCCGACGACCCCCAGCAGGTCCCCTGGCAGCGCTTCCTGGACGAGGTCGCGGACGCCGGCTACTCCTGGATCGAACTCGGCCCCTACGGCTACCTCCCCACCGACCCCGCCCGCCTCACCGACGAGATCGCCCGGCGCGACCTCAAGGTCTCCGCCGGAACCGTCTTCACCGGACTGCACCGCGGCCCCGCCGTCTGGGACACCACCTGGCAGCATGTCAGCGAGGTCGCCGCGCTCACCCAGGCCATGGGCGCCCGGCATCTCGTCGTCATCCCGTCCTTCTGGCGCGACGACAAGACCGCCGAGATCCTGGAGCCGGCCGAGCTGACCGCCGAGCAGTGGGGCCATCTCACCCGGGGCATGGAACGCCTCGGACGCGAGGTCCGCGACACCTACGGCCTGGACATCGTCGTCCACCCACACGCCGACACCCATATCGACACCGAGGCCCATGTCGAGCGCTTCCTCGACGCCACCGACCCCGGCCTGGTCGGCCTCTGCCTGGACACCGGGCACTACGCCTACTGCGGCGGCGACAGCGTCAAGCTGATCGAGACCTACGGTGAGCGCATCGGCTATCTCCACCTCAAGCAGGTCGACCCCGACATCCTCGCGGACGTGGTGGCGGACGGCGTCCCCTTCGGCCCGGCGGTCGCGCGCGGGGTGATGTGCGAGCCGCCGTCCGGCGTGCCGGAGCTGGAGCCGGTGCTGGTTGCCGCGCAGCGGCTCGGGGTGGAGCTGTTCGCGATCGTGGAGCAGGACATGTACCCGTGCGAGCCGGACGCTCCGCTGCCGATCGCTGTTCGGACGCGCAAGTTCCTGCGGTCTTGCGGGGCGTGAGGGGGGTCTTACGGTACGGGTGCGGGGTGGGGTGCGGGTGCGTGGGGGCTGGTCGCGCAGTTCCTCCCCCAGAGGGGGTACCCCCAGCGCCCCTGAATGCCCTGGCGGCAGCGCCGGTCTTCCCCACCGGCCCGCACCCGCGACGGACAAGGTCAGATCACGCCGGACCCGGAGTGAACCGGGGATGCGTGTCCTCCTCCACCGGCACCGGAGGGCCACCGCGTCGCCACGCCAGCCGGAACACCCCCACCGCCGTCAGCAGCGCGCCCGCGGCCCCCGCGCCGATCGGGACCGTCACCCCGACCGCCCGCAACTGCCCCGCGTCCGCCTCCGCGCGGTCCACCGCGAACTGCTGGGTGTCAGGGGTGAACGCCAGCTTCTCCACATCCAGCAGGGTCACCGCGTCGTCCTCGGAACCCGGCGCCCGCAGGGTGCGCCTGGGGCCCAGTTCGGCGTAGAGCGTGCGGCCGGTCGCCTGGTCCACGACCAGCTTGATGCCCTGGTTGGAGTACCACTCCTCGGCCAGGATCTGCGGTGACTCCGTACGCCCCACCAACGCGCCCGGCACCTGCCGGGTGCCCACCTTCATCGGGGCGACCTCCCCGGTGAACGCCAGCCCCTCGTAGCCGCGCACCTTCTCGGGGCCCTCGTAGCGGAGCATCACCGTGGTGTCGCCGGTGCTGTCCCACCAGCGGTAGGACCGCTCCTGCACATCGAACGGGAACTTCAGATACGCCTCGCCCTCGTGGTACGGCTGCTCGTCGCAGCAGTGCACGGGCTCGTTGGTGCGCCGGTCGGTGACCCAGCGGGCGGTGGCGAAGTCCAGCGCGTCATGGGGATCGGCGGCCGGCAGCGAGGCATCGGTGTCGACGGTGGTCACCACGTCCCACACCGCCGCGTCGGCCCGCTCACTGGCCGCCACATCACCCCGCACCCGCTGGGTGACCGTGATCGCCTGGTTCTCCAGCGTCTTCGCCTCACCGGTGTCGAAGTAGCTGCCGCTGCCCTTGTAGACCGCCGTCACATCGATGTCGATCGGGTTCACCGCGGCCCGCGGCTTCACGTACCAGACCAGCATCGGCGCGAGCACCAGCAGAAACACCCCGATGCCCAGCAGGACCAGGGGGAGGGGTGAGACACTCCGGCGCATCCGCTGCTCCCGTTCGACGTTCGACTCGGCATTCGGCATTCGGCATTCGGCTGACGTGGCGACACGTGGCGATACGTGACGACGCTGCCCGCAGACCGTAGGAGCACCCCCGGGGGCGCGTCTACGCACCTGGATGACAAAACGGGGGCCAATGCGGGGGGACCGCCCGCCGTCCGCCCCTCGTCCGGATGCGCCCGGCGCGCGGGAGGGCGTGCGGCGTGGCAGATTCCGGAGTGCGGTCCGGTGCCCGGCGGGCGGCGGGCGGCGGACCGAGCCGCGCGGACCGGCGGCCGGCCGGGGCCCGCGAAGCGCCGGGACGATCCGAACCACAGGCCCTAGCTGCCCGGGGGTGGCCCTCATGGCTCTGCACCAGACCAACCGCGACGACGACATCCCCTTCGACGATGTCTACTCGCTGCCCATCAGCGGGCGCGAGCTGCCGAAGTACCAGATGCCCCGGGGGGTGTCCGACGCGCGGGCGGTGAAGGCGCTGATCCATGACGAGCTGACCCTGGACGGCAACGCCTCGCAGAACCTCGCCACGTTCTGCACCACCTGGGCCGAGCCCGAGGTGCACGCCCTGATGGACGAGTGCCTGGACAAGAACATGATCGACAAGGACGAGTACCCGCAGACCGCCGAGATCGAGAACCGCTGCGTCCATATGCTCGCCGACCTCTGGAACTCACCCGAGGGCGCCCGCACCCTCGGCTGCTCCACCACCGGCTCCAGTGAGGCGTGCATGCTCGGCGGCCTCGCCCTGAAATGGCGCTGGCGCGAGCGGCGCCGGGCCGCCGGAAAGCCCACCGACCGGCCCAATCTGGTCACTGGACCGGTCCAAGTGTGCTGGGAGAAGTTCGCCCGCTACTTCGATGTCGAACTGCGCCAGGTACCGCTGGAACCGGACGCCCTGGGCCTGCGCGCCCACCAGCTGAGCGACTACGTCGACGAGAACACCATCGGGGTCGTCGCCATCCTCGGCGTCACCTACACCTGCGTCTACGAGCCGGTCGCCGAGATCGCCGCCGAACTCGACCGCCTCCAGCGGGAGACCGGCCTCGACATCCCGATCCATGTCGACGGGGCCAGCGGTGCCTTCGTCGCCCCGTTCCTCCAGCCCGACCTGGTCTGGGACTTCCGGCTGCCCCGGGTGGCCTCCATCAACGCCTCCGGCCACAAGTACGGCATGGCCCCGCTCGGCGTCGGCTGGATCGTCTGGCGCGAGGCCGACCTCCTCCCCGACGAACTGGTGTTCCGGGTCGACTACCTCGGCGGCGACCTGCCCACCTTCGCCCTGAACTTCTCCCGCCCCGGCGGCGAGGTCGTCGCCCAGTACTACAATCTGCTGCGACTCGGCCGCGAGGGCTACACCCAGGTCCACGGCTCCTGCGCCACCACCGCCCAGATGCTGGCCGGGAAGCTGCGCGAGATGGGCCCGTTCACCGTGCTGCACGACGGGCGCGACGCCCTCCCGGCCGTCTCCTGGACCCTCACCGACCCCGCCGCCACCGCTTTCACCCTCTACGACCTCACCGACCAGCTCCGCCGCCGCGGCTGGCAGGTCCCGGCCTACCCGCTGCCCGCCAGCCGGGACGGCACGGTCATCGCCCGCGTCCTGGTCCGGCACGGCATCGGCTACGACAAGGTGGTGCTGCTGGCCGAGGACATCCGCAAGGCCGTCGACCAGCTCTCCGAGGGCCGGGCGGCCCATGTGGCGGAACAGCCCGGGTTCCACCACTGACGCCGGTCCCCTGATCCCGGGAGAGTGTTCAGCTCCCTGGAGAAACGTTCAGCCCAGCCGTACCTCGTCGATCCGCACCGGCCGGTGCTCGTGCAGCGACAGGGTGCACGCCTCCGCGATCCAGCCCGCCTCCAGCGCGTCGGCGACCGTGCACGGCGACGGCCGGGTACCCGCCACCACCTCCGTGAACGCGGTCAGCTCGGCCCGGTAGGCGGCGGTGAACCGGTCCATGAAGAAGTCGTACGGCACCCCCGCAGGGAACGACACGCCGGGCTCCGCCGACCGCAGCGGCAGCCGGTCCTCCAGCCCGACCGCGAGCGAGTCCGCGAATCCGTGCAACTCCATCCGGACGTCGTACCCCCGCCCGTTGTGGCGGCTGTTGGACACCACCGCGATCGTGCCGTCGTCCAGGGTGAGCACCGCGCCCGTGGTGTCGGCGTCCCCGGCCGCCCGGATGTAGTCCGCGCCCCGGTTGCCGCCGACCGCGAACACCTCGGTGACCTCCCGGCCGGTCACCCAGCGGATGATGTCGAAGTCGTGCACCGAGCAGTCCCGGAAGATCCCGCCCGAGGCCGCCACATACCCGGCGGGCGGCGGCGCCGGATCCAGCGTCGTGGACCGCACGGTGTGCAGGGTGCCCAGCTCACCGGCGCGCACCGCGTCCCGCGCCGCCGTGAACCCGGCGTCGAAACGCCGGTTGTACCCGATCTGCACCGGGACGCCGGAGCCGTCGATGTCCTTCAGCACGGTGACGCCCTCGGCCATCGTGCGGGCCACGGGCTTCTCGCAGAACACCGGCACGCCCGCGTGCACCGCCGCGCGGATCAGACCGGGGTGGGCGTCGGTCGCGGCGGCGATCACCACGCCGTCCACCCCGGCGGCGAGCATCGCCTCCGGCGAGTCCGCGACGCGCGCGCCGAACCGCTCGGCGGCGGACCGTGCCGCGTCCGCGACGGGATCGGTGACGACGAGCGAGGTGACCGCGTCCAGCCCGGACAGGGTCTCGGCGTGGAAGGCGCCGATCCGGCCGAGGCCGAGTACTCCGATACGCATGGGGGTGCCGCTCCTTGCTGATGGGGGGTCGTACGGGTGGAGAGGGTGGTACGGGTGGAGAGGGTCGTGCAGGTGAACGGGGTCGATGGGCGGGGTCAGTCCAGGGCGCCCAGGACGTTCTGGTCCCAGTCGATGACCGACCCGGTCACCACCCCGGACCGGTCGGACAGCAGGAACACCACGAAGTCCGCGATCTCGTCTGGCTGCCCGAGCCGGCCCATCGGCAGCCGGGTGGCGGCCCGCTCGCGCCAGTCGTCGCCCGCCGCGTGGAAGGCGCGCTGGGTGGCGTCCTCGCCCTCCGTCGCCGTCCAGCCGATGTTCAGGCCGTTGATCCGGATCCGGTCCCAGCGGTGGGCGTGGGCGGCGTTGCGGGTCAGCCCGATCAGCCCGGCCTTGGCGGCGACATAGGGAGCCAGGAACGGCTGCCCGCCGTGCGCGGAGGACGTGATGATGTTGACGATCGTGCCGGGCGCCTCCCGCGCCACCATGTCCGCCACCGCGGCCTGCATGGTGAAGAAGGGCGCCTTCAGATTGATCGCCACATGGGCGTCGAACAGCTCGGGCGTGGTGTCGAGCAGGGTGCCCCGCGAGGTCAGCCCCGCCGAGTTGACCAGGCAGTCGATCCGCCCGAACGCCTCCACGGTCCGCGCCACCGACCCCTTCGCCTGCCCGGGATCGGCGAGATCGGCCTGTACGAACAGGGCCTTGCCGCCCGCCTCGGTCAGTTCGGCCACCAGCGCCTCGCCCGGCCCGGTCCGCCGCCCGGACACGGCGACCACCGCACCCGCCCGTACGGCGGCCCGCGCGACGGCGGCACCGACGCCCTGGCTGCCGCCACCGACCAGTACGACCTTGTCGTCCAGAAGTCCCACGGTCCTGTCCGTCCTCTCAGTTTTCACGGCGTTCGGCTCTCATGGCCTTCGGTTTTATGGCGTTCCACTTCACAGCGTCCCGCTCTCCCGGCGTTCCGCCGCTGTGCGCAGTGCGTCCCGCAGTGCTTCCGGTGGCCACTCTTCGGCGAGGGCCCGCCGTACCAGATCCGCCTGCGACGCCGGGGCGAGACCGTCGGCCGGCGGATCACGGTCCAGGTTCGTGGGGAACGGATACCCCTCGGCGCTCGCCGCGATCACCCGCGCCGCCGCACCCGCCAGGTCCGCCGCCCCCGCGGCACGCCGCCGCCCGAGCAGTACCGGATAGACGGCGTTCACCACCGCCACCCGGTCCACCGTCTCCATCGCCCGCCCGAACGCCGACGAGATCTGGAGCAGATTGGCCGTGCGCCGCACCGTCGCCGAGCGGTTGGTGCCCGCCGCGTGGAACAGCGCCGGATTGAAGAACACGGCGTCTCCCTTGGCCAGCGGCAGCTGCACGTACCGCTCCTCGAAGTACGACCGGAACGCGGGCAGCCGCCAGGCCAGATAGCCGGGCTCGTACCGCTGCGAGTACGGCAGGTACATGGTCGGCCCGGTCTCCACCGGCATGTCGCAGTGCGCGACCGCGCCCTGGAGGGTGAGCACGGGGGAGAGGCGGTGGACGTGCTCCGGATAGCGGGCGGCGGTCGCGGCGGGCAGGAAACCGAGGTGGTAGTCGCGGTGGACGGTCTGGGCTGCGCCGCCCGGGTTGACCACGTTGACCTGCGAGGTGACCTGGTAGCCGGGGCCGAGCCAGGCATCGGCGACCAGCGCCAGGACCTCGTTGGCGTAGTAGTCGGCGAACGCCTCCGGGTCGTGCAGCGCCGCCTTCTCCAGCGCGTTCCACACCCGGTCGTTGTCGCCGGGCCGGGCGAAGTGGTCCCCGGCGCCGCCGCCCGCCCTCCGCTGACCGGCGATCAGCGCCTCGAAGACCCCGGTCAGCCCGTCCACCACCGGCGCGGCGAACGCCCCCCGGAAGACCACGATGCCGGGGCCGTCGGTGAGGGCCCGCACCAGCTCGGCCTGGAGGGCACGCCGGTCGGCGGGCAGCGCCGAGGTGTCGTAGAGGGGGATGTTCCGCTCCACGGCCGCCGCGTAGGGGTAGGCGGCGGGGTCGGTGGTGCGTTCGACCAGCGCCCGGAAGGCGTCGAGGGAGCAGTCCCGCTCCGCCGGCCAGACAGGGGGAGGGGTGAGGGAGGGGTGAGCGGTCGGGGACATCGTCGTCCTTTCGGTGACAGGAGCGGCGCCGCCCTGTCATTGTTGTCAGTACAAACCCCTCGAACAACCAGCAGCGAGCCATCAAAAACCCCTCAAGCGCGCCAGGAGGCCGGCACCCGTGGGACACCCCTTCCCGATCCGGGAGATCGCACGTCAGGCCGGGCTCAGCGAGGCCACCGTGGACCGGGTCCTCAACGGCCGCGGCGGCGTCCGGGACAGCACCGCGGACGAGGTGCGCCGGGCCATCGCCGACCTCGACCGGCAGCGCACCCAGGTCCGCCTGGTCGGCCGTACCTTCATGATCGACATCGTGATGCAGGCCCCCGACCGGTTCTCCACCGCCGTACGGGCCGCCCTGGAGGCCGAACTGCCCGCCCTGCACCCGGCCGTGCTGCGCTCCCGGTTCCATTTCCGGGAGACGGGACCGGTCCAGGAACTGGTGCGCACCCTGGACCGGATCGCCCGGCGCGGCTCGCA
This sequence comes from Streptomyces sp. NPDC004610, assembly GCF_040609715.1. Taxonomy (NCBI): domain Bacteria; kingdom Bacillati; phylum Actinomycetota; class Actinomycetes; order Kitasatosporales; family Streptomycetaceae; genus Streptomyces; species Streptomyces sp. NPDC004610. The sequence continues at coordinate 133,647 of NZ_JBEXLA010000008.1, read as the reverse complement.
GGGCGTGATCCTCAAGGCGCCCAACGTGCCCGAAGTGGTGGAAGCGGTGGCCCGGCTGACGGCGGCCGGGGTCCCGGTCGTCACCCTGGTCACCGATCTGCCCACCAGCAGCCGCCTCGGCTATGTCGGCATCGACGACCGCGCGGCCGGGGCGACCGCCGCGTATCTGATGGGCCAGTGGCTCGGCGACCGGCCCGGCAACATCCTCACCAGCCTCAGCAGCGACTTCTTCCGCAACGAGGAGGAGCGCGAGATGGGCTTCCGGGCCGCCATGCGCGGCCTGCACCCCAAGCGGGTCCTCGTGGAGATCACCGAGGGCCAGGGCCTGGACGCCGCCCAGTACGACCTGGTCCGCGACGCCCTGGACCGGGACCCCGCCGTGCGGGCCGTGTACTCCATCGGCGGCGGCAACATCGCCACCCTGCGCGCCTTCGCCGACCTCGGCCGCCCCTGCGCGGTGTTCATCGCCCACGACCTCGACATGGACAACACCCGGCTGCTGCGCGAGGGCCGGCTCTCCGCCGTTCTCCATCACGATCTGCGCCAGGATCTACGGGAAGCCTGCCACCAGGTGATGCGGGCGCACGGCGCGCTGCCACCGGCCGACCCCGCCCAGCCCTCCGCGATCCAGATCGTCACCCCGCACAACATGCCGACGGTGCCGCTCCGCTGATCCTTCGGTGCCCTCAGTGCCCTCAGTGCCCTCAGTGCCCTCAGTGCCTTCGGTGCCCTCCTGGCGGCCCCCCGCCAGCCCCGTGGTGGCCCTTGGCGGGGCCCCGGGTGGCCGTCTCACGTCTGCGGCAGGTCCACCCACACCCCCGCGCGTGTGGACCGTAGCCCCCTGGTGGCCCTTGGCGGGGCCCCGGGTGGCCGCCTCACGCCTGCGGCACGTCCACCCACTCCCCACGCCGAGTGGACCGTTCCATAGCGTCCAGCACCAGGGCACTGCGCACCGCGTCCGGGAGCGTCGCCCCGTACGGTGTCCCCTCGGCGATCGAGCGCAGGAACCGGTACGCCTCGATCACCTTGAGGTCGTCGTAGCCCATGGCGTTCGCCGCGCCCGGCTGGAACGCGGCGAACTCGCCCGCGCCCGGACCGACGTACACCGTGCTCACCGGCTGGTCCTGGTAGCCGGTGCCGCGGCTGACGCCCAGTTCGTTCATCCGGCGGAAGTCCCAGAACAGCGCGCCCCGGGTGCCGTGCACCTCGAAGCCGTACGCGTTCTGCTCACCGACCGAGACCCGGCACGCCTCCAGCACCCCGCGCGCCCCCGAGACGAAGCGCAGCAGACAGCTGACGTAGTCGTCGTTCTCGACCGGTCCCAGCTCCCCGCCCGCCGCCCGGGAATGGCCCTCCGTGGCCCCCGCCGGACGCGCCCGCTCCGGGACGAACACCGCGGTGTCCGCGGTCAGCGAGGCGATCTCGCCCAGCAGGAAACGGGCCAGATCGGCGCCGTGCGAGGCCAGGTCGCCCAGCACCCCGCTGCCGCCGCGCGCCCGCTCGTACCGCCAGGTCAGCGCCCCCTCCGGATGTGCCGCGTAGTCGCTGAACAGCCGGATCCGGACATGGGTGACGGTGCCGATCTCGCCGTCCGCGATCAGCGCACGGGCCGCTTCCACGGCGGGCGCGTTGCGGTAGTTGAAGCCCACCGCGCCCTGCACCCCGGCCTTGGCCACCGCGTCCGCGACGGCGCCCGCGTCCTCGGCGTTCAGCCCGACCGGCTTCTCGATCCACAGATGCTTGCCCGCGTCGGCGACGGCGACCCCGATCTCCCGGTGCAGGAAGTTCGGCGCGGTGACGCTCACCGCCCGCACCCGGGGATCGGCCAGCACCTCCCGCCAGTCCCGGGTGGCCGACGCGAACCCGAACCGCTCCGCCGCCTCCTCGGCCCGCCCCGGCACCTCCTCCGCGACCGTCACCAGCTCCGGCCGCAGCGCCAGCTCCGGGAAGTGGTGCCGCACCCGCGCGTACGCCTGGGTGTGCACCCGCCCCATCCAGCCGAAACCGACGACGGCGACACCCAGTGCTTCCACCACGACACTCCACTCCAGTCCACTACCTCGGGATCGGTCCTGAACCGGCTCCTGAACCGGCTCCTGAACGGGTTCCTGAACCGGTTCAGGAACCAGCTCATGGACCGGTCCATGGATTGACTTTTGGAACCTGGACCGGTCCAAGACCTGTTTCGGCCACGATCAGCATCATCCTGGCCGGTGTCAACCCTTTGACAAGCCCGCGTGGCGCATGGAACGGTCCACCCGTGCCCCCTCCCATGGCCCGACCGCCCACCATCCGCGATGTCGCCGAGCGCGCCGGTGTCTCCAAGTCGCTGGTCTCCCTGGTGCTGCGCGGCTCCGGCCAGGTGAGCCCCGAACGCCGGGACGCGGTCCTGAACGCCGCCCGAGACCTCGGCTACCGGCCGAACGCCGCCGCCCGCAGCCTCAGCGAGCGCCGCACCCGCACGGTCGGCGTCCTCCTCAACGACCTCCGCAACCCCTGGTTCGTGGACCTCCTCGACGGTCTCAACGGCCCTCTGCGCACGGCGGGTCTGCACATGCTGCTCGCCGACGCCCGTCTCAGCCGCCGCGCCGGACACGACCTCACCGGCCCGTTCCTGGACCTGGCGGTCGACGCCTTGGTGGTCGTCGGCACCCTGCCCGACCCCGCCGCCCTCGACACCGTGGCCGCCCGGATGCCGGTCGTCGTCGCGGGCGCCCGGGAATCCGTGCCGGACGGGGTGGACCTGATCGCCGGGGACGACGAGCGGGGCGTGCGGCTGATCACCGAGCATCTGATCGCCCTGGGCCACCGGCGCATCGCGCATCTCGCGGGCTACGGAGCGGTGGGCGAACTGCGGCTGCGCGCCTTCCAGGCGGTGATGCTGGCGCACGGTCTGGGCGCGGAGGCGCTGGCCGAGCCCTGCGACCTCACCGAGGAGGGCGGTCACCGCGCCGCCGTCCGGTTGCTGGCCCGTCCCGACCGGCCCACCGCCGTCCTCGCCGCCAATGACATCGCGGCCGTCGGCGCCCTCTCGGCCGCCCAGGACCTGGGCCTGGAGGTACCGGGCGATGTCTCGGTGGCGGGCTATGACAACACCAGCATCGCCAGGCTCCGGCATGTCTGGCTCACCACGGTCGATCACGCGGGGCACGAGATGGGCCACCGGGCCGCCCGCTGCCTCCTCGACCGGCTGGAGGGCACGGGGGAGGGCGCCGGGGGAGCTGGACGGCTCCACCTGACCGTGCCGCGCCTGGAAGCCCGCGGCACGACGGGACCGGTCGGCGTCTGATCACTCCCCGGCCCTGGCCCGAGATTGACTGGGCCCCGGCCCTGGTCCGAGGTTGCCAGGCCCCCGCCCGGGATTCACTGGCCCCTGCCAGAAGTCGACCGGCGCCATCAGACACTGACTGGCCCTGTCAGAGGTTGATCGAGTACACCTTCCGCAGCGTCTCGTGCACGGTCCAGGTCGTCCGGTCGCCCTGCCGCAGGACCGCCATGTCCCCGGGGCCGACGGTCAGCGTGGGACCGTCCTCGAACTCGATCGTGGCCGAACCGCTGAGCACCACGAAGACCTCGTCCGCCTCGGTGTCGGTGACCACCCCCGGGGTGATCTGCCAGATACCGCGGATCTGCTTGCCGTCCGCCGACTCCCAGACCACCTTTCCGGTCACCTCGGGGGTGCCGGAGACGATCTGGCCGGGGTCCAGCGGGTCGGGTTCGAGTACGGCGTCCGGGACGTGCACGGCGAAGCTGTGGTTCATACGGCGACCCTAGCCAGCGCCGCCCCGCCGGGACGTCGACACACTGTCCGTGATCACCCCGCCCGGCGGGACACTTCGTCGGGCGCCCCCGCTCACTGGGTGCGCGTCCGGCGCGAACGCCACCCCGGGCCGCGTCCCCGGAACAGTTCGAAGCAGGTGCCGATGACCAGCGACTGCACCAGCCCCGCGGCGACGATCCCCCCGGCGAGGACCGTCAGCGGCGGCTCCGCCTCCGCCCCCGCCAGCGGCACCGCGGCCAGCAGCGAGAGCGGCGAGGTGAGGAAGACCGGCCACACCCCGATGAACCCGGGGTCGTCGCTGAACGCGACCACCGCGGCCGTGACCGCGATCGACCCGCCCACAGCGGTCAGATACACCGCCGACGCGGGATTGCCGACGGCGAAGCGGAACAGCGTACGACGGTCCATGATGTGTCTCCCCGATGGTCGGCCGGAACCTGGTCAGGTCTCCATGCTGCGTCCGGCACGGCTCCCCGGCCTGAGTAGCCGTACTCAGATCGTCAGCCCGGCTGCTCGCGCCCGCCTGAGTCCCGCCCGCACGAACCGCCCCGGCGCGACTAACGACCCCGGCGAGACGAACGACCCCGGCGCGCCGAACCGCCCCGACTCGACGAACCGCCCCGGCTCGATGACCCACCCCCGCTCGATGAACCGCCTCCGCACGCGGTACGCCTGCCCCCGCGCGGTACGGCCATGCTCACCGCGTTGGCGGCCACCACCGCCCCGACGCCCGCCCACTCGGCCCCGCCGAGCCCCTCTCCCAGCACCACCAACCCCACCACCGCGGCCAGCACCGGGTTGACACTCATGAAGAGACCGAAGGTCTGCGCGGGCACCCGGCGCAGGGTGAACAGATCCGCCAGATACGGCACCGCCGACGACAGCACCCCCGCCACCACCGCGCACCCCAGCGCCGTCGCGGTCGGCGGCCGGTGCGCCACCACCAGCACCCCGGCCGGCAGAAACATCAGCGCCGACACGGCCGCCGCCGCACCCGCCCCCTGCGCACCGGGCAGGCGCCGCCCGACCGTGCGGTTCAGCAGGATGTACGCCGCCCAGCAGCACGCCGCGAGCAGCCCGAGACCCATGCCGTCGGCGGAGGGGCGCGGGCGCAGCAGCACCACCACACCCGCCGCCGCGATCAGCGCGCAGCAGGCGTCCAGCCGTCGCCGGGCGGCGGCCAGCGCTATGGCCAGCGGGCCGAGGAACTCCAGGGTGACGGCGAGGCCGAGTCCGATCCGCTCCACGGCGGTGTAGAGGCTGAGGTTCATCGTCCCGAAGACCAGCGCCAGCAGCAGCACCGGCCACCACTGCCCCCAGGTGAACTCCCGCAGCCTCGGCCGCCCGACGGCCAGCAGCACGGCGGCGGCCACGTACTGCCGCACCGCCACCACGCCGAGCGGCCCGAGCACCGGGAAGGCGAGGGCGCCGACGGCGGCGCCGAACTGGTTGGACAGCCCGCTCCCGGTCATGGTGACCACCCCGGCGAGCCGTCCCCCGGGGGACGGGGACACGGGGAGCCCACGCGCGGCCGGCACGTGCGCGGCGGGCCCCGTGTCGGGACGTCCGTCGGGATGGCGAAGGCGCATCCCCCGATCGTGCGCCCGCCCCCGGGTTGCGCAAAATGCATAGTCAGGCCGATCTATACGCTGAACGCATGCATGATTCGGCAACCCGAGACACCCGCGATGCCACTAATGCCACCGATGCCAGAGACAGGGACAAGGACAGGGAGAGAGACAAAGACAAAGACAGAGACAAAGACAGAGACAAAGACAGAGACAAAGACCTGGAACTACGTCAGCTGCGCGTCCTGCTGGCGATCGTCGACGAGGGCGGCTTCACCGACGCGGCCCATGTCCTCGGGGTCTCCCAGGCCGCCGTCTCCCGCGCCCTGGCCGGACTGGAACGCGCCCTGGGCGTACGGCTGCTGCGGCGCACCTCGCGCGAGGTGACCCCGACGGCGACCGGACTGCGGGTGGTGGCGCACGCCCGCCGGGTGCTCGCGGAGGTGGCGGACCTGGTCGGCGAGGCGACCTCGGGGCAGGTCCGGCTGCGGATCGGGTACGCCTGGGCGGCGCTCGGCCGGCACACCGTGCCCTTCCAGCGGGGGTGGGGCGCCGCCCGCCCGGACACCGAACTGCAACTGGTGCGGGTCAACTCGTCCACGGCCGGGCTGCTGGAGGGCGCCTGCGATCTCGCGGTGATCCGCCGGGAGGTCACCGAGCGCCGTTTCGAGACCGCGCTCGTCGGCCTGGAGCGGCGGATGTGCGCGCTGCCCGCCGACGACCCTCTCGCCCGGCGCCGCTCGGTCCGGCTGGCGGAACTGGCCGGGCGCAGGCTGCTGATCGACCGCCGTACCGGCACCACCACGCCGGAGCTGTGGCCGCCGGACGCCCGGCCGCGCACCGAGGAGACCCAGGACGTGGACGACTGGCTGACGGTGATCGCGGCCGGCCGGTGCGTGGGGGTCACCGCCGAGTCCACGGCCCACCAGTACCGGCGCCCCGGGGTCGTGTACCGCCCGGTGCGGGACGCGGAGCCGGTCGCCGTACGGCTGGCCTGGTGGCGCGACGAACCGCATCCGGCGACCCCGGCGGTGATCGAACTCCTCAGCGCGCTGTACCGCACGGGCTGAGCGCCCCCGTCCGCCCCGCCCCACCACCCCCTCTATTCAGCATTCGCTTATATAAGTGAAGGGTGATAGATTAATGCCCATGCACGCCTTCGATGTGCTCGGCGACCCCGTGCGTCGCCGGATCCTGGAGCTGCTCGCCGACGGCGAGATGACCTCCGGGGCGGTCAGTGAGGTCATCCGCGCGGAGTTCGGGATATCGCAGCCCGGGGTCTCGCAGCATCTGAAGGTGCTGCGGGAGAACGGCTTCGCGACGGTGCGCCCCGAGGGTGCCCGGCGGCTGTACGCGGTGAACTCCGAGCCGCTGCGCGATGTCGATGTCTGGCTCGACCGCTTCCGGCGCTTCTGGACCCCCCGACTGGACGCCCTGGCCACCGAACTGGCCCGCGGCCGACGCGAACGCCGCCTGCGCGGCGAGGAACCACCGAGGAGTACCCCGTGATCGATGTGAACCACCAGATCAACGCCGTACGGCGCCAGGTCGGCACCCGCGACTTCAAGGCGGGCGAGGCCCGGATCGTCACCATCGGCCAGACCTACGACACCCCGCTGGACGACCTCTGGGACGCCTGCACCAACCTGGAGCGGCTGCCCCGCTGGTTCGCCCCGGTCACCGGCGACCTCAGGCTCGGCGGCCGGTACCAGGTCCAGGGCAACGCCTCCGGCACGGTGGAGCGCTGCGACCCGCCCAAGAGCTTCTTCGCCACCTGGGAGTACGGCGGCGAGGTCAGCTGGATCGAACTGCGCCTGATCCCGGAGGGCGACGAGCGCACCCGCTTCGAGCTGGAGCACATCGCCCATGTGGACGAGGATCGGTGGGCGCAGTTCGGCCCCGGCGCGGTCGGTGTCGGCTGGGACCTCTCCCTCATGGGCCTGTTCCGGCACCTCGGCGGCGCTCCGGCCGTCGACCCGGCCGAGTTCGAGGCGTGGGGCGCCTCCGACGAGGGCAAGGAGTTCGTCACGGCGGCCAGCGAGGGCTGGTACGCGGCGAACGTGGCCGGGGGCGAGGACCCGGAGAAGGCACGCGGCGCGGCCGACCGTACGTCCGCGTTCTACCGGGGCGAGGGTCCGGGCATGGAGCCCGACTCGGGCGACGAGCAGAGCTGAGACGCCGAGACTCACCCACCCATGACGACGCCGAGACTCAGTCACCCATGACGACGCCGAAACTGACCCACCCATGACGAAGGGCCGCTCCCGGATGCCTCCGGAAGCGGCCCTTTCGTGCGACGGCGATTGCCACGACTCTCATGAGTCGGGACGACAGGATTTGAACCTGCGACCCCTTGACCCCCAGTCAAGTGCGCTACCAAGCTGCGCCACGTCCCGCTGTCATCGCGTGTGTCACGCGAGGCACATCCGCGCGGATCGGATGACTCGGGTGGATCCCTGAATCGTGAATCGCGTGAACGTGCGGATCAAGACTACCCCATGCCATGGGCCGGTTCCGCCGCTGATCAGCCGTGCAGCGAGGGGCCGATGGGTCCCTCGCCGAGGGTGCGCGGCCACCGCAACCCCGCCCGTCTCCCGCTGTCACACCTCTTGCCTCCGCTCGGCCGCCACTGCTATTTCACTGTTAGGAAAGTTTCCTTACCAATCGAGGGGCCTCAGCCACACACCCCCCTCACCCCCGCACGCCCTCTCCCCCCCATCCCTCCTCGACCGAGACGGAGATCATGGTGATTCCCCCACGCACCACCCGGTCGCGCCTGTGGGCGCGGTCCGTTCTCCTCGCCACCGCCCTGACCGGCGCGCTCCTCGCGCCCCAGGCCACCGCCGCACCGGAGGCACGACCCGCCCCCGCCACCGGCGCCGCCCCCCTCGCCGCGCAGACCTACGAGGCCGAGAGCGCGGCCGTCTCCCAGGGCGTCGTGGAGTCCAACCACACCGGCTTCACCGGCAGCGGATTCGTCAACTACGACAACGCCACCGGCAGTTCCGTCGAGTGGACGGTGAACGCCGCCACCGCCGGAAACGCCACCCTCGCCCTGCGCTACGCCAACGGCACCACCGTCAACCGCCCCATGGACATCCGGGTCAACGGCACCCTCGTCGCCCCCGCCAGGGCCTTCAACTCCACCGGCACCTGGACCGGCTGGACCACCACCACCCTCACCACCGCCCTCAAGGCCGGCGCCAACACCGTCCGCGCCACCGCCACCACCGCCAACGGCGGCCCCAACGTGGACCACCTCACCGTCGACACCCAGAGCGGCCCCACTCCCGGCACGACCCCCGTCGGCATCAACGGCCAGCTCACCGTCTGCGGCACCAAGCTCTGCAACCAGTACGGCAACCCCATCCAGCTGCGCGGCATGTCCAGCCACGGCACCCAGTGGTACCCCCAGTGTCTGACCTCGGGCTCACTGGACGCCCTCGCCAAGGACTGGAACGCCGATGTGCTGCGCGTCTCGACCTATGTCCAGGAAGGCGGCTACGAGACCGACCCGCGCAAGTTCACCGACCTCGCCCACCGGCTCATCGAGGACGCCACCAGCCGGGGCATGTACGTGATCGTCGACTGGCACATGCTCACCCCCGGCGACCCCCACTACAACCTCTCCCGCGCCCGCACCTTCTTCACCGAGATCGCGAACCGCCACAAGGACAAGCTCAACGTCTTCTACGAGATCGCCAACGAGCCGTCCGGGGTCTCCTGGAGCACCATCAAGTCCTACGCCGAGCAGATCATCCCGGTGATCCGGAACATCGACTCCAACGCCCCCGTCCTCGTCGGCACCCGCGCCTGGTCCTCGCTCGGGGTCTCCGAGGGCGCCACCGAGACCGAGGTCGTCAACAACCCGGTGAACGCCGGAAACATCATGTACACCTTCCACTTCTACGCCTACTCGCACCGCGACGAGTACCTCGACACCCTGTCCCGCGCCGCCGACCGCATCCCGATGTTCGTCACCGAGTTCGGCACCCAGAACTACGCCGGTGAGGGGAGCAACGACTTCGCCATGTCGCAGCGGTACATCGATCTGATGGCCGCGAAGAAGATCTCCTGGGTCAACTGGAACTTCTCCGACGACGGCCGCTCCGGTGCCGTCTTCACCGAGGGCACCTGCAACGCCGGCGGACCATGGGCCGGCACCTCGCGGCTGAAGCAGGCGGGGGTGTGGATCCGCGACCGGATCCGGACGCCGGACGCCTTCCCGACGTCCTGACACACCGAGCGGCGGCCACGGCCGGCTGAGTCGGGCCCATCGGGGCCGAGTGGTGTCGAGTAGGGAAGGAGTGGCAACAGTCCGACGGCCGTCCACCTCGTACCGCCCCGGGATCCGCGCACCCCGCGCGAGACCCGGGGCGGTCTGCTGTGTGCCGCCCGGTCGGAGGGGGTCGGTGTCGCTGTGCGCGCCCCGTCGGAGTCGTCTGTGCCATCCGGGGCCGTCTGTGCCGTCTGTGCTGTCTGTGCCGTCCAGGAAATATGACCGCTCCGTGGACGTGGTCTTGACGCCGGGCGGGGGGCGATCGACACTCCCGTAGGGAATCCTAGTGAATAGGTAGGGAAATATGGGGCGCCTGGAGCCGGTCTTCAGCAGGGCCAGCCATGGGCCCCGCCGCACGCCCCTGCTCACCTCCCGCCGTCATATCGATCTGCTGCGGGTCTGCGGCGCGACCGGCCGCAGACGACGCCGACGGCCCTGAGGACGCTGACGCCCCCGCGTGCCACCGGCCCCCCACCGCAGCCGCCGCCCCGCCTCCCAACCGTGCCTGGCCCACCCGCGTGTCCCGCCCGCCGCGCGGTTGTCCGCGCGCCCGATTCCGGGGAGACCCATGACCGTCACACCGCCCGCCCCCCTCCGTATCTCCACCCCCGAGACCCCCGTGTTCCGGGGCCGCATCGGACGGGACGCCCGCAGTGGGCACTACGCCGTCCCCCGCCGCTACCGGCTGCATCTGTCCACCGCCGACCCCGACGGGCTGCGGATCGCCGTCGTCCACTCCCTCCTCGGCCTCGGCGACAGCTGTCCCGTCACCCTGCTGCCCCCCGTCCCCGACTGTCCCGGCGGCGGTCACGCCGCCCTGCGCCCCCTCTACGAGGCCACCGCGCACCGCTACACCGGTCCCGCCCTCGCCCCCGTCCTCGCCGACGACTGGTCCGGCCGGATCGTCAGCGGCCACGCCCCCGACATCGTCCGCGACCTCGCCCAGCACTTCGGCGCGGGCCGCCCGGCCCTCTTCCCCCACGCCCTCGGCTCCTCCATCGAGACCGTGGAACGGCTGTGCGCCGAGCGGATCGACGACGCCGCCCAGCGCGCGGGCCGGGCCGGTGCCGACCCCGGGGAGCGGGCCACCGTCGTGGCCGAACTACTCGACGCGCTCGAGGAGTTGGAGCGACGCCTCGCCGTCCACCCCTATGTGACGGGTGATCAGCTCACCGCCGCCGATGTGACCCTCTGGGTCACCCTCCTCCAGCTCGACACCGTCCACCGACACCACCTCGACGCCGGTGCGGTGCACCGGGTCGCCGAGCATCCGGCGGTGTGGGATTTCGCACGCCGGCTCACCGCCGGACCGGCCTTCGCCGCGCATCTCGACCTCGATGGCATCGCCCGCCGCCATCAGGCCCACTGCCGTGGCCTGGAGGCCGCCGGAGCCGCCGTCCAGATCCTGGACTGGGCCGCCCACGCGGCGGACGCGAAGGGCGTCCCCGTACGGGCCGACCGGCCCTGATGCCATCCCAGTCGGTGGACCGGCATTGACACGGGCTCGGATCGCGGCCTTAACTTTCGGGCACCTGCCCCACTTTCGGACACCTGTGTGGATCCGGGATCGGGGCGGTGCGGAAACGCGCGGCCCCGAGCCGAGCCCCCTCCGCGTCGACCGCGCGGCCCCGCCTCCGAGGCCGCGCCGCGCCACCGAACCACGACGGGCCACCTCCCGGGGCCGGAACGACGAAGGACGACCGACATGCGCGCAGCTACAGGGACGGCCGTACGCCGTTCCGCGGGCCGTGTCCGTCCCCGCGCCGACCGTCTCGTCGCCGACCGCGCCGTCGATCTGCTCCGCGTCAGCAGCGCACTGTGTACCGCACCGGGCCGAGCCCGTCGCGGGGTCTGACCGTCTCTCCACGACCCCGCCCGGCCACCGCACCCGACGCACACCCCCTCCCGGTGTGCTGTCCCCGCCGCCCGAACCCCCGGTCCCGTGCGCTCAGCGCGCGCCCCCGCCCGTACCACCGTGCCGCCCCGGCCCGGCGATCCGGCGCGGTGCCGCGCGGCCCACCACGGCTCCCCGGGCGTTCCCTCCCCGCCGGAGCCCACGATGAGCGAACCCCCAGGCGCGGGCGTGTCCCTCGCCGCGACAACACCCACCATCACACCGGAGAAGACGAAGGACGTGTCGCGGCAGACCGCCGAACCCCCCGCCGACCCTCCGTCACCGCCCCTGACCGCCCAGCGGGTCCAGCCGCTGCGGCGCCCCGGGCGCTGGATCGCCACCGCGATCGTGCTGGTGCTGGCCGCCCAGTTCATCAACGGCCTGGCCACCAACCCCTTCTACCAGTGGGACCGCTTCGGCTACTGGTTCCTGCGCCCCACCATCCTCGACGGTCTGCTGGTCACCCTCGAAGTCACCGCCTACAGCGCGGTGTTCGGGCTGCTCGGCGGTATCGTCCTCGCCCTCGCCCGGCTCTCCAGGAGCCCGGTCCTGCGCGCGGTGAGCTGGACCTACATCTGGGCCTTCCGCTCCATCCCACTGATCGTGGTGCTGCTCTTCCTCTACAACTTCAGCGCCCTCTACCAGACCCTCAGCCTCGGCGTCCCCTTCGGCCCGGCCCTCTTCACCTTCGACGAGTCCCGCCTCGGCACCGACATGGCCGTCGCCATCGTCGGACTGAGCCTCGCCGAGGCCGCCTACGCCGCCGAAGTGGTCCGCGGCGGCATCCTCTCCGTCGACCAGGGCCAGCACGAGGCCGCCGCCGCCCTCGGTCTGCCCCGGCGCTACCAGTTCCGGCGGATCGTCTTCCCCCAGGCGCTGCGCTCCATCACCCCGAACTACGTCAACCAGCTCATCGGCCTCGTCAAGGCCACCTCGCTGGTCTTCTACGTCTCCCTGCTCGACCTCTTCGGCGCCGCCCAGACCATGGGCTCCACCTACCCCGGTGACATCGTCCCGCTGCTCATGGTCGTCACCGTCTGGTACCTGATCCTGACCAGCGCCGTCTCCGTCGTCCAGTACTACGTCGAGCGGCACTACGCCCGGGGCGCCACCCGCACCCTGCCGCCGACCCCGCTGCAACGCCTGCGCGCCGGCCTGCGCGAGGTACGGACCCGCGCCCGCAGGGAGACCGCCGTATGAGCACCGTCAGCGTCACCGTCACCGGGAAAGAGACCGGCCACGAGACCGGCGCCGGGGGCGTCGCGCCCGCCGCCGTCCAGGTGCACGGCGTGCACAAGTGGTACGGCGCCCATCGCGTCCTCGACGGGATCGATCTGACCGTACGGCCCGGGGAGGTCACCGCGATCCTCGGCCCCTCCGGCTCCGGCAAGTCCACCCTGCTGCGGGCCATCAACCATCTGGAGAAGCCCGACATCGGGTACGTCACCCTCAACGGCGAGCCCATCGGCGTACGGCGGCACGGTGAGCGGCTGAAGGAGCTGAGCGAGCGGGCCATCCTCGTCCAGCGGCGCCGGATCGGCTTCGTCTTCCAGAACTTCAACCTCTTCCCGCATCTGACCGCGCTGGAGAACGTGGCCGCCGCGCCCGTCGCCACCGGGCTGCTGGACCGGTCCGCCGCCGGGGAACTGGCGCTGTCGCTGCTGGACCGGGTCGGCCTCGGGGACAAGGCGGACGCCTATCCACGGCAGTTGTCCGGCGGCCAGCAGCAGCGCGTCGCCATCGCCCGCGCGCTCGCCCTGCGGCCCGGGGTGATCCTCTTCGACGAACCGACCTCGGCGCTCGACCCCGAACTCGTCGGTGAGGTGCTCGCCGTCATCAAGGACCTGGCGACCAGCGGCACCACGCTGGTGGTCGTCACCCATGAGATCGGCTTCGCCCGGGAGGTCGCCGACCGGGTCGTCTTCCTGGACGCCGGCCGGATCGTCGAACAGGGCCCGCCCGCGGACGTCCTCGACAACCCGCGCCATGAACGCACCCGGGACTTTCTCAGCAAGGTGCTGTGAACCGAGTCAACCGGCAACTCGCCGGTGAGCCGATGTCTTTCCCCTCGCTCGCCCCCGTCACCTCCCTCCCCTCCCCAACCTCCGTCTTCCGAAGACCCAGACAAGGACCAGCCATGCCCACGATCGTCTCGCGACGTCAGCTCCTGCGCGGTATCACCGCCGCCACCGCCTTCGCCGCACTCGGCACCACCCTCGCCGCCTGCGGCGGGGAGAGCGACGCCGCCGCCACGACCTCGGCCGCCGGTACGGTCGCCGTGGGCCGGCTCTCCAACGGCGCCGCCAAGGAGACCAACATCGAGGTCGCCGAAGTGCCCTCGATCAGCACCCTGCTGCCCGACGCCGTCAAGAAGAAAGGCACCTTGGTCGTCGGCTCCGGCATCCTGCCCTCCGGTTCCGCCCCGCTCGGCTACATCGGCGACGACCAGAAGACCCTCACCGGCTCCGAGCCCGACCTCGCCCGGCTGATCGCCGCCGTCCTCGGACTGGAACCCGAGATCTCCCCCTCCACCTGGGAGAACATGTTCATCGGCCTGGACGGCGGCAAGGTCGATGTGGCGATATCGAACGTCACCGTCACCGAGGAACGCAAGCAGAAGTACGAGTTCGCCAGCTACCGCAACGACGACCTCGCCTTCGAGACCGCCGAGAACAGCGACTGGAGCTTCGACGGCGACTACCGCGCCCTCGCCGGGAAGACGGTCAGTGTCGGCGCCGGGACCAACCAGGAGAAGATCCTGCTGGAGTGGAAGGACAAGCTGGCCGAGGACGGCGAGGACCTCACGGTCAAGTACTACCAGGAGTCCAACAGCCTCTATCTGGCCCTGTCCAGCGGCAAGATCGACGCCTATCTCGGCCCCAACCCCAGCATCGCCTACCACACCACCCAGACCGCCGACACCCCCCAGGCGACCCGGGTCGCGGGCACCTTCTCCGGTGCCGGTGAGACCCTCCAGGGCCTGATCGCCGCGACCGCCAAGAAGGACAGCGGACTCGCCGAACCGCTCGCCGCCGCCATCAACCACCTGATCGACAACGGCCAGTACGAGCAGTGGCTCACGGCGTGGAACCTCTCCTCCGAGGCGGTGGAGAAGTCGGAGATCGACCCGCCCGGCCTGCCCCTGACCAACTCCTGATCCAGTCCCGCCCCCACCCCCGACCCGGTCCGCCCCGTCCATCCCTTCCCCCCTCCGTGCCACCGTGCCACCGGGCCGCCCGCGTCCCCCCACCGCCGGGCGGCCCGCGCCGCAGCCACCCCTCAGGAAGGCCCCGCCGTGTCCGCAAGCTCCTCCGCCCTCCCCTTCCATCTCGCCGTCGCCCTGGACGGCACCGGCTGGCACCCCGCCTCCTGGCGCGAGCCGGTCGCCCGCCCCCGGGACCTGTTCACCGCCGCCTACTGGACGGACCAGGTGACGGAGGCCGAGCGCGGACTGCTCGACTTCGTCACCATCGAGGACGGCCTCGGCCCCCAGTCCTCCCACTTCCTCGACCCCGACGAGCGCACCGACCAGGTCCGCGGACGCCTCGACGCGGTCCTGATCGCCTCCCGGGTCGCCCCGCTCACCCGGCACATCGGGCTGGTGCCGACCGTGGTCACCACCCACACCGAGCCGTTCCACCTCTCCAAGGCCATCGCCACCCTCGACTACGTCAGCAACGGCCGCGCCGGACTGCGCGCCCAGCTCACCGCCCGTCCGGGCGAGGCCGCCCACTTCGGCCGCCGTACGATCCGCCGGATCGACGACTACCGCAGCCCCGCCTCGCAGGAGATCATCGCCGAACTCTTCGACGAGGCGGCGGACGCTGTGGAGGTGCTGCGCCGGCTCTGGGACAGCTGGGAGGACGACGCCGAGATCCGGGACGCTGCCACCGGCCGCTTCATCGACCGCGACAAGCTCCACTACATCGACTTCGAGGGCCGCCACTTCAGCGTCAAGGGACCCTCCATCACCCCCCGGCCGCCCCAGGGCCAGCCCGTCGTCACCGCCCTCGGCCACGACACGATCCCCTACCGGTTCCTCGGCCGCGCCGCCGACATCGGCTACATCACCCCGCACGACACCGACGAGGCCCGCGCCACCCTCGCCCGGGTACGCGCCGAACAGACCGCCGCCGGGCGCGCGGACGACACCGTCCATGTCTTCGCCGATCTGGTGGTCCTGCTGGACGACGACGAGAGCGCCGCCCGCGCCCGCAAGGAACGGCTCGACAGCCTCGCCGGAGGGGAGTACACCAGCGACGCCCGGATCTTCACCGGCACCGCGGCCGGGCTCGCCGATCTCCTCCAGGAGTGGCGGGCCGCCGGACTGACCGGCTTCCGGCTGCGCCCCGCCGTCACCGGCCACGACCTCCCGGCCATCACCCGCGCCCTGGTGCCCGAACTCCAGCGCCGGGGCGCCTTCCGCACCGCCTACGAGGCCGACACCCTGCGCGGCCTGCTGGGCCTGCCCCACCCCGCCAACCGCTACGCCACCGCGACCGCCTGAGCCGGAGGAACCCGACCCATGAGCAAGCCGCAGAAGCAGATCCACCTGGCCGCGCACTTCCCCGGCGTCAACAACACCACCGTATGGAGCGATCCCCGGGCCGGGAGCCATATCGAGTTCAGCTCCTTCGCGCACTTCGCGCGCACCGCCGAACGCGCCAAGTTCGACTTCCTGTTCCTCGCCGAGGGCTTGCGCCTGCGCGAACAGGGCGGGCAGATCTACGACCTGGACGTCGTCGGCCGCCCCGACACCTTCACCGTGCTCGCCGCGCTCGCCGCCGTCACCGACCGCCTCGGTCTGACCGGCACCATCAACTCCACCTTCAACGAGCCCTACGAGGTGGCCCGCCAGTTCGCCAGCCTGGACCATCTCTCCGCCGGACGGGCCGCCTGGAACGTCGTCACCTCCTGGGACGCCTTCACCGGCGAGAACTTCCGCCGTGGCGGCTTCCTGCCCCAGGAGGAGCGCTACTCCCGCGCCCGGGAGTTCCTCGCCACCGCCCAGGAACTCTTCGACTCCTGGCGTGGCGACGAGATCCTCGCCGACCAGGACACCGGCGCCTTCCTGCGGGACGCCAAGGCCGGGGCCTTCGTCCACCAGGGGCAGCACTTCGACATCCACGGGCAGTTCAACGTCCCGCGCTCGCCGCAGGGCCGCCCGGTGATCTTCCAGGCCGGGGACTCCGAGGAGGGCCGCGAGTTCGCCGCCGCCGACGCGGACGCCATCTTCAGCCGCCACGCCACCCTGGACGCGGGCCGCGCCTTCTACACCGACGTCAAGTCCCGGCTGCCCCGGTACGGTCGCCGCGCCGACCAGTTGCTGATCCTGCCCGCCGCCAGTTTCGTCCTCGGCGACACCGACGCCGAGGCGGAGGAACTCGCCAAGGAGATCCGCCGCCAGCAGGTCAGCGGCGCCACCGCCCTCAAGCATCTGGAGTGGGTGTGGAACCGGGACCTGTCCTCCTACGACCCCGAGGGCCCGCTGCCCGAGGTGGACCCGCTGCCCGGTGAGCACACCGTCTCCCGGGGCCGCGCCCAGGTGCGGATGTACCGCGACCCGCAGCAGACCGCCCGGGAGTGGCGGGAGCTGGCCGAGGCCAACGGCTGGTCCATCCGCGACCTGGTCATCGAGACCGGCAACCGGCAGAGCTTCATCGGCTCCCCGGCCACCGTCGCCCGCACCATCGACGAGTACGTCCAGACCGACGCCGCCGACGGTTTCATCCTCGTCCCGCACCTCACCCCCGGCGGCCTCGACGCCTTTGCCGACGAGGTGGTGCCGCTGCTCCAGGAACGGGGCTCCTTCCGCGCCGACTACGAGGGCACGACCCTGCGCCACCATCTCGGCCTGGACCACCCGGACGAGATCGCCGACGAGACCCCCGGCGCGCGGGCGGCATCGTGAGGTTTCTGGCGATCACGCTCATCGTGCATCGCCCCCACCCGGTCACCGGCGCGTGGACCTCCACCCACGACCGGTTCCGGGAGGTCCTCGGCGCCGCCCTGCTCGCCGAGGAACTCGGCTTCGACGGCTTCGGGGTGGGGGAGCGGCACGAGCGGCCGTTCCTCTCCTCCGCCCCCACCGTCGTCCTCAGCCATATCGCCGCCCTGACCCGGCGCATCCGCCTCTTCACCGCCGTCACCACCCTCAGCCTCCTCGACCCGGTCCGCGCCTACGAGGACTACGCCACCCTCGACCAGCTGAGCGACGGCAGGCTGGAGCTGATCATCGGCAAGGGCAACGGCACCGCCCAGCGCGATCTCTTCCAGGTCACCCCCGAGGACCAGTGGGAGCGCAACGCCGAGAGCTATGAGGTGTTCCGGCGGATCTGGCGCCAGGACCGGGTCACTGCGGCCACCCGCTTCCGGCCCCCGCTGACCGACGCCGAGGTGTGGCCGCGCCCCCTCCAGCGACCGGTACGGGTCTGGCACGGCAGCGCCACCAGCAAGGAGTCCGTGGAGCTCGCCGCCCGCTACGGCGACCCGCTGTTCTCGGCGAACGTCACCCACCCCATCGAGCCGTACGCCGCGCTGATCGACCACTACCGCGAACGCTGGGCCCACCACGGCCACGACCCGGCGGGCATCGCCGTCGGCGCGGGCTCGGCCGGGCTGCTCGTCGCCCCCACCTCGCAGCGGGCGCTGGCCGCCTACCGCCCGGTCTTCGAGGGGAACCTCGCTTTCCAGAAGGAGGCCGGGCTGCCGGTCGTCTTCGAGACCCTGGAGGACTTCGCCGCCCGCTCGTCCGCGCTGATCGGCAGCCCGCAGCAGGTCCTGGAGAAGGTCCACCGCTACCACGAGCGCTTCGGCCACACCGTCCAGCACGTCCCCGCCGACGCGAACGGCCTGCCGGACACCGTGCACCGCGACTCGCTGGAGCTGTTCCAGTCGGCGGTGGCACCGGAACTGCGCCGCCGGATCCCGGACCCGCCGTTCGCCTGGGCACCGGTCGTGCCGGGCACGGCGCCCAGGCCCCCGGTCCCGCCCGATGGCGCCACGCCGCCCGACCCGCCCCGTACGACGACCGCCCCCGGATCCTGAGGAGAGCCGCCCATGTCCGACGACGACATCCCGCTCGGCGTCCTCGATCTGGTGCCGATCTCCTCCGGGTCCACCGCCGCCGACGCCCTGCGCAATTCCCTGGACCTCGCCCGGCACGCCGAGCGCCTCGGCTACGCCCGGTACTGGTTCGCCGAGCACCATCTCAACCCGGGGGTCGCCGGCACCTCCCCGGCGGTGCTGCTGGCGCTCACCGCCGCCGTGACCTCCAGTCTGCGGATCGGCTCCGGGGCCGTCCAGCTCGGGCACCGCACCGCGCTGGCCACGGTCGAGGAGTTCGGTCTGCTCGACGCCCTGCACCCGGGCCGGATCGACCTCGGCCTCGGCCGCTCCGGCGGACGCCAGTCCCCCCGGACACCCGCGCCCGCCCCGGTGGTTGAGGGCCGCGCCCCCAACGGGCTGCTGATCCCCGACCGCTTCTCCTTCGACCAACTCCTCGGCTCCCCCCGGTTCGCCCTGCACCACGCGCTGCTGCATCTGCCGGGCGCCGCCGCACAGGACTACGCCGAGCAGATCGACGGCATCCTCGCCCTGCTCGCCGGGACCTACCGCTCCCCGGACGGCCTCGACGCCCACGCGGTGCCGGGCGAGGGCGCCGAACTGGAGTTGTGGGTCCTGGGCAGCAGCGGCGGGCAGAGCGCCACGGTCGCGGGCGCGCGCGGGCTGCGGTTCGCCGCGAACTACCACGTCAGTCCGGGCACGGTCCTGGAGGCGGTGGACGGCTACCGGGCCGCCTTCCACCCGTCGGACGTCCTGGACAAGCCCTATGTCAGTGTCTCGGCGGATGTGGTGGTCGCCGAGGACGACGACACCGCGCGCGAACTGGCCGCCGGATACGGGCCGTGGGTGCGCAGCATCCGCACCGGCGAGGGCGCGATCCCCTTCCCGACGCCGGACGAGGCCCGCGCCCTGCCCTGGAGCGAGACCGACCGGGCGCTGGTCCGGGACCGGCTCGACACCCGGTTCGTGGGCTCACCGGGGCGGGTCGCCGACGGGTTGGAGCAGCTTCAGGAGGCGACCGGCGCGGACGAACTGCTGATCACGACGATCACCCACGCACACGCGGACCGGGTGCGGTCGTACGAGCTGCTGGCGGCGGAGTGGGCACGGCGATAATGGTCTGTATTGCGGTGGCACGGGCGGAATGTCCCCCTCCCCCGAAGGGAACATTCCGCCCGCTTCCCCCGGCGCCGGACAGTGGTCCAGCCGTCCGCGTGAGGCGGTCGTGTGCTCTCACCAGCACATGACCGCCGTCTCGCCCGAACCCCAGCCGGAGTACAGGCGCACGCGGACGAAGTAGCGGCGGCCCTTGACGAGCCGGGCCTTGACCGTGGCGTTGTGCGGAGCGCCCCCGTCGTCGTCCCCGGCGACGAAGCGGGGCACGCCGTCCCGCTCCTCGAACAGCACGGCCACGGCGTCCCCGTCGCCGAAGATCCCGACCGTGTATTCGCGGGTCTGTGTCGGCTCGATCCGGAAGTCGGCCTGCTCGCCCGGCCCGAGCCGTACCGGCGCCGAGCGGAACGGCACCAGTTCCTCGGGCAGCCCCGTACCGACCGACGGGTACCAGCGCAGGACGAACTCCTTGTCCAGCACGGAGAGGGTGCCCGGCGGATTCACACCCGCCCGGAACTGCTCCGGCTCCAGGATCAGCCCCGACGGGAACGGATACTCCATGATCGACTGCGGATCCCACACCGAGCCGTTGACCTCGTCGCGGTCCAGCTTGCGCAGGATGTTGTGGAACGTGGTGTCCCGGTCCCAGAAGTTCGGCGGGCCCGCCAGCTCGGCGTAGACCGCCTCGTCGTCCCAGTGGATCCCGGCGAACGGGCTCTGGTGCTCGTGCAGCATGCCGAGGGCGTGGCCGATCTCGTGGAGCGCGGTGGTGTGTTCACCGCCCGCCGTCAGATCCCAGCCGAAGTTCGCCGTCCGCTCGTTCTGACCGAGCCGCAGCGCGTCCCGGCCCACCGTGGACCAGGAGCCGTCGCCGCGCTGGAAGCCGATCCGCAGCTCCGCCTCCGACCGGTCGTCGACCTCGGTGAACGACAGCCCGATACCGAGCCCCTGCCACTCCGCGAAACACGCGCGCACCACCGCCCGCTGCTCCTCGGCCCCCACCCAGCTGACCCGCCGCGTCTCCCCGGTCCCCGGCACGGGGATCACGGAGGCGTCGGTGTCACGGTCGAAGAAGTAGTAGTGCAGAACCGTGCCGTTGACCCACTTCGCCCGCCCGTCCACGAGCGCACTGAGCCGCTCCGCGGCCAGCCCCGGCACGAAGGCGGGGGCCGGCTGCTGCGCGAGCGAGCAGTAGCGACCGGTCATGCGCCCAGCCTGCCGCCCCCGGACCCGTGGCCGCCTGAGTCGGGGTCTACTCAAGTCGCCCTGTATCAGATCTGAGTACCGGCGCTCATGACTGCGTGACGACTTTCGAACGGGACGCGCACCTGCGGGAACTCCCCTGGCCGTTCACCGGCCGGGCCGGTGAACTGGAGCTGGTCCGCCGCTCCTTGACGGCCGGGCGCAACGGCATCGTGGTGACCGGCCCGGCCGGCAGCGGCAAGACCCGGCTCGCCACCGAGGCGCTGCGCGGCACCGACTGCGCCCGGGTCGCCGGGACCCCCGGCACCCACCGCATCCCGTTCGCCGCCTTCGCCCACCTCCTGCCCGAGTCGGTCTCCCTGCACCGCGCGGTCCAGCTCCTCACCGGCGTCCGCCTGCTGCTGGTGGACGACGCCCATCTCCTGGACGACGCCTCCGCCGCCCTCGTCCACCACCTGGCCCTGCACGGCAGGACCCGGCTGGTCGTCGTCGCCCGGGACACCGCGCCCCTGCCCGGCGCGATCTCCCGGCTGTGGACCGGCGAGGTGCTGCCCCGGCTCGCCCTGGAGCCGCTCCCCGGCGACGACACCGCCCGGCTCCTGGCGGCCGGTACCGGCGGACGGCTCGAACCGCTCACCATGAACCGGCTGCGCAAGCTCAGCGGCGGCGATCTGCGGCTGCTGCGCGATCTGTCCGCCGCGCTCACCGAACACGCCCTGCTCACCCCCGTGCCCGGCACCCCCACCGCCGCCTGGCACGGCCCCGTGCCGCTCACCGAGACGGTCCGGCTGCGCACCGCCGCCGTCCTCGGCCGCGCCGACCCCGCCGAGCGCGAGACCCTCGACCGCCTCGCCTTCACCGAACCCCTGACACCCCATCTGGACGACGACTTCGACCTCCCGGTCCTCGAACGCCTCGAATCCGACGGCCTGGTCACCGTCGACCCGTCCGGCACCCTCGCCCTCGCCCGCCCCCTGTACGGCCCGGTGCTGCGCGCCGCCGCCGGCACCCTGCGCACCCGCCGCCTGGCCCGGACGCCCGACGAGTACACCGCCGCCCTCAAGTCCGAGGCCGCCGCCCTGGAGGACCGGATCGAGGCCGCCGACGTACGCCCGCTGCCGCTGCCGGTGGGGGAGTGGCTGCTCGCCGAGACCGGCACCGTCCCCGCCGACTACGCGGCCCTACGCGCGCGGTACGACCGGCTGCGCGGTGCCCTGCGCGAGGCGGTGGCCTGGGCCCGCGAGGGCCTGCGCACCGACCCGGCCGACCCGCTGTGCCGCACGGAACTCGCCCGCAGCACCGCCCAGCTCGGCGAGACCGCCCCGGCCCCGGAGCCCACCCCGTCCGACCCGCACACGGCCTGGCGGGAGGCGTACGAGGCCGTACGGCTCGGTGTCGCCGAGGGGGCCGCCGGGGTGCTGCCGCCCGGGAGCCCGTTCGCCCGGCACGCCCAGGCGCTGGCCCGCGCGGACGGGCCCGCCCTGGACCGGGCGGCGCAGGCGCTGGAGGCGCGCGGGTTCCTGCTGTTCGCCGCCGAGGCGCACGCCCAGGCGGTCAGCGCGCACCGCGACCCCAGCGCCGCCCGGCTCTCCCGCACCCGGGCCATCACCCTGGCCCGCCGCTGCCAGGGCGCCCGCACCCCGGCCCTCGCCGGACTCGCCCTCGGGGAACTCACCGCCCGCCAGCGCCAGATCGTCACGCTGGCGGCGGCGGGCCTCAGCAACCGCCAGATCGCCGACCGCCTCACGCTGTCCGTCCGCACGGTCGGCAACCATCTGTACAGCGCCTACACCCGCCTCGGCGCGAGCGACCGGGGCGCCCTGCCCTGGCTGGTGGACCTCCCGGACGAGCAACCGGTGCCGGCCTGAAGGGCCCTACGCCGCTCCGAACGCCGAGAAGGCCCAGCCCGTCGCCTGGTGGGTCGCGTCGCCCGGCAGGGCCGCTCGGGCGTCCCGGAGGGCCTCCGCGAGCGGCAGACCCGCGCCGATGCCCTTGTGCAGGGCCAGCATCAGGGGCACCACGGCGGCATCGTTGACCGGGGCGCTGCACGCGACGACCCCGGCCGTGCCGTACGGCAGGAGCGCGGTGACCAGCCCGAGGAGTTCGTCGGCCCCCACGGACGCGAAACGGGCGGTGTCGCAGCAGGACAGGATGATCCGGTACGGGCTGCGGTCCAGGCGTTCCAGGTCGTGCACGATCAGCGGGCCGTCGGACATCCCCAGCGACGAGAACAGCGGACTGTCGGCGCGGAACGTGCCGTGCGCGGCGATGTGCGCGAGGGCCGCGCCGTTCAGCTCCTCCAATACCCGGGGCACGCGCGCGTGATCGCCCTCCAGGACGACGGGGGCGGTGTAGCGGGCGGCGAGTTCGGGAACCTCGGCGCCCTCCGTCGCCAGCCCCGGGCCACGCACCAGGACGTTCCGCCCGCCCGGCGGCGGCGCCGTCTCATGGGCCCGCAGCCAGGCGCCCGCCGACGGCGACACATTCACCACCCGCTCCCGCAGCGACGGCAGCAGCGCCCACGGCACCCGGTGCAGCCGACCCGGCGGTACGACCACCACCGGGCCCCCGCCCAATTGCGCCGCCGCCGGACCCAGCAGCAGTTCCTCCAGCCGCCGCCCCATGGCCTCCACCAAAGGCAGCCGGGCCTCCGCACCGGGATGCGCCAGCCGTCTGAGGCCCGCCTGTATGTGCTCCGCCTCCGACTCGGCCTCCGCGAGCAGCCCGGCCGCGAACCGCCGCACCCGGCCGTCCCCGCACAGCAGCACCTGCACCCGCCCGTCGACCACCGCCAGCTCCACCAGCCGCGTCGGGCCCAGCCGGTCCAGGAGACGCCCCACGTCCACCCGTCGGCCGCCGCCCGGCGTCTCCCCCCGCAGATGCAGGGTGCGCGAGCGGATCGCCTTCTCCAGCCGCCGCTGCTCCCGCTCCAGCGCCGGCACCGGACGCCTGTCCCGGCGGGCCTCCTCCGCGCGGGCCGCTATCTCCCGGAACGCGGTGAGGTCACCGAGGAGTTCGGGGTCGGCGGGCGGCCGGGTCGGCGGGGTGCTCAGCGCGGTCGCCCGCCACCGCTCGCTCCACTCCAGCATCCGCCGCGGCCCGCCCTGCGCGAGCGACGCCCCCTGCGCCAGCGCCGCCAGCTCCGCCCCCTGCTCCGTCGCCCGCGCCCGCAGCTCCGAGGCACCCAGCGTCATCCGGTGGTCGTCCAGCACGTCCAGACCCCGCCGGCACGCCTCCAGGACACCCCGCCGCGACCCCGCCGCCTCCGCCCGCAGCGCCTGCGCCGCCCAGCCCGTCAGCCGGGCCAGCGGCGGCCCGCTGTGGCGGCTGCGGGCGGCCAGCGCCAGATGCCGCTCCGCGTCCGTGCGCCAGCCCAGCCTGAGCGCGATCCGGCCCGCCAGCAGCGACGCCTCCGGCGCCGCCGGAGCCCCGAACGAGGACAGCCGCTCCGCCACCGCCGCCGCGTCCGCGACCATCCGCCCCGAACCCCGCCCCGTCGCCACCCGCGACTCGATCAGCACCAGCCGCGCGTGCGTCTCCCACCAGGAGCGCCGCTGCGCCGCGAACAGCCGCACCGCGAGCGCCGCCCGCGCTATGGCCGTGTGCGGATCACCCGCGAGCCGGGCCGCGCGGGCGGCCGTCAGCAGCAGCTCCGCCTTGCGCGTGGACTGCCCGCCGATCCCGTCGAGCTGGGCGATGGCCGCGTCCGCCTCGCCCAGCGCCTCCGGCGCCAGACCGGCCGCCATCAGCACCTCGCAGCGCCGCACGATCAGTTGGAAGATCGGCGTGCCCAGCTTCGCGTACCGGTCCTCCGCCTCCGCCAGCAGCCGCAGCGCCGCCGGTACGTCCCCCGACCGGAACGCGGCCAGGCCCCGGCTCTCCACCGCGTCCGCCTTGTCGTGCTCCTGCCCGGTGATCTCCCACAGCGACTCCGCCGCCGTGAAGTCCTGCTCCGCCCGGTCCACCGCGCCCAGCGCCAGATGCACCGTCGCGCGCAGGGTCAGCGCCCGCGCCGTCCAGATCACGTCGTCCGCCTGCCGCAGCACCGGGATCGCCCGCCGTACGTCCTCCAGCGCCGACCGGTGATGCCCCAGCACCCACCCCGCGTACGCCCGCCGGAACAGCACCCGCGCGCGGGTGTGCCCGCTGCCCCGCGCCACCCCCCGCTCCAGCGCCTCCTGCCCCTGCCGGGTCTGGCCCGCGTGGATCAGCGCCACGCCCAGGGTGCCGAGGACGTCCGCCTCCCGGTCGGGGGAGTCCGCGCGCACCGCGTAGTCCCGGGCCCGGCGCAGATGGTGCAGGGCGAGCTTGGTGTCACCGAAGTCCCGCTGCCAGATACCGATCACCTGATGCGCCACGGAGGCGTGCAGCGGCGGTGCCGCGCCGTCCAGCACCCGCCGCGCCCGGACCAGGGCGTCGTTCGGCGCGGCGAACACCATCGGCAGCAGTTCGAGGACCGTGTCGCTTCCCGCTGTCACCCCAGGGATGGTAGTGCGAGCGGAACCACGTCACATCAGTTTGGGTCTGTATCAATCGGCCACCCCCTGACTCTGAATTGACGTACCGCCGCCCCAGTGGGAGGACAGCCATGGCACCACAGCGATTCCGCGAGCAGTTCGATCAGATCCAGCGGGCGCTCCCCGACACACCCCTGGCGATGGGCCCGGACGACTCCGCCGAGTTCATCTACGAGAAGGGCGTCGTCCTCGCGCGTGACGGCGAGGAGGCCCTCGCGGTCGAGGACGCCGTCCGCGCGCACTTCACCGCGACCGAGGGACTGCTCCCGGAGAACGTCCGCCGGGCGAGCCCGCAGACCAACCGCTCCGGCATCACCCGCATCCGGGTCGGCGACGCCGGCGAGGGCGGTCGCCTCGCCGACCTGAACGTGGCCGGGGCGCTGCGCGCGATGCGGACCGCCGAGGGCCGCGCCGGGCGCCGGCTGGTCTCCCGCAACCATGTCGTGCACATCTCCCCGGTCAACTGCTGCCCCGGCGACGAGCCGGTGCCCGCCCAGGAGAACCCCCAGCCCAACCCGGAGCTCGCCGTCACCCCGTACGACGCGGGGACGGCCGTCCGGGTGCTGGTGATCGACAACGGGCTGACCCACGACTACCGCTCCTACCCGGCGCTCGCCCGCACCGAGGGCGACGCGCACGACCAGGAGACCGACGACGACGGACTGCTGAAGCTCTACATCGGCCACGGCACCTTCATCGCGGGCCTGCTCGCCGCCGTGGCGCCCAACACCAGCGTCACCGTGCGCAACACGCTCAGTGACGTCGGGGCGATCCTGGAGTCGGAGTTCGGCAACAAGCTCTTCGAGGCGATCGACGACAACGGCTGGCCCGACATCCTCAGCCTGTCCGCCGGCACCTCCAACGGCCGCCTCGACGGACTCCTCGGCCTGGAGAACTTCATGCGGGAGCTGCGCGAGCAGCCCACCCTGCTGGTCGCCGCCGCCGGGAACAACGGCAGCGCCACCCCGTTCTGGCCCGCCGCCTACGCCACCCGCCCCGGCTTCGAGGACGCCGTCCTCTCGGTCGGCGCGCTGCGCAGCGACGGCGAGTTCGGCGCCTGCTTCAGCAACCACGGCCCCTGGGTGCGCGTCTTCGCCCCCGGCGAGCGCGTCACCGGCCCCCTGACCGGCTTCGGCTCCCCGGTGCCGTACATCTACCACCACTCGACGTACGACGAGTGCCGGTACGGGTACGGGTACGGGTGCACCTGCACCCACCCCGGGCACACCGGGGTGCTCAGCGAGGACGGCGGGACCACGGTCGGCAAGGCGGACCAGGTGATGTTCGAGGGCCTCGCCCAGTGGAGCGGCACCTCCTTCGCCACCCCGGTCGTCGCCGGTCTGGTCGCCGCCCACATGACCGCCACCGGGGAGCCCGACCCGCGCGCGGCGGCCCGTCAACTCCTGGAACTGAACACGGAGTTGGCGGAGGTCCGCGGCGGTCATGTGGCCGCGCTGCTGCCGCCCACCTGGCAGCCGGTACCGGTCGCGAACCCGGCCCCACCGGCATGAGCATCACCCTGAACGCGGGATTCCGGGTGAGTGCCGGAACCCACCCCTCCACGGCGTACCATGACAGGCCGTACACGAGGGGTGGGTCCGTGGATCGTGCAGATGTCGGCGCGCTCGTAGAATCCGCCGTCGACGGTGACGCGGCGGCCTGGAAAGCGCTGGTGGAGGGGCTCAGCCCGCTGGTGTGGTCGGTGGTGCGCGCCCACCGGCTGTCCGACGCCGACGCCCATGAGGTCTACCAGACGGTCTGGTTCCGCTTCGCCCAGAACCTGGGGCGGATCCGGGAGCCGCAGAAGACCGGATCGTGGCTGGCGAGCACCGCGCGGCACGAGAGCCTGAAGGTCATCAAGAGCACGCGGCGGCTGATGCCGACCGACGACCCGGTCCTGCTGGACCGGGTCAGCGAGGAGCCCACCCCCGAGGAGTCGCTGCTCGACGCCGAGGAGGCCGCCGCCCAGAGCGAGCGGGTCCGCCGGGTGTGGCAGGAGTTCGAGGAACTCGGCGAGCGCTGCCGGCAGTTGCTGCGCGTGCTCATGGCCTCGCCGCCGCCCAGCTATCAGGAGGTGTCGGCCGCGCTCGGCATCGCCGTCGGCAGCATCGGCCCGCTGCGCCAGCGCTGTCTGCGCCGCCTGCGGGCCCGACTCGACGCACGGGGAGCATCGTGAACCGCAACGACAACGACGACCGCGACGACGAGCACGTCGGGGGGAGCGCGGAGAACGCGGGGGCAGGGGCCCTCGGGCCCGGGGAACCGGGGGAGCCCTCGGAACCCGGGGAGTTCGACACCAGCCCGGTGGAGGCGGAACTGCGGCGTGCCGTGGCCGTCCTGGACCCGGTCCCGCCGGAGCTGCGGCGGCTCGCGGTCGAGGCGTTCACGCTCCGCGACCTGGACGCCCAGATCGCCGAGCTGACCTTCGACTCCCTGGTCCATGCCATTCCCGTCCGGGGGGTGACGGATCCGCCGCGGATGCTGACCTTCCGCACCGGCGAGCTGACCGTGGACGTGGAGGTCACCTCGCACGGGCTGATGGGCCAGGTCCTGCCCCCGCAGCCCGCCCGCATCGAGGTCCTCGGCGGCCCGCAGCTGTCCACCCCGGATGTGCTCACCGCCGACGCCATGGGCCGCTTCACCAGCGAGGCACCCCCCATAGGCCCCTTCGCCCTCCGCCTGCGCACCGGCGCCGAGGTGGTCGTGACGGAGTGGCTCCGGGCCTGAGGGGGCGGGGGGCGCTGCCGGGGGTGGTGACGGGGGTGGGCTTCGTGACGGGGGGCGGGGCGGTGGTGTCCGCCCCCCACGCGGCGCTCGGTCGGTCGGATCAGGTCCGCGGTCGCACCAGCTGGACACGCCAGCGGGTCGCCCTCGCCGCTCGCGCCCGCCGGTTTCGCTCTGGCGGACGGACGGGGCTGGTGGTGTCCGCCTTGGAGGGCGGCGGGTCGGAGTCCTCGGACTCACCCCGGCGCCCGGGAGACCCGCATCTGCCGCAGCAGCCGTTTCGGGTCTCCTCGTCAGCCGGTCGCGCTGGTGGGGCCGACGGCGCCCGCGGCAGGCCCCGCCAGGGTGGCGTCCGCCCGGCGGTTTGTGGCGGCGGCGGTGCCCGCGCCAGCGGCAATCGCCCCGGCAGGGCCGATACCGGCGGGTCAGGCCCGCGGCCTTCGACCGGCCGTGCACTCACGCCTCGCCGGTCAGGCCGGACGGCACCGGCCCCGGTGGGTCAGGTCGGCCGTACCCGCCCCTTCACCACGCGCACGGCAACGTCTTCGGGCCCCTGATCATCGTCTTCTTCCGCCACTCCACCTGGTCCGCGGGGACCGCCAGATGGAGGCCGGGGAGGCGGGTCAGGAGGGTGGTGAGGAGGAGTTCCGTCTGGAGTTTGGCGAGGACCGCGCCCGTGCAGAAGTGCGGTCCGTTGCCGAAGGCCAGATGGGGGTTGACGGTCCGGTCCGGGTCGATCAGGTCCGGGTCGGGGAAGACCTCCGGGTCCCGGTTCGCGGCCAGATACGAGACGTACACCGGGTCGCCCGCGCGGATCGTCGTCCCGTGCAGCTCCACGTCCTCCAGCGCGATCCGGGCCAGCCCCACCGAGCTGCGGTGCGGGACGAAACGCAGCAGCTCCTCGATCAGCTGCCCGCGCCCCGGCACGTCCTGGCGCCACCGGGACATCAGCTCCGGCCGGGTCAGCAGCAGGAACAGCATCTGCCCGCAGTTGTGGGTGACCGCCTCGCCGCCGATCTGGAGCGGACCTGCCAGCCCGATCGCCTCCTCCTCGGCCACCTCGCCGCCCGCCACCGCCGCGCCCAGCAGCCCGTACACATCCTCCCCGCCGCTGTCGGCGCGGGCCCGGATGGTCTCGGTGATCCAGCCGTACAGCCCCTGCTTGGCGCGTTCGGCGCCCGCCGCGCCGCCCGAGGTGGAGATGATCTCCCGGGTCCAGGAGTGCACCCGCGCCCGGTCCTCGTCCGGCACCCCCATCACCTCACTGACCAGGGTGATCGGGAACGGCTCCAGCACCCGTGCGATCAGATCGGCCGGCGGCCCGTCGCGGACGACACCGTCCACCAGCCCGTCCAGCAGCTCCTGGGCGCGGGGCCGCAGCCGTTTCATCCTGCCGAGGGTGAACGCCCCCGCCACCGCCTTGCGCAGCCGGTTGTGGTCCGGCTGGTCCGCGAAGGCGAGCGAACCCGGCCGCGGCTTGAAGTGCGGCGCCATCCGGGTCACCTGACGCCGGGTCACCTCGGCACGGCCGAAGCGCGGGTCGTTGGTGATCGCCCGGACGTCCTCGTAGCGGGTCGCGAGCCACGCCCAGCCGTCGCCGAACGGCAGCCGGATGCGGTGCAGCGGCCCCTCCCGCATCAGGTCCGTGAGGACCGGGTCGAACGCGGTGCCGTCCAGATCGGGCGTGGGCCAGTCCCGTACCGGCGGCAGGGACCGGCCGGTCAGCGTGGTGGTGTCCTCGGTCATGACCTCACCCTGACCCGGCGCGGCCGGGCTGTCGCGCTCAAGTGCTCCAGCCGGAGGCACCCTCTCACTCCGGTACGGCGTCCACGAGCGCCGCCAGCGCCCCCGCGAGCCGCGCCAGCCCCTCCGTCGCCGGACCGCCCGGCTCGCTCATGTACGCGTCCCGGCGGATCTCCACCATCAGCGCGCTCACCCGGGGATCGGTCCCGTAGTACTCCAGCGGTACGTACGTCCCCGCGAACGGGCTGTCCAGCCCCGTCCCCCCGCACCCCGCGAACGCCTCGCGGGCCGCCGCCAGCAGCGCGGGCGGGGTGTGGAAGGGGTCCGTGCCCAGGCACACCGGCGGGCGCGGCCCGTCCCCGTGCAGCTCGTAGGGCAGCGCGGCGGTGGGGTACGAATGCACGTCGATGATCACGGCCCGGCCGGTGGCCGCCAGCCGCCCGGCCACGGCGTCCGCCACCGCGCGCGCGTAGGGCCGGAAGTACGCCTCGACCAGCGGCCCGGGATCGGTGTCCGGCGCCCGCAGCGCCTCCCGGTGCGTGGTCCGGGTGTAGACCGCGCCCATCCCGGCGGCGAGCATCTCCTCCCGCTCGTCCGGGAACCGCTCCGGGTCCACGACCAGCCGCGAGAGCCCGTTGACGAACCGCCAGGGGGTACGCCCGGCCAGCGCGGCGGCCTCGGCGGCGATGCGGTCGGTGTGGGCGTCGGTGAGGTGGTCCAGCTCGCCCGCCAGCGCCCCGTCGTCCAGCACGATCCCCGCGCGCACCCCGGGCGGGATGCGGCGCGCGGCGTGCGGCACGTGCAGCAGCACCGGGGAGCCGGGCGTGCCGGGCAGCAGCTCGTAGGGGGCGGCGGGAGGTACGGGCGTGGACACGGGCGGCTCCGGGGAGGCGGGGGCGGCGGCCGGGGCCGACGGCGGCTCGGGGGGCGTTGTCAGTGGCGTGCGGCAAGATCGGGGTGATGGGGAGTGACGCCCACGGTGTCACAGGCCCGGACATGCCCGAACGAGGGGGGAACCTCATGCCGATCGTCAATGAACAGGCCGCCGCCCGCGAGTTCCTGAAGCTGCTCTATCCCGACACCTACTTCCCGGACCATCTGCTGGACAAGGGCCGGGGCATCCTGGTCCGGCTCTGCGAGCGCATCGAGACCGAGCGGCCCGCCGATGTCACCGCGTTCTATGCCCTGACCCATACCGCGACCGAGGAGTTCAACGCCCTCCAGGAGGAGTTCTGGGAGGCGGGCAGCGAGATCGAGACCGTGGCGCGGGACGAGATAGCGAAGGATTTCTGGTTCATCGTGGAGACCTACGGCTTCCAGGGCGCCGACCTGGAGGAAGTGGTCGCGCCCCGCGACTGGTGACCGGCTTTTCCTCCTCCTCTCCGGGTCCTCTCAGCCCAGCAGTTCCTTCACCAGTTCCCCGACCTGTCCCGTCTCGATCAGGAACCCGTCGTGCCCGTACGGCGACTCGATCACCCGGAGCCGGTCGGCGGACGGGATCAGCGCGGCCAGCTCGGACTGCTGGGCCGGGGGATACAGCCGGTCCGAGTCCACCCCGGCGACCAGGGTGCGGGCGGTGACCCTTCCGAGCGCGGCGCGTCTCCCGCCCCGGCTGCGGCCCACGTCGTGCGCGTTCATGGCCTCGGTGAGGGTGACATAGCTGCCCGCGTCGAAGCGGCGGGCCAGCTTTCCGGCGTGATGGTCGAGATACGACTCGACCTGGTAGCGACCGCCGTGCCACGGGTCTTCGGCGTTCTGCGCCTCGCGGCCGAAGCGGGCCGCCAGCTCCGGTTCGCTGCGGTAGGTGACATGGGCGATCCGGCGGGCGATGCCGAGACCGGTGTGGGGGGCGCGTCCGGTGCCGTGGTAGTCGCCGCCCTGCCA
The DNA here is from genome assembly GCF_040609715.1 of Streptomyces sp. NPDC004610. Classification (NCBI taxonomy): domain Bacteria; kingdom Bacillati; phylum Actinomycetota; class Actinomycetes; order Kitasatosporales; family Streptomycetaceae; genus Streptomyces; species Streptomyces sp. NPDC004610. The sequence continues at coordinate 101,876 of NZ_JBEXLA010000008.1, read as the reverse complement.
GTCGGGGTCGGCGCGGACCGCGGTGAGCTGGGCGCGGGCCCAGGCGATCTGCTCGGCGCTCGCCGTGGCCGTCGTCGCGAGCAGCAGCAGCGCCCCCACCCGGGAGGGATGGGTCACCGCCCACTCCACGGCCCGCATCCCGCCCATCGACCCGCCGACCACCAGCGCCCACCGGTCGATGCCGAGCGCGTCCGCGAGTTTCGTCTCGGCGGCTACCTGGTCGCGCTGGGTGAGGAAGGGGAAGGCTCCGCCCCAGGCTTGGGGGATGGTGGGGGGAGGGGGTGGGGTGGGTGGGGTCGTGGTGGGTGGGCGTGCGGTCGTGGTGGGTGGGGGTGCGGTTGGGTTCGCCGGGGGAGGAGTCGGGTCTGCCGGGACAGGGGTTGGGCCTGCCGGGGAAGGGGGCGGGCCCGCCACGGGAGCTGCCGTGTGCGCGGGACCGTTCGAGCCCACGGGGGGAGTCGCGGGGCTTTGAGGAGCGGCAGCCGGGACTGAGGGGGGCGCTGCCGGTACTGCGATGGGCGCGGCCGGGTCCCCGGCGGGCGCGGCCGGGCCTGCGAGAGACACGGCCGGGTCCGCAGCGGGGGCAGCCCGGTCTGCAATGGACGCGGCCGAGCCCGCGAGAGGCGCCTCCGGGTTCGCGCCAGACGCCACCGGGGCCGTACCAGACGCCGCCGGGGCTGCGCCAGAAGCCGCCAAGTCGGCAACGGACGCCGCCGGGTCCGCGAGGGAAGCCTCCGAACCCGCTACGGATGTCGCCGGGCCCGCCAGGGAAGCCGCAGAGCCCGCGACGGACGTCGCCGGGCCCGTGACAGACGCTGCCCCGCCCGCGAGGGAAGCCGTCGAGCCCGCAACGGATGCCGCCGCGTCTGCCAGGGAAGCTGCCGAGCCCGCGACGGACGTCGCCAGGCCCGCGACGGACGTCGCCCCGCCCGTCAGGGAAGCCGCCGGGTCCGCCAGGAAGCCGACCGAGCCCGCGCGGAAACCGCCCGTGCCCTCCGGGCGCGGTGACGACGGGCCCGTGCTGCCCTGGCAGCCGCCCAGGACGTTCGGGGCGACCACGAACCAGCGGTCGGTGTCCAGGGCCAGCCCCGGGCCGACCAGCCCCCGCCACCAGCCGGGCGTGGGATGTCCGGGACCGGCGTCGCCGGTGACATGGCTGTCGCCGGTCAGGGCGTGCAGCACCAGGACGGCGTTGGAGGCGTCCGGTGCCAGGGTGCCCCAGGTCTCGAACGCCAGCCGTACGCCGGGCAGTTCACCGCCCGCCTCCAGCGGCAGCGGCCCCGGTGCGTGCCACCAGCGGCGTCGGCCGGGCGGATCCCCCTCCCGCCAGCCCCCCAGAACCGGCGGGAGGGGGAACCTCTCGGTGGCCGCCGGGTTCAGGACGCGCCCTTGGCGGCCCGGAAACCGGCCTCCAGGTCGGCCCGGAGATCGGCGAGGTTCTCGATGCCGACCGACAGCCGCACCAGACCGGGGGTCGTGCCGGTCGCCGCGAGCTGCTCCTCGTCCAGCTGGCTGTGGGTCGTGGACGCCGGGTGGATGATCAGGCTGCGGACATCGCCGATGTTGGCGAGATGGCTGAACAGCTCGACCGCGTCCACGAATCGCTTGCCCGCCTCGATACCGTCCCGCAGCTCGAAGGAGACGATCGCGCCCGCGCCGCGCGGCAGATAGGTCTGCCCGGCCTCGTACCAGCGGCTGGACGGCAGTCCCGGGTAGTGGACGGCGGCGACCTCGTCGCGCTGCTCCAGCCACTCGGCCAGCGCCAGCGCGTTGGCGGAGTGCCGCTCCAGGCGCAGGCTCAGCGTCTCCACGCCCTGGAGCAGCAGGAACGCCGAGTGCGGGGACAGCGCCGGGCCCAGGTCCCGCAGCAACTGCACCCGCAGTTTGATCGCGAACGCGCCGGGGCCGAGGGCGGGCCAGTACTGGAGGCCGTGGTAGCTGGGGTCGGGCTCGGTGAAGCCGGGGAAGCGGTCCGGGTGCGCCCCGAAGTCGAAGGTGCCGCCGTCCACCACGACCCCGGCGATCGTGGTGCCGTGCCCGCCGAGGAACTTGGTCGCCGAGTGCACCACCACATCCGCGCCGTGCTCGATCGCCCGCAGGAGGTAGGGGGTGGGGACGGTGTTGTCGACGATCAGCGGGACCCCGGCCGCGTGGGCGACGTCGGCGACCGCCCGGATGTCCAGGACATTGCCGCGCGGATTGCCCAGTGTCTCCGCGAACAGCGCCTTGGTGTTCGGCCGGATCGCCGCCCGCCATGCCTCGGGGTCGTCGGGGTCGTCCACGAAGGACACCTCGATGCCGAAGCGGGGGAGGGTGTGCCGCAGCAGGTTGTAGGTGCCGCCGTACAGGGAGGTGCTGGAGACGAGGTGGTCGCCCGCGCCCGCCACGGTGAGGATCGCCAGGGTCTCCGCGGCCTGGCCCGAGGCCAGCGCGACCGCCGCCACCCCGCCCTCCAGCGCGGCGATCCGCTGCTCGAAGACATCCTGGGTGGGGTTGTGGATCCGGGTGTAGATGTTGCCGGGCTCGGCGAGCGAGAACAGATCCGCCGCGTGCTGGGTGTCCCGGAACACGTACGACGTGGTCTGGTAGATCGGGGTCGCACGGGCGCCCGTCGTCGGATCGGGCACGGCACCGGCGTGGATCTGCCGGGTCTCGAACGACCAGGCCGAGGTGTCGGGCCCGGCCGGGGCCTCCTCGGGGGTGTGACCGGCGGTGACGGAGTCGATGGGCTGGCTCGTCGACATGGTGGTGCTCCTCGTGCGGGGGCGAGCGGGGACCTGCGACGAGACAAGCACGGGCCGGAAGACCCGGACAGGCCCCGCGCGCGGTGCGCAACGAACACGTCACACGACGTCACGTGACGTCACAAATGACACGAACGGGCAATGTTCCCGCAGTGTGCCGCCCCCCCCACCGACCCGCAGCGCCCCCCACCGACCGACCCCCCACCGCCCCCCTCACGACCGAGCCCCGACCGGACGACTCCGGTCGGGGCTCGGTCGACGCAGGGGGCCTAGGGCCAGATCACCCGAAGGACGCCAGCGCGGAGCGCCACGTCGCCGACGGCCGCATGACCTGCGCCGCCTTCGCCGGGTCGGGCTGGTAGTAGCCGCCGATCTCGGCCGGGGAGCCCTGCACCGCGTTCAGCTCGGCCACGATCGTCTGCTCGTCCGCGGCGAGCGTCTCGGCGAGCGGCGCGAACGCCTTCGCCAGCTCGGCGTCGTCGCTCTGCCGGGCCAGCTCCTGCGCCCAGTACAGGGACAGATAGAAGTGGCTGCCGCGGTTGTCGATGCCGCCGACGCGGCGGGTCGGGGACTTGTCCTCGTTGAGGAAGGTCGCCGTGGCCCGGTCCAGGGTGTCGGCCAGCACCTGGGCGCGGGCGTTGCCGGTGGTCTTGGCGTACTGCTCCAGGGACGGGACCAGGGCGAAGAACTCGCCGAGGGAGTCCCAGCGCAGGTAGTTCTCCTTGACGAGCTGCTGGACGTGCTTGGGCGCGGAGCCGCCGGCGCCGGTCTCGAAGAGGCCGCCGCCCGCCATCAGCGGGACCACCGACAGCATCTTGGCGCTGGTGCCCAGCTCCAGGATGGGGAACAGGTCGGTGAGGTAGTCGCGCAGCACATTGCCGGTGACGGAGATGGTGTTCTCGCCGCGCCGGATGCGCTCGACCGACAGCTTGGTGGCGTCGACGGGGGCGAGGATCCGGATGTCCAGGCCCTCGGTGTCGTGCTCGGCGAGGTAGGCGGTGACCTTGGCGATCAGGTTGGCGTCGTGGGCGCGGGTCTCGTCCAGCCAGAACACGGCCGGGTCGCCGCTGGCGCTGGCGCGGGTGACGGCCAGCTTCACCCAGTCCTTGATCGGGGCGTCCTTGGTCTGGCAGGCGCGGAAGATGTCCCCGGCGGACACGGCCTGCTCGATCACGGCGGTGCCGCTCGCGTCGACCAGCCGGACCGTGCCGGTGACCGGGATCTCGAAGGTCTTGTCGTGGCTGCCGTACTCCTCGGCCTTCTGGGCCATCAGGCCGACGTTCGGCACCGAGCCCATGGTGGACGGGTCGTAGGCGCCGTTGGTGCGGCAGTCGTCGATGACGGCCTGGTAGACGCCCGAGTAGGAGGAGTCGGGGAGGACGGCGAGGGTGTCGGCCTCCTGGCCGTCCGGGCCCCACATATGGCCCGAGGTGCGGATCATGGCCGGCATGGAGGCGTCCACGATGACATCGGACGGTACGTGCAGGTTGGTGATGCCCTTGTCGGAGTCGACCATCGCCAGCGCCGGGCCCTGGGCCAGCTCGGCGTCGAAGGACGCCTTGATCTCGGCGCCCTCGGGCAGCGCCTCCAGGCCCTTGTAGATACCGCCCAGACCGTCGTTCGGGGTGAGACCGGCGGCGGCGAGCTGGGCGCCGTACCGGGCGAAGGTCTCCGGGAAGAAGGCGCGGACGACATGGCCGAAGATGATCGGGTCGGAGACCTTCATCATCGTCGCCTTGAGGTGCACGGAGAACAGCACGCCGTCCGCCTTGGCGCGCGCGACCTGGGCGGTGAGGAACTCGCGCAGCGCGCCGACCCGCATCACGGAGGCGTCGACGACCTCGCCCGCGAGGACGGGCACGGACTCACGGAGCACGGTGGTGGAGCCGTCGTCGCCGGTCAGCTCGATGCGGAGCGCCCCGGCCTCGGAGATCACCACCGACTTCTCGGTGGAGCGGAAGTCGTCCACGCCCATGGTGGCCACGCTGGTCCGGGAGTCGCCGGTCCAGGCGCCCATGCGGTGCGGGTGGGTCTTGGCGTAGTTCTTGACGGAGGCGGGGGCGCGGCGGTCGGAGTTGCCCTCGCGCAGCACCGGGTTCACGGCGGAGCCCTTGACCTTGTCGTAGCGGGCGCGGATGTCGCGCTCCTCGTCGGTCTTGGGGTCGTCCGGGTACTCCGGCAGCGCGTAGCCCTGGCCCTGGAGCTCGGCGACGGCGGCCTTGAGCTGCGGGATCGACGCCGAGATGTTCGGCAGCTTGATGATGTTGGCCTCGGGGGTCTTGGCCAGTTCGCCCAGCTCGGCGAGCGCGTCCGGGATCCGCTGGTCCTCGCTGAGGTACTCAGGGAACACGGCGATGATCCGTCCGGCCAGCGAGATGTCCCGCGTCTCGACGGCGACACCGGCCTGCGCGGCGTACGTCTTGACCACCGGCAGGAAGGAATACGTCGCCAGGGCCGGGGCCTCGTCAGTGTGCGTATAGATGATGGTCGAGTCAGTCACCGGGTGCTCCGCTCCACGTCTGCAACATTGCTCGACATCAAGATATCTCGTGCCCCGGGGTGGCTCGACAGCGGTGCGGACGGAATGCGCCGGGGGCGTGCGGAATCGCGCCGCGCGCCGGGTGTGTGTCGGATCCGGATCCCGGCGGGGAGGGTTCTGGATGCCGATGTGGGTCGGTGCTCGGTGCTCGGCACCGATGGTCCTGGGCGTCGATGGTCGGGGACGCCGCCGATGGTCCTGGAGATCGGCGGTCGGGGACACCGGCAGTCCCGGTCGCCGCGTGGTGGCGGAGTGGGCCTCGCGGCGGCTCCGCCACCTGTGAACCCGGGCGGCGCTCGGTCAGTCGAAGCGGGCAGAGGGGAGGTCGCCCGCTTCGTTCCCGGCCTCCGCGCCCCGCTGCTGCGGGATCACCACGGCACCCTGCTGGAGCGCCACCGTCCGGGTCGGCGCCGGGATCCGGATGCCCTCCTCGCGGTACCGCCTGTGCAGCCGCTTGATGAACTCGTGCTTGATCCGGTACTGGTCGCTGAACTCACCCACGCCCAGGATCACCGTGAACCCGATCCGCGAGTCCCCGAAGGTGTGGAACCGCACGATCGGATCGTGCTCCGGCAGCGCGCCCTCGACGTCCTTCATCACCTGCCCGATGACCTCATTGGTCACCCGCTCCACCTGCTCCAGATCACTGTCGTACGCCACCCCGACCTGGACCAGGATCGTCAACTCCTGCTCGGGGCGCATGAAGTTGGTCATATTGGTCTTGGCGAGCTGGCCGTTGGGGATCACGACCAGGTTGTTGGAGAGGTTGCGCACGGTCGTCTGACGCCAGTTGATGTCCTCGACATAGCCCTCCTCGCCGCTGCTCAGCCGGATGTAGTCGCCGCGCTGCACGGTGTTGGAGGCGAGGATGTGGATGCCCGCGAAGAGGTTGGCCAGGGTGTCCTGGAGGGCCAGCGCCACCGCCAGACCGCCGACCCCGAGGGCCGTGATCATCGGCGCGATCGAGACGCCCAGCGTCTGGAGCACCACCAGGAAACCGATGGCCAGCACCAGCACCCGGGTGATGTTGACGAAGATGGTGGCGGACCCGGCCACCCCGGACCGGGACAGCGTCACCGACTGCACCGTCCCGGCGATCAGCCGCGCCGCCGCCGCCGTCACCACGAAGATCAGCAGCACGGTCAGCGTCTGATTGGTGTGGTGCTGCACGGTCGGGGTCAGCGGGAGCACCGCCGCCCCGGCCGCCGCGCCCCCGACCACCGCCGCCCACGGCACCATGATCCGCAGCGCGGCGACCAGTACGTCGTCGCCGTTCCAGCGGGTCCGGCCGGCCTGCTTGCCCAGCCAGCGCAGCAGCACCCGCAGCAGGAACGCCGCCAGCACACCCGCCGCCAGGGCGATCCCGGCCAGGATCAGATCGTCCAGGGTCAGCGCGCGGTCCATCGGCCACCTCCGGTCGGACGCGGGGCGGCGCGCGGGGGCGCGGGCGGGCGGATGGGGAGTGTCGTCACTGGGTCACCTGCTCGGTTCCGGAATGTGCGAAGCGCATGCGTCCCGGCCGCCGCGACGCGGACCGGGTGCGGGCTCATACTGCCGTACGGGGCACACCAGTTCGTACGAGGGCGGTGGTGGCGCGGCCCGCCTCAGGCGCGGAAGTAGAAGCCCTCTTCCAGGTCGGCCAGGAGGCCCGGCTGATCCGGGTGCCAGTCCAGCAGTTCGCGGGTGAGGGCGCTGGACGCCGGGACATCGGACATGGCGAAGGTGCCGAGCCATCCGAAGTGGTCGAGGGCGGCGTCGGCGGCGAGGGACTCCACCGGTACCGCCAGGCCCCGCCCGATCGCCCCGGCGATGTCCCGGAACGGCACGCCCTCGTCGGCGACACCGTGCAGCCGCGCACCGGCCGGTGCCCGCTCCAGCGCCAGCCGGAACAGCCGGGCCGCGTCCAGCCGGTGCACGGACGGCCACCGGTTGCCGCCGTCCCCCACATACGCGGCGGCCCCCTTCTCCCGCGCGATCCGGATCAGCGCCGGCACGAACCCCTTGTCCCCCGGCCCGTGCACCGACGGCGGCAGCCGTACGACGCTGGCCCGCACTCCGCGTTCGGCCAGCGCCAGGGCCGCCTGCTCGGAGGGCGCCCGCAGCGCACCCGGTACGGCGGGGTCGGCGGGGGTGTCCTCGGTGGCGAGGGTGCCCTGGGTGAGCCCGGCCGTGCCCGAGGTCACCACGAACGGGCGGCCCGACCCGGCGAGCGCCTCGCCCATCGCGCCGATGGCCCGCAGATCGGTGAGGGAGGCGGCGGCGTAGTCGGCGAAGTCATGGATGAAGGCGGTGTGGATCACCCCGTCCGCCGCGCCCGCCCCGGCGCGCAGGGCGTCGAGATCGCCCAGGTCGCCGGGGTGGGCTTCCGCGCCGATCGCTGCCAGCGCGGTGGCCGATTGTTCCGAGCGGGCGAGTCCGACGACCGTGTGACCGGCGTCCAGGAGCAGGCGCGTGACGGCACTGCCGATGAATCCGGTCGCGCCGGTGAGGAAGACACGCACGGGGGGGCTCCTTGGGTTTGGCGGAGGGGGCGGCTTCGGCGCCGAGGCGCGCGCTGGCGTTGGCGTTGGGGCTGGGGCTGGGGCTGGGGCTGGGGCTGGGGCTGGGGCTGGGGCTTGGGCTTGGGCTTGGGCTTGGGTTCTTGGGGGTGGGGTTTGTGTCGGGGGTTCACCTTCCGTGCCCGGGGCTCCGGATGGGGTTCTTGGCGGGTGGGGGTTCCGCGTGACGTGCACCCCCGGCGCCCAGCCTCCGGCGGGGCCCTGGCGGGCGGGGTTCTCCTCATCGTCGGGAGGTCCGCCGTTCGGCGCCCGCAGCGGTGTTCGCGGTCGGCGCCGCGTGCGGGGAAACGGGCCTGGTCAGCCCGCTGGGGAGCGGCGGGGGGTGCGCTACGCCGGGCGTATGACGTCATCGGCCGTCGGGTCGTTTCGGCTGCGTCGGTGTGGCGCGCGTTCGCGTTCCCGGTTGGGGCCCGTATCGCTGAGGTCGTTGTCGGCTGCCCGGGGCCGCGCCGCGTCCGCGTTCCCGGTGGGGCGATCCCCTCAGGTCGTTGTGGGCCGTCGCGGCATGCCCCGTGTCTGTGCCCCCGTAGGGGTGATCCCCCTGAGGTCGCTTCCGGCCGTCCTGGCATGCTCCGTGTCCGCGTTCCCGGTAGGGGTGATCCCCCTGAGGTCGCTTCCGGCCGTCCTGGCATGCTCCGTGTCCGCGTTCCCGGTAGGGGTGATCCCGCTCAGGTTGCTTCCGGCCGT
>NZ_JBEXLA010000008.1:62951-93254 GCF_040609715.1 Streptomyces sp. NPDC004610 | reverse complement strand
GCCGTCCTGGCATGCTCCGTGTCCGCGTTCCCGGTAGGGGTGATCCCGCTCAGGTTGCTTCCGGCCGTCCCGGCATGCCCCGCGTCCGTGCCCCCGCCAGGCCGCTTCCGGCCACCCCGGCACGCCCTGCGCCCCCGCCCCCGGTAGGGGCGATCCCCGTCAGGCCGCTTCCGCCCACCCCCGCGCCCCCGCGCCCCCCGCACCCTCGCGCCCCCCGCCCCGCAGGGCCCCCTCAGATCACCTTCAACCGCACCAACGCCCCCAACGCCAGCGCCCCCGGCAGCAGCGGTACCCACACCGTGATGGTCCGGTACGCCAGTACCACCGCCGTGGCGACCGCGGCCGGGCCGCCCGCTGCCACCAGGGCGACGATCAGCGCCGCCTCGACCGAGCCGAGACCGCCGGGGGTCGGGATCAGGGCCACGGCGACCGTCGCCGCCAGATAGGCGAGCGCCATGTGCCAGGGCGGCACCGGCAGCCCCAGTGCCGTCCCGACCGCTGCCAGACCGGCCGCCTGGAGCGCGGGGAAGGCCAGCGACCCGCCCCACAGCGCCAGCGCCCGCGCGGGCCTGGTGTGCACGGTGCGGGCCTCGCCGAGGGCGGTGCGCACAAAGGTGAGGACCGGGGCGCGCAGCCGCCGGACCAGGGCGAGGACCGTCAGGGCCAGGACCGCCGCGCCGCCCAGCGCCGCCAGCAGGGGGAGCGCGGTGCCGTCCGGGAGCAGCGCGTCGACGCGCAGGGCGTGCGGGAACGCGATGAGCAGCGCCGCCAGCAGCCCCACCCGGGCCACCGACTCGGCCAGCAGATACAGCGCCACCGCCGCCGAGGATCGGGCCGACGGCAGCCCGCACACCGTCATGAACCGCAGATTGACCGCCCCGGCGCCGAGCCCGGTGGGCAGCAGCTGGTTCGCCGAACCGGCCGCGAACTGGGTCACCAGCAGCCGGAGCGCCGGCAGCCGGTCCACCACCGCGCCCTGCCGGGTCACCGCCGCCGCGACCCAGGTCAGACAGGTCGCCCCGGCCGCCGCCAGCAGCCAGGGCCACTGCGCCGACGCCAGATGCCCGAACCCGGCGACCAGGACAGCGCGGTGCTGCACGGCCACCGCCGCCACCAGGGGCAGGGGCAGCAGCATCAGGATCCGGCGCACCGGGAGCCGCCGGAGCACCCGGCGCGGTGGGGCGGGGCGCGGGGGCCGGGGAGGGTCGTCCGGCGGATTCGGTGCGGCGGTCACACTCGCAGAGGGTCGCCGTGGCGCGTCAACTCCGGGTTGCGGATGTGCGGACGGGCGCTGGACGGCGGCTTACGGACCGACCGTGGGGTGGTGTCGGGGGCCGGGGATCGGCGGCGGGCGGAATGTGGCGTACCGGGTGTTGTGTGACAGGTGACACAATCGGCCAATTTGGCTGGTTCTGGGTGACAGGGTGGGGGCGTGCTCGACGACACCGACCGCCGGATCATGCGTACCCTCACCCGCGACGGGCGGACGCCCTACACCACGCTCGCCCGTGAGCTGGGGGTGTCCGAGGGGACCGTACGGCAGCGGGTGGCCCGGCTCCAGGAGAGCGGGGTGCTGCGGATCGTCGCGCTGTGCGACCCGCTGCGGCTCGGGCATCAGTCGGTGCGGCTGATGATCCGGGTCCGCGACCTCACCCCGCGCGCGGTCGCCAAGACCCTGTCCGGCATGCCGATGATCAACCATGTGGCGCTCTGCGCCGGGAGTCAGGACATCTTCCTGGAGGGCACCTGCCGCGACCAGGCCCAGCTCGTCCAGCTCCTCGACGACATCCGGATGCTGCCCGGTGTCTCCCGGGTGCAGGTGCTGCTGCTCCTGGAGCTGTTCAAGGACTACTCCTGGCAGGGGCTGGCCAGCGCCGTGGGGCAGGGCGTCGCCGAGGAGTAGCCCCGCCCCGCCATGCCACGCCGGGTCAGGTCAGTTCGGGAGGATGCGCTTGTCGGGGCGGGCCGGTACCTCCCGGAACCCCTCCCACAGATACGAGTCCTTCATGACCTCCAGCACCGTCAGCGCCTCCGCGTGCGCGACGCCGTTCACCCGGCGTACCCGCTCGGTGAGCAGCTCGGCGAGGTGCTCCAGGTCCCGGCAGCGGACATCCGCGATCAGGTCGTAGGGGCCCACACAGGAGGCCACGTACCGGATCTCCGGCATCCGGGACATCTCCCGGGCCACCAGCGCCACCGGGATGTGGTGCACCCGGACCGCGAGATGGACCTCCATCTCACCCATCCGCACCGCGTCCGTCATCCCCACCACCTGGACCACGCCCTTGCGCTGGAGGCGCTGGTAGCGGGCCCGGACCGAGGCTTCCGAGAGGCCCACCGTGCGGCCGATCTCGGCGAAGGAGCGGCGTCCGTCCACCCGGAGCTGGTCGATGATCTGCCGGTCGAGGTCATCGATCACCGGGGTCTCCAGACGGGTGGCGGGCCGACAGCGCTGTCGGCCGGGCGGGCGGTGCTTGCTATGTGCACCTATATGCGGGCCGCCCTTCGGGTGTCAAGGTCGCCGGTCACATCCCCGGCCCTCTGCGATACGCGTGGAAACCGGGACCGTTTTCCACGGGATTCGTTGCCGACCCGTCTTCCGGCTCTTCGTCCGTTCCCGCACTCTTTTCCCATTCGCCACCTCCGCCCCCCACGGCGAGGCATGCGCCACCGGGCCCGTACCGCCGCTTCGGCCGTGCGGTACCGCCCGCTTCCGCCTCGTACCGCACCGGACAAGGAGTTCCGCACATGCACAAGACCCCTCCCCGCGCCCCGACTCCCCGGCGGGTCCGGCGGTGACGGTGACCTCGGCCGGCACCGAGCGGGCGGGCGCGGACCGGTCCGGTGCGAAGTCCCCGTCCGGCGGACCGGCCCCCGCCGCCACATCGCCGCGCGCTCGCCGCGCCGCGGTGACCACGCTGCTCCTCGCGCCCGCCGGGATCACCGTCCTCGGACTGGTCCTGGTGCCCCTGCTGCTGGTGGTGCGCAACAGCTTCGCCTCCTCCGACGCCTACGGCGGCATCCAGGGCGGCTGGACCCTGTCCAACTACCAGGACCTGATGGACCCCGTCTATCTCAAGGTCTTCGGCTACAGCCTCGGCATGGCCGCCCTGAACACCGCGGTCTGTCTGGTGCTCGGCTATGTCGTCTCGTACTACCTCGCCGGGCGCTCCCCGCAGCGGCAGATGCTGCTGCTCCTGCTGATCATCGTGCCGTTCTGGACCGACTTCCTGGTCCGGACGTTCGCCTGGATCAACCTCCTCAGCCCCGGCGGACCGGTCAACAGCCTCACCGACGCCATGGGCCTCACCAGCGGCGACACTCAGTGGATCCCCAGCCAGGGCGCCTCCTTCATCGGCTTGGTCTACGCCTTCCTGCCCACCGCGATCTTCCCGATCTACGCCTCCCTGCGCGGCGTCGACGGCTCCCTCGGCGAGGCCGCCCGCGACCTCGGCTGCGGCTGGTGGCGGGTCCACACCCGGGTCCTGCTGCCCATCGCCCGGCCCGGCATGCTCGCCGCGGCCCTGCTCACCTTCATCCCGACCCTCGGGGTCTTCGTCATCCCCGTCCTGCTCGGCGGCGGACGCGACCAACTGGTCGGCAATCTCATCGTCACCCTCTACACCGAGTTCCGTAACCAGCCCATGGGCGCCGCCGCCTCGGTCGTCCTGCTGCTGCTCATGGTGGCGTCGATGGCGGTGTTCGGACTGGCCGCCCGGCGGCTGAGGAGGAAGTCGGCATGAAGCACGCCCTCGACACCGTCACCGCCTGGCTGGCCCGCGGTGTCATCGCCTTCCTCTACATCCCGATCGTCGTCGTGGTCGTGCTCTCCTTCAACGACTCCGAGGTCACCTACAAGTGGGGCGGATTCTCCACCCGCTGGTACGGCACCCTCGCCGAGAACACCGAACTCCTCGCCGCGCTGCGCATCAGCGCCGAGACCGCGCTGATCTCGGCCACCCTCGCCACCCTGTGCGGACTGCTCGCCGCCATGGGCATGGCCCGGCTGCGCGGCAAGGGCAAGGCGGTCTTCTCCGGCGGGCTGTTCCTGCCGCTGATCATCCCCGAGATCGTGCTCGGCGTGGCCCTGCTGTCCGTGTTCGGCGCCCTGCACGCCGACCTGGGCCTGACCACACTCGTCCTCGGCCATGTCGTGGTGACCCTGCCCTACGCCAGCCTCATCGTGCTCGGCGCGTACGCCGCCCTCGACCCCTCCCTCGGAGAGGCCGCCACCGACCTCGGCTGCAACCCGTGGCAGTCGTTCCGCCGGATCACCCTGCCGCTGCTGCGCCAGCCCCTGCTGGCCGCCTGGCTGCTCAGCTTCACCATCTCGTTCGGCAACATCGTGATGTCGACCTTCACCAACGGGGTCGGCAGCACCACCCTTCCGCTGCGCGTCTACTCGATGCTCAAGGGCGGACTGACCCCCGAGATCAACGCGCTGGGCACGCTGCTCGTGCTCTTCACCCTGCTGATCATCGTCGGCGTGGGCCTGCGGCAGATGCGCCGGGTCCTGCTCGGTGCCGACCGCACCTGATCCACCACCTCCCCTCTCCGGCACCTCCTTTCATGAAAGGCACCACCCCCATGCGCGCACGCAGTGTCTCCAGAGCCTCCCTCGCCATCGCCGTCACCACCGTCACCGCGGTCCTCGCCACCGGCTGCGGCGGCTCGGACTCCGGCTCCGCGTCCTCCGGCGGCGGCAAGGAACTCAACATCTACGCCTGGGCCGGGGAGATCCCGGACACCGTGGTGAAGAAGTTCGAGCAGGAGACCGGCATCAAGGTCACCCTCGACACCTTCGACAGCAACGAGACGATGACCGCCAAGCTCAGCTCCGGCTCGGCCGGCTACGACCTGATCGAGCCCAGCCAGTACAGCGTGCAGCAGCTCATCGGACAGCAGCTCATCGAGCCCCTCGACCACTCCCGCATCAAGGGCCTGGACAACCTCGCCGACAAGTTCCGCGACCCGTCCTACGACCCCGGCAACAAGTACTCCATCCCCTGGATCTGGGGCACCACCGGCTTCGCCTACAACGACAAGTGCATCCCGTCGGCGACCAGCTGGAAGACCCTCTTCGACGCCCAGTACAAGGGCAAGGTCTACATGCTGGACAACATGCTCGCCGCGTACATCGCCGGGCTCCAGGTGACCGGCGCCCGCGCCACCAGCACCGACGAGGGCGAGATCAAGGCCGCCACCGACGCCCTCACCGACCAGAAGAAGATCCTCGCCGGCTACAACTCCACCAACTACCCCCAGCTGCTGTCGACCGGCCAGGCGTGCGCCGCCCAGGCGTGGAGCGGCACCGCCATGGCCAAGGTGGTCGCCGCCAACCCGAACGTCCACTACGTCCTCCCCGAGGAGGGCGGCTCCATCTGGACCGACGGCCTGTCCATCCCCAAGGGCGCCAAGAACACCGACTCCGCCTACCAGTTCATCAACTACCTCCTCCAGCCCGAGATCGCCGCCATGGCCACCGACGACGGCGGCAGCGCCAGCACCAACGCCAAGGCCCGCGACTTCGTCAAGGACAAGAAGGCCCTGGAGAACCCGGCCGTCTACGCCTCCGACGAGGCCATCGCCAAGGCGGACTTCCTGCTCGACCCGGGCAAGGCGATGACCCACTTCCAGCAGGGCTGGACCAAGGTGAAGGCGTCCTGACCATGAGCATCACCACCACCGCGCACCGGCCGGTGAACCCGGCCCACCCCGACCCCGACGCCCCCGCCGTCCGCCTCACCGGCGTCGGCAAGAGCTTCGGCACCACCGTCGCCGTCACGGATGTCACCCTCGACATCCGGCGCAACGAGTTCTTCTCCATCCTCGGCCCGTCCGGCTGCGGCAAGACCACCCTCATGCGGATGATCACCGGCTTCGAGACCCCGACCGAGGGCACGGTCGCCCTCGGCGGCGCCCCCGCCAACTCCGTCCCCCCGCACAAGCGCGACCTCAATATGCTCTTCCAGAGCTACGCCCTCTTCCCGCATCTGTCGGTCGCCGACAACGTGGCCTTCGAACTGAAGGTCCGCAGGTCCCGCCCCAAGCCGCAGATCGCCGAGGCCGTCCGCGAGGCCCTGGCCCTGGTCCGGCTTCAGGGCTACGGCGACCGCTCCATCGCCCAGCTCTCCGGCGGCCAGCGCCAGCGCGTCGCCATCGCCCGCGCCCTGATCGGCCGCCCCTCCCTGCTGCTGCTCGACGAACCGCTCGGCGCCCTCGACCAGAAGCTCCGTGCCGAGATGCAACTGGAGCTGAAGAAGATCCAGCGCGAGGTCGGGGTGACCTTCGTGACCGTCACCCACGACCAGGAGGAAGCCCTCACCATGTCCGACCGCATCGCGGTCATGGACGGCGGCCGGGTCCTCCAGGTCGACACCCCCGAGGCCATCTACGAACGCCCCGCCACCCGGTTCGTCGCCGACTTCATCGGTACGTCGAACTTCCTCACCGGCACCCTGGACGGCGGCTTCCTCGACGTCCCCGGCCTCGGCCGGTTCGCGGCCCCCGACGGGCACGGGCTCGCCGACCGCGCCGCCGCCCATCTCGCGGTCCGCCCCGAGAACGTCCGCCTGGCCGCCCCCGGCACCGAACTGCCGGACTGCGGGACCGTCCTCGACGGCACCCTCCAGCAGATCGTCTACCTGGGCAACGCCACCCGCTACCACCTCACCCTCGCCGACGGCACGGAACTGATCGCCGAGTCCCGCGGCGCCGACCGCAGCGGACTCACCACGGGCGCCCCGGTCCGCGCGGGATGGGCCCCGGAACGCTCCCGGCTGCTCGCCGAATGACCCCCGCGCAGCCCATCGCACCCCCTCGCTCCCGCCCCGCACCCCCCATCAAGGAGATACGGCCGTGAAGGTCGCCGCAGCCCAATTCGCCCCGACCGCCGACGCGGCGGCCAACCTCGCCGTCATCGAGGAGATGACCGCCGAGGCCGTCGCCGCCGGCGCCGAACTGGTCGTCTTCCCCGAGGAGTCGATGCTCCCGTCCGACTTCAGCGACGAGACCGACATCCAGCTCAGGGACCTCGCCATCGCCCACTGGGACCCCTTCCTGGAGGGCCTCGCCCGCATCGCCCGCACCCATGGCGTCGCCGTCATCGCCGCCGGCTACGAGGACAGCGGCACCGCCCTGCCCTACAACACCATGGCCGCCGTCGACACCGACGGCGAAGTGCTCGGCCTCTACCGCAAGATGCATCTCTACGACGCCTTCTCCTACAAGGAGTCCCGCCGCATCCAGCGCGGCGACACCGGCCCGGTCGTGGTCCGCATCGGCGACTTCAATGTCGGCCTCGTCAACTGCTACGACATCCGCTTCCCCGAGTTCACCCGCTCCCTGGTCGAGATGGGCGCGGATCTGCTCGCGGTGTCGGCGGCCTGGGTCAAGGGCCCCCTCAAGGAGGACCACTGGCAGACCCTGCTGCGCACCCGCGCCATCGAGAACACCTGCTGGGTCGTCGCGTCCTCGCTCACCACCCCCGACTGCATCGGTATGTCGATGGCCGTCGACCCGCTCGGCGTGGTGCGCGCCGCGCTCGGCGAGGAGGAGCGCTCGCTGCTCGTCACCGACGCCGACAAGGACCGCATCGACCGGGCCCGCACGGTCCTGCCCGTGCTCCGCAACCGCCGCATCATCATCGGACCGAGGTGACCCGCCCCATGCCCCTGGACATCCGCGACCTGCCCGCTCCCGCAGACCCCGCCCTCGTCGCACGACTGCACACGGTCGACTTCCCCACCCTCGGCCACTATCTGGAGGAGGGCTTCTGCGACCCCGCCCTCCAGCGGCAGGCCGGCACCGGCAAACTCGTCGGCCGGGCCGTCACGGTCCGGATCACCGCGACCGACTCCACCGTCCTGCACCACGCCGCCGGACTCATCGGCCCCGGTGACGTGGTCGTCATCGACACCGGCGGCGACCGGCGCCACGCCCCGCTCGGCGAGGTGGTCGCCAACGCCCTCGCCGCGCGCGGCGCCGCCGGAGCCGTGGTCGACGGCCTGTGCACCGACATCGACGCCCTGCGCGAGGTGGGGCTGCCCGTCTACGCGTACGGCCGGACCCCGCTCACCACCAAGCTGCACGGCATCGCCGACGGCTCGATGGGCACGCCGATCACCTGCGGCGGCGTCCCCGTGCACGCCGGTGACCTGGTGCTCGGCGACGCCAACGGCCTCATCATCGCCCCCGCCGGCCGGCTGGCCGCCGTACTGGACGAGGCACTTGAGGACGATGCCGAGGAACCCGCGCTGATCGCCGAGGTCAACGAGGGCAAGCCGCTCGGCTCGCTCACCGGCGCCACGGAGACCCTCCGCGGCCTGGGCGCCCTCAGCTGATCCACCCATCCCTCTACCCCGTAAGGACCACCGTGTTTCTGAAAGCCGCCGTCAACGGCGGGCGCTCCCGGACCGAGCACCCCACCGTCCCGGTCACCGCGGAGCAGATCGCCGCCGACACCGCGGCGGTGCTCGCCGCCGGAGCGGACGTCGTCCACTTCCATGTCCGCACCGAGGACGGCGGGCAGACCATCCGCCCCGACGCGCTCGCCGAGGTGCTGGCCGCGATCCGGGCCACCGCCCCCGGCGCCGTGGTCGGCACCACCACCGGCCTGTGGACCTGCTCCGGCCCCGAGGAGCGCTACGCCCTGGTCAAGGCGTGGGAGGTGCTGCCCGACTTCGCGTCCGTCGCCTTCTGCGAGGAGGGCGCCACCGAGACCGCCGAACTGGTCCTGGAGCGCGGGATGGTGCTGGAGAGCGCCGTGTGGACCATGGACGACGTCCCCGCCCTGCTGGCCTCGCCCACCCTGCACGACAACGTCCGCATCCTGATCGAACCGGTCGACGAGGACCCGGTGGAGGCCGTCGCGGCGGCCCGTGCGATGGCCGCGCGGATACTGGCGGCGGGCGTCACCTGCCCGATCCTCTACCACGGCGAGGGCGCCACCGTCTGGCCGCTGGTCCGCGCCGCCGCCGAGGACGGCCACCAGACCCGCATCGGCTTCGAGGACGGCACCGAACTCCCCGACGGCACGATCGCCCCGGACAACGCGGCGCTGGTCCGGGCGGTGCGGGGACTGGGCTGACGCCGGGCCGGCCGCGGAGGCAAGGCGGATTTCACTTCGGCAACTCGGTTGCGGAAGTGAAATCCGCCTTCGTCGTCGGCTCCGGTGGCGGTGGGCGTCAGTGGCCGCCCGAGACGGGGTGCGCGGTGTCCGCGAGCAGTGCGGCGGGGGCCATGGCCAGCGCCAGCGGCAGCGCGGTCGCGGTGAGCGCCCCGGCCAGCATCAGCGCCGCCACCGGACGGCTCGCCCGGCGGGGCGCCGCCCCGATCAGCCGGCGGATGCGGGCGGCCGGGTCGGGCCCCGTCATCGCGGACAGCCCGGCAACACCGGAACAGGCACCGGGCGCCGCCGTGGACAGCTCCAGCAGGGCCTTGGCGACGGTACGGCGGCCGTGGTGGTGGGCCGCCTGGTCGTCGGCGGCCATCTCGGCGAGCCGGCGGACCTGACCGGCGTACCCGCGCAGCAGGCCGGTGCGGTGGAACGCGGCCGTGAGGACATCGGCGGCCAGGATCGAGCGGTGGTGGCGCAGCCGCAGATGGGCCCGCTCGTGTGCGAGGGTGGCGGCGAGTTCGTCGTCCGTGAGCAGGTCGAGGGCGGCGCTGGTGACGACGATCCGCGCCGCCCGGCGCGAGCCGGGGATGCAGAAGACGGCGGGGGAGTGGTGGCGCAGCACCCGGACCGGTGGCTCACCGGCCGAGGTGGGCACGGCGCGCGGATCGTCGCCCGACCGGGCGTCGGCGGTCAGCCGGTGCCGGTCGCGGGCGTCCCGCAGCCGCAGGGTGCGGCGCACGGTGAGCCCGGACAGGATGCCCGCGCCGAGCGCCAGGGCGAGCAGGGCGGCCTCGGCGATTCCGGCGGCCTGCCAGGCTCCCCCGTAGGCGGCGTGGACCCGGTGCATATCGGCGTGGAAGACCCACACCATGATGTGCTCCCACAGATCGTGCGCGGTCAGGGCGAGGGCCGCGGTCAGCGAGACCAGCAGCCCGGCCGCGCAGGCGTGCCAGACGCGCAGCGCCGCCTGCGGGAAGCGGGTCGTCCAGCGGGCGCGGGCGAGGAGCCGGGCGGCGGGGCCGCCGAGCAGCAGGGTGTGACCGAGCAGGGCGGCGATGACCAGCACGGCGTGCCCCTCAGCTGCCCGCCGCGGGACGCTCCGCCGCGTCGTCCCCCGGCAGCGCGTCCAGGGCCCGGCGCAGCGCGGCGGCCTCGGCGGCGTCGAGCCGTCCGGCGAACCGCAGCAGCGCCCCGGTGCGGTCGGCGGACGAGTCCAGGGCCTGGGTCATGAGCTGGGCGGAGTAGTCGTCGGCGGTGCGCAGCGCGCTGTAGCGGAACGAGCGGCTCACCTTCTCCCGGGTCAGCCAGCCCTTGGTGCGCAGCCGTTCGGTCACCGTCATGACGGTGGTGTAGGCCAGATTCCGGCCCTCGGCGTTGAGGGCGTCGGTGATGGTGTGGATGGTGACCGGTCCGTCGTCCGCCGCCGCCCACAGCACCCGCATGACATCGGCTTCCAGCTCGCCGAATGGCCGCATCGCCCTCGTACCGCCCTTCTCGGTGCCACCGCCGGGCGCTGAGGCCGCCCCACGCCCGCCGGGAAACTCTACCCGCCGTCGAACACGGCCTCCAGTGGAATTCCTACCGGCTATAGAAATTCTATCGAGTGTAGTAGTTTCATTCGCGCGACGACCGCCCCCGTATCCCGAGGAACAGCGCAGTGACCCGTTTCGCCCGCACAGGGCCGCCGTTCGTGACGGCGGCGCTTCTGTTCGCCACGGCCTGCACGACCGCGCCGGACACTCCTTCCACCCCGAACGACGAGACCATCAGCGTCTCCCCGCCCCCCTCCCCGTCCCGGCCCTCGGCCGATGCCGCCGTACAGGCCGTCCCCGACGAGCAGTGGCAGCGGATGCGGGACGCCGGAATGATCCGCGCGGGCTGCCCGATCGCCTCCCCGGACCAACTGCGCCGTGTGGAGATCAACCACTACGACTTCGAGGGGAAGGTCCGGCGGGGGGTGCTGGTCGTGAACGCCGACACCGCCGACAGCGTGGTCCGGGCCTTCACCGCGCTGTTCGACGCCGGGTTCCCGATCCGGCGGATGCGACCGCTGGAGGAGTACGACGGGGACAGCGCCGCCAGCCTGGCGGCGGACAACACCGCCGCCTTCAACTGCCGCCGCGAGGACCAGATCAACGCCCCCGCCCTGGAGTCCCCGCACGCCAATGGCCGCGCCATCGACATCAACCCCCGCGAGAACCCCTGGAAGGACCTGCGCTGCAAGTGCTGGCAGCCGACCGCCGAGTACCGCGAGCGTGTCGAGGGGGCGGGCAAGATCCTCGAAGGCGGCCCGGTCTGGCGGACGTTCCGCGACGAGGGCTGGATCTGGCAGAACATCGACGTGCCGGACTACATGCACTTCGACACCGGCTACCCGTCGAAGCCGTACCAGGGCCCCGGCTGAGCGGTGCCCGGTGCCCGCTCCCCCTGATGTCAGGGCGTCGGGCGGCGCGGCGCGGGCAGGGTGGGGGCCGGCAGGTTCTTGGCGTACAGCAGGAACCGGACGCCGTCCGGGGTGCGGGTCTCACCGTCGGGATGCCAGCCGCGCCGCTCGTAGTAGGGCCCGGCGCCGCCGGGACCGGCCGCGGTGACCAGGGAGATCCGGTCGCAGCCGGCCAGGACGGCGAAGTCGGTGAACCGCTCGATCAGCACGCTCCCGATGCCGAGCGAGCGGGCCCGCTCGGAGACGGCGACATGGGAGAGGACCGCGCCCCGGACGGGACGTGAGCGCCCGGCGCCGGGCTCCGGCTTCGGCTCCGGCGGGGGAGGCGCCCCGACGCCGGGCAGCAGTTTGCGGACGTAGCGGGGCAGGCGGGTGCGGAGGAAGCGGGCGGCGACGGTGGGGCGCAGGGTGAGTGCGGCCAGGCCGCGCAGGGCCAGCCCTAGCCCGTGGTCGCGCAGCAGATGACGGCGGTGCAGCGCCGGGTCGATGACGCCGACCAGATAGCCGACGGGTTCGCCGTCCAACTCGGCGACGAACCCGGTGGCGTGCGGGCTGGTGAGGTGGGTGCGGGTGTACGCGGTCAGGAAACCGCGCCCGAGGCGGGCGAAGAACCCGCCGGGGAAGTGCCGCAGGTGCTCGCCGACGACGTACGCCAGATGCCGGGTGTCCATGAACCGTACGGTGACCGGCCCGTCGCCGGGTTCCCCGGCACCCGGAGAGGGGCCGTCACGGAGGGCCGCGACCCGCAGTTCGGCGGTGGGGTGATCCGGCTCGGAGGGGGTGGGGGCAGTGCTCGGCAGCGCAGCGGCGCGAAGGTCGGCGTCCACGCCCTCAAATTACTACGGGCTGTAGAAATAAATCTACTACGGGGGGTAGAAAATTGCCGGGTGGTAGTGGAGGGGGTGAAGGGGGCGGTCCGACACGCCCCCCGGATCGGCGATCGATCATCGTCGGGGGGCGGTTAGGATCACGGCATGGTTACGGCCCGGTCGCCCTGGTGTGTCGGCGGAACCCGCTCCGGTGCGGGTCCGCTGCTGCGCGTACTGGCGCCGGCCCTGCTGCTGTTCGGCGTGCTGGTGACGCACGGCGCGTCCATGGAGGGCGCCGAGAGGCACCTGCCCGCCAGTGCGGCGGTCCCCGCGGCGGCCCCGGGCGGGCAGCACCGGGACACCGTCGCCGACCCGGCCCTGCGGTACGCCACCGACGCCGGTGACCGCCACGGCGGTCACGAACCGTCCCACCCCGGCGACCACTGCGCGTCCGGCCAGCCCCAGCAGAACTCCGCTTCGGCCGCCCCCTCCTTCGCGGGGTCGGTTCTCGCCTCGCACGGTGTCGCAGCCCCCTCGGCCGACCGTGCACCCGCCGCCGGGGCGTCACCCGCAGCGTTGAGAGCTGCCTCCGTGGTGCGTCGGATCTAGGAAGAAGCGCGGCTTCCGCAGCAACCGGCCGCCGGTCTCCACCGGTTCCGGCCGATCCCGCCCGTGCCGCGCCGCATCCCTGACGGCCCGGCCGCGTTCGTCGCCCCCGCCCTGGGCCCACCCATGTCCACGGCCGCTCCCGGCGCTCCCCATCGGCCGACCCCCGCCCGACCTGACCGCGGATCCACGACCCGTCATGCAGCCATGCCGTCAGGCAGGGGCGCCGGCTGAACGCGCGCCGGTCCCGTCCCCCTCGCATCGCAGCGCATCCTCGAACGAGAGCGAACACACCCAGACATGCAGTCATCATCGACGCGGCCCGTGACGACGACGACCGGCACCGCCGCCGACCAATCCACCCTCTCTGCCCTCTCCGCCTTCTCCACTCTTTCCGGCCTCGTGGGCAACACCCCCCTTCTGCGCGTCTCGGAGCCGCTGGCCCCCGCAGGGCGCGGCTTCTGGGCGAAGCTGGAGGGCTTCAACCCCGGAGGGATCAAGGACCGTCCGGCGCTGCACATGGTGCAACGGGCCCGCGCCCGCGGCGATCTGCGGCCCGGCGGCCGGATCATCGAGTCCACCAGCGGAACCCTGGGCCTGGGACTGGCCCTGGCCGGGATGGTCCACGGCCACCCGGTGACCCTGGTCACCGACCCCGGGCTGGAGCGGTCCATGACCCGCCTGCTGACCGCGTACGGCGCCCAGGTCAACGTCGTCTCCGAGCCCCACCCCACCGGCGGCTGGCAGCAGGCCCGCCGCGACCGCGTCCAGCGGCTGCTGGAGCGGCACCCCGGCTCCTGGTGCCCGGACCAGTACGGCAACCCCGACAATGTCGCCGCCTACACCCCACTGGCCCTCGAACTCGCCGCCGAGCTGGGCCACGTCGACGTGCTGGTGTGCAGTGTGGGCACCGGCGGGCACTCGGCCGGTGTCTCCCGGGTGCTGCGGCAGCTCTACCCGGAGCTGACCGTCGTCGGCGTGGACACCACCGGTTCCACGATCTTCGGCCAGCCCGCCCGCCCCCGCCTCATGCGCGGCCTCGGCTCCAGCATCCACCCCCGCAATGTCGCCTACGAGAACTTCTCCGAGGTGCACTGGGTCGCCCCGGCCGAAGCGGTCTGGACCTGCCGCCGCCTCGCCGCCTCCCACTACGCCACCGGCGGCTGGAGCGTGGGCGCGGTCGCCCTCGTGGCGGGCTGGCTGGCCCGCACCCACCCCGCCGGGACCCGGATCGCCGCCGTCTTCCCCGACGGCCCCGAGCGCTACCTCGGCACGGTCTACGACGACGACTACTGCGCCGCCCACGGTCTGCTGGACGGCCCGCCCGCTCCCGAACCCGAACTGCTCGGCCGCCTCGACGAGAAGGAGGTCACCCGCTGGACCCGGTGCACCGCAGTGGTCGATCCCCTCACCCTGCGCGGCACCGGGCAGGACCACGCCGAGGCCGGGGCGCTGCCGGAGGAGGGCCGGTGAAGGGGCTGCTCGCCCAGGTCCGTTCCCACGAGCGCGGCGTCCAACTGCTGTTGCTGAACCAGTTCACCATCAACCTCGGCTTCTACCTGCTGATGCCCTACCTCGCCGCCCATCTCTCCGGCACCCTCGGCCTGGCCGGCTGGGTCGTCGGACTCGTCCTCGGTGTACGGAACTTCAGCCAGCAGGGCATGTTCCTGGTCGGCGGGACCCTGGCCGACCGGTTCGGCTACAAGCCGCTGATCATCGCCGGGTGCGTGCTGCGCACCCTCGGCTTCGCCACGCTCGGGCTGGTCGACTCGCTGCCCGCGCTGCTGGCCGCCTCGGCCGCGACCGGGCTGGCCGGAGCCCTGTTCAACCCCGCCGTACGGGCCCATCTGGCGGCGGACGCGGGGGAGCGCAGGGTGGAGGCGTTCGCCCTGTTCAACGTCTTCTACCAGGCCGGAATCCTGCTGGGCCCCCTGGTGGGCATGGTGCTGACCGGTGTGGACTTCCGCGTCACCTGTCTGGTGGCGGCCGGGATCTTCGCGCTGCTGAGCGTCGTCCAGCTCCGTGCGCTGCCCGCCCGGCGGGGCGAGGAGCGGGGCCGTGGCGATGGCGGTGAGGGGGTGCTCGCCCAGTGGCGGGGCATCCTCGCCAACCGGCCGTTCCTGCTCTTCGCCGCCGCCATGATCGGGTCGTACGTCCTGACCTTCCAGGTGTATCTGGCGCTGCCGCTGGAGGTGCGCCGCCTGGGCGGCGACGGGGAGTTCGGCACGGCGGCGGTGGCGCTGCTGTTCGCCGTCCCGGGGCTGAGCACGATCCTCGGCCAGACCCGGGTGACGGCCTGGTGCGGGGCACGGTACGAGCCCGGACCGGCGCTGGTGCGGGGGCTGGCGGTGATGGGGCTGGCGTTCGTCCCCCTGCTGGCGGCGACGGCCGTCCCCGTACCCGCCTCCGGGCTCGGACGGTGGCTGCTCGCGGCGGTGCCGCCGGTGCTCGCCGCGCTGCTGCTGGCCATCGGCACGATGATCGCCTACCCGTTCGAGATGGACACCATCGTCCGGCTCTCCGGTGACCGTCTCGTCGCCACGCACTACGGGCTCTACAACACGGTGTGCGGCATCGGTATCACCCTCGGGAACCTCGGCACGGGCGCGGCGCTCGACGCGGCCCGCTCGGCGGGAATGCCCGCCCTGCCCTGGATCACGCTCGCCGCGCTCGGCCTGGCCTGCGCGGCGGCACTCCACGGCCTCCACCGCGGCGGGCGACTGGGGGCCACGCCTGCCGGGGTGGTGGAGTCGTCCGCGACGGTCTGAGGGGTCCGGCGCCGGGGGCGGGGCGGTGAGCGTGTCCTCGATCGCGGGCACGCAGGGCCGCCCTGGCCGGCGGTGACTACTTCTGGCCCGACTGGCGCGCGGAGCCAACAGGAACGAGCGATTCGGCGGCGGCGGCGCTGACGGGCGTCGGGCCCGGTCTGCCGAAGAGCCCTATGAGGGCGGTGAGGGCGGAGAGCGCGCCGAGCATGGCCCACCCGGCACCGTAGCCCGCGGCGGGGACGATCTTTCCGAAGGCGACGGGGAGGGCGAAACCGCCGATCGCGGCGAAGGTCAGCATGAGCCCGATCGCGGTGCCGATGTGCTCGGGGTCGACGCGGGAGATCTCGGCGGGGACGCACAGCCAGGCGGGGAAACTGAAGAGGAAGACGAAGCCGATGAGCGCGGAGAGGAACCACAGGAGGGGAGCCGATCTGACCGGCACCAGGAAGAGCGCGGCACTCATGGCGAGGAACGGCACCACCATGATCAGCCGGTGGTTTCTCAGCCGGTCCGCCGCGTAGCCGCCGAGGAGGCTGCCCGGAATTCCCGCGAGGGCGAACACCGCGCCCAGCAGCCCTCCTTGGCCGCTGGTGAATCCGAGGGCGTCGACGGCGTACTCACCGATCAGTTGCGACGCGGTGATGTAGGCGCCGTACACGCCGACCATGGCCGCGCCGTAGATCCACAGTTGCCGGTCCCACAGGGCCTTGGCGAGGCCCTCTCTGGTGATCTCGGCGCCGGCGAGTCCGGCCACGTCCGGCGGGGTGGTGAACCACAAGGCGACGGCCGCCGCCACGATGAGGTTGAGGACTCCGCAGACGATCAGCATCGTCCGCCAGCCCAGGGCGTCGGTGAGCGCGACGCACCCGTACAGGCCCAGGGCGGTGCCGATGCTGAAGGCGGCGCCGCCGGTGATGCCCAGCGCGAAGTTGATCTCGTGGTGGCGGAACCAGACGCTGACCGCGCTCACCGACACCGAGAGGAAGATCGATCCGCCGATTCCGGCCAGGACGCGGTAGATGGCGAGGTCGGTGTATTGGACGGCGATGCCGGAGAGGATGCCGCCGACGCTCTCCAGAACGATGCCCAGCACGAGGGTGCGCTTGAGGCCGAGCCGGGTCGCGAGCAGACCGGCGGGAATGTGGACGACGCCGTATCCGATCAGGAACAGGGCGATGAGGAAGGCCAACTGGGTGAAGGACGCCCCGAGTTCGTCGCCGATCGGGGTGAAGGCCGAGGCGATGTTGAACCAGTTGAGGGTCAGGCCCACATAGCCGGCCACCAGGAGAGCGAGCATGCGCCATCGGGCGGTGTAGACGTCTTTGGACATGGCGGGAGATCCCTTCGAGTAGGTGGCGCCCCGGCGTCCTGGAGGTGGAGCGGGGCGAGTAGTGCTCGGGAGAGGAGAGGCCGAGCGGTGCTCGGCGCCTCTCCCACCGCCCCCCGGCCGGGGTCACCGCCGGGCCAGGACCCGGTCATCGGCCGAACTGCACGGCAGCGCCGCGCCGAGCCGCTCGTTGAGCGGCCCGCGTGCGGAAGCGTCCGGGCCCCGACCGCGTCCGTCGCCTCCGTCGAGTCCGTCGCCTCCGTCATATCCGCGGTGGTGTCCACAGGACGGGGTCGCTGGCCGGTGTCATCTTCGCGAGCACCAGTTCGTCGAAGGCGTTGGCCGTTCCCCACTGGTCCTGCTCCTCGGGTGTGGTGCCCCAGACCTTGGGGGTCCAGCCGTGCTCCTCGTCGATCTGGATCAGTTCGGTCGTGTACTCCATGACGAAGCCGCTGGACGGCTCCTGGAAGTACGAGTACGTGTTGTCCCCGGCGCCGTGGCGGCCGGGACCCCACAGCGGCTGGACACCGGCGCGCATGATCCGGCCCGTTCCGCGCATGAACTCGTCGATGCCGTTCAGCTCGAAGGACACATGGTTCAGGCTGGTGTGCCTCGACCTCGCGAAGGCGATGATGTGATGCCAGCTCCCG
Source organism: Streptomyces sp. NPDC004610 (assembly GCF_040609715.1). Classification (NCBI taxonomy): domain Bacteria; kingdom Bacillati; phylum Actinomycetota; class Actinomycetes; order Kitasatosporales; family Streptomycetaceae; genus Streptomyces; species Streptomyces sp. NPDC004610. The sequence continues at coordinate 75,533 of NZ_JBEXLA010000008.1, read as the reverse complement.
GTGCGCATGAAGCAGAAGAAGTCCTGGAGCCAGTCGGAGATCCTGAAGCCCAGCACCTCCCCGTACCAGGCGACGGTCCGGTTCACATCGGGGGTGTTGAACACCACGTGGCTGATGAACTTCGGCCGCGACTCACCGCGCTCGACCGGCCGGTGGGCGCGCTGCTCGACCTCGGTGGCCAGTTCCAGGGCCCGGCCGTCGCAGTCGAAGAAGGCGCACGCGTAGCCGCCGCCCAGCTCCGGCCGGGCGCCGGGCTCACGGATGACCTTGGCGCCGCTGCGGGCGACGCGCTCGAACAGCCGGTCCACTCCGGCCCGGTCGCGGACGTCGAACGTGGTCAGCTCGATCCCGGCGACGTCGTTGCCGCGCAGCTTGACGATGTAGTTGCTGGGACACCCGGACCCGAAGTAGCTCCGGCCCTGTTCCTCCTCGACCAGGTCCAGTTGCCAGAGATCCCGGTAGAAGCGCCGGGCCACCGGCAGATCCTCCACGGCGATCGAGACGGACCGCACACTCGTGATCGGATGCGGACCGGAGGGCCAGGCAGGGGCGGTGGGGGAGGCATGGGCGGTGGGGGAGACGTGAGCAGTGGGGGAGGCAGAGGCGGTGGGGGAGACGTGAGCGGTGGGGGAGATGGACATATGACTCTCACTTTCCGGCCGAGGATTCGGCCCTCTTCACGCGCGGGAGCGATCGGTGGGGGCCACACTCACCACGCGGTGGCGATGTACTTCGATTCCATGAATTCGAGCATTCCTTCGAATCCACCCTCGCGGCCGAGCCCGCTCTCCTTGACCCCGCCGAACGGCGCCGCCGGATCGGAGAGCAGCCCCCGGTTGACGGCGACCATCCCGGCCTCCAGCCGCCCGGCGATCCGCAGCCCCCGGCGCAGATCGGAGGTGTAGACGTACGCCGCGAGCCCCAGGTGGGTGTCATTGGCGGCGCGGACGACCTCGTCGTCGGTGTCGAAGGCGATGAGACTGGCGACGGGGCCGAAGATCTCCTCACGGACGATGTCCGCCTCGGGCGGGACGTCGACCAGGACGGTGGGCGCGTAGAACGCCCCTTCCCCCGGTGGCCGTTCCCCGCCCGTGAGGACCCGCGCCCCTGCCGCCACCGCCGACTCCACCAGCGCGGCGACCTTGTCGACGGCACGGTCGTTGATCAGCGGCCCGCACTCGCTCGCGGGGTCGGTGCCCGGACCGACGGCCAGCGCCGCGAACCGGTCCGCCAGCCGACGGGAGACCGTCCCGATGAGGGAGCGATGGACATAGACGCGGTTGGCGGCCGTGCATGCCTGCCCGCCGTTGCGCATCTTGGCGACCATCAGACCGTCGATCACCTCGTCCGGGTCGGCGTCGTCCAGCACGATGAAGGGCGCGTTCCCGCCCAGTTCCATGCTCGACTTGAGCACCGTGTCGGCGGCCTCGCGCAGCAGGACGCGCCCCACCTCGGTGGAGCCGGTGAACGACAGCGCCCGCACCCGCGGATCGTGCAGCATCGCGCGCACCACCTCACCGGACCGGCTGGTGGTGACGACGTTGATCACTCCGTCGGGGACACCGGCCTCCGCGCACAGCCGGGCGATCAGATAGGCGGTGAGCGGGGTCTCGGCGGCGGGCTTGAGCACGACCGGGCATCCGGCGGCCAGCGCCGGCGCGATCTTCCGGGTGGCCATGGCGGCGGGGAAGTTCCACGGCGTGATCAGCACGGCGACGCCGATGGGCTCGTAGGTCACCATGATGTGGTTGCTGCCGCCGGGCGAGACCCCGAGGTGACCGGCCGCGCGTACGGCCTCCTCCGCGTACCAGCGGAAGAACTCGGCGGCATAGGTTACCTCGCCCCGGGCGTCGGCGAGGGTCTTGCCGTTCTCCGCCGAGATGAGCCGGGCGATGTCGTCGGTGCGCTCGGTCATCAGCTCCCAGCAGCGCCGCAGGATCTCGGCCCGGCGCCGGGGGCTGGTCGCCCGCCAGGAGCCGAATGCCCCGGCCGCCGCCCCGACGGCAGCGAGCCCGTCCTCGGCATCACCGTCCGGCACGGTGGCGAGCAGCTTCCCGGAGGAGGGGTCACGGACATCGATCGTGCCGCGCGGGCGGCTGGGGGGTGCCGCGCCGATGATGAGATCGGAGAACAGCGGGGTGGTGGGGGCAGCGGGGGCGGAGGGGGACGTGGGGTTCGTGGAAGACGGGAGGGACGTGGAAGAGGTGGAGTTCGGCGTCATCGGAGGTGTTCCTTCGCTCTTCGGGCGGGGTCGCGGCATCAGGCCGAGGAGGTGCGGCCGTCGGGTCGGCCTGCGGGCTCTCGGGCCGAGGGCGTGCGGCCCTCACGGTCGGCTGCGGGCTCTCAGGCCCAGGCCCAGGCCCAGGCGCAGGACCAGGCCCAGGCGGAGCCGCAGCCGCAGCCGCCAGTTCGGCCCGCGGCTCTCACGCCGGGTTGCGGCCGGTGAAGAACTCGTGGTCGGGGGAGTCGGTGACATCGAGACCGCCCGCCACGGCCGCGGCCCGCAGCTGGGCCATCTGACCGTCGTTGATGCGGGACAGCGGCGCGCGCATGGGGCCGCCGTTGAATCCGTTCAGCCAGCCCTGGTACTTCCACAGATAGCGGTGGACCATCGCGGTGCCCGCCACGGCCTGTCCGACCACCGCGGAGTCGGCCTCGCGCACCGGGTGGATCCGCCAGTAGATCTCCATGGCGTCGTCGAACCGGCCCTCGCGCATCAGGTCGAAGTAGCGCGCGACCCAGGGGCCGTACGCCTCGTAGTTCGAGGTCCCCATCCACTGCATCCCGTACATCGAGTGCCAGGCCGGGGAGTTGGACTCGATGGGGTCCATGACGATGACCTGGTCGCGGTACTTGTGGAAGATCTCGGCGATGCCGCCGACCCCGGGTCCGCCGACCTCGCTCTTCACCGCGACGACATTGGGGATCTCCTCGATCATCCGGCCGATCAACTGCGGTGAGAAATGGCTCGGGTGCAGCCGGCGGAAGTTCCACAGGTGCATGGCGAAGACGATGACACCGAGGTTCGTGCTGTCGGCGACGGCCTTGGTGTAGTCGAAGATCTCCTGTTCGGTCCGGGGATAGAAGGTGAGCGGGTAGGAGAGCAGGACATAGGTCGCGCCGCGCTTCTCGGACTCCTGGACCAGACGGATGTTGTCCTGCAGCGTCGGCAGCGCGGCGTGGACGACGGTCTGGAGACCGTCCCCGGCCTCGTCGACCGCGATCTCGGTGACGCGGAGCAGTTCCTCGAAGGTGGTGCCGCACTCGGAGACGATCAGCGCGGCGGACATCCCGAGCTGCTTCTCCCGCTCGATGTCATGGCGGACGGCACGTTCGTTGACCTTGCTCAGATCACTGGTGAACGTCGGCAGCAGGCATCCGCAGATGCCCTTCATGTTCTCCCAGGCCCATGCGCGGGCTTCCTGGCGCGAGTAGCTCATGGACGGATCTCCGTTCGACGGGACTGACGCGGATCACGACGGAGCGGGACGGACCTGGACGCGGGGCAAGAGGAAACGGGCCTCGGCGCGTCGGAAGCGGACCGAACGTCTCGATATCCAGATAGTGGATGACGTAACCGCTGGGTGGATAGTGGCGGAGGCTAGCAATCGAACGCGGGCCGGTCAACAGATCGTCGGGACCGGGGTCGGTGGGCGGGAGAAGTCGGACCTTCCGTGCACATCCGGGGGCATTGACACCCGTCATTCCCGGTTGTAGCTTCACCGCACCCACTCAGTGGACAGCATATCCACTATCTGGATATCACCTCGGATCGACGTCCGGTCGCCGATCTGGACGCCGATCCGGACATCGGTCCGGGCGCCGATCCGGATGTCGATCCGGGCGCCGGTCCGGACATCGATCCGGATGTCGATCCAGACATCGATCCGGATGTCGATCCGGATATTGCCTGCTCGGAGACAGGAGTCTGCGGATGATCAAGGCAGAAAAGACCGAAACCCGGGTGAGCCGGCAGTCGTACTGGGGCGACGACGAGTTCCAGCTGGAGATGGAGCGGATCTTCCGGCGGTGTTGGCTCTTCGTGGCGCACGAGAGCGAGATCGCCCGCCCCGGCGACTACGTCACCAGGAACCTGGGCGGTGAGGATGTCATCGTGACCCGCGACGAGAGCGGGACCATCCGGGCGTTCCTCAACTCATGCACCCACCGGGGCACCCAGCTGTGCCGGGCCGACCTCGGCAACTCGTCCCACTTCCGGTGCAGTTACCACGGCTGGACGTTCGCCAACTCCGGTGACCTCAAGGGCGTCCCGGAACGCAAACAGGTCTTCGACGCGTCCTTCGACAAGTCCGCGTTCGGCCTGGTCCGCGTCCCCCATGTGGACAGCTTCCACGGCCTGGTGTTCGCGAGCTGGAACCCGGACGCCCCACCCCTGGCCGAGGAACTGGGCCCCGCCGCCTGGTATCTGCGCGGGGTCCTCGACAAGGCCGGAGACCTGGTCGCGGCCGGACCACCCGCCCGCGCCCGCGTCCGCACCAACTGGAAGCTCGGATCGGAGAACTTCGCCGGCGACGGCTACCACCTGGCGACCACCCACCAGAGCCCGATCGAACTGGGCACCTACCTCAACACCGATGCCTTCCCCCAGCTCGAAGGGGTGTCGATGGCCGGAATGCGGGGCCGCTGCGTGGTCGCCGGAAACGGCCACACCTTCCGCGTCCAGCACTACGACCTGCCCGGCACGGAACCCGTCTTCCTCGGCTACCCGCCCGAGAAGTGGCAGTCGATGGCCGAGGGCCTGGAGCCCGGACAGATCGACCTGATGTCACGCCTGTCCGTGCTCCACGGGAACATCTTCCCCAACCTCTCCCTCATCGACGCCGCCGCCCTCACCTCAGGCGACGACACCCCCGCCGTCTCCTACGTCCAGTTCCGGGTCTGGCGGCCCCTCGACAGCACGCACTGCGAACTGCTCCTCTGGGCCCTCGTACCGAAGTGGTACGACGACCAGCAGCGCGCCCACTCCCTGCGGGCCAATCTGCGCATGGTCGGCCTGGCGGGCATCTTCGACACCGACGACCTCCAGAACTGGACGAGCGTCGCGGACATGAGCCGGGGCGCGCTGTCCCGGACCGGGGACTTCGTCTACGAGGGCGGCCTCTCGGCACCGAAGGACACCGAGAAGCATTGGCCCGGCGATGTCTACGACATCGACCACTCCGAGACCAACCAGCGCGAGCTGTACCGCCGCTGGGCGGAGCTGATGAACGACACCTCGTACGCCCCCACAGCGGCAGCCCCCAGCCGGGCGGGACGGAGCACGGCCCGATGAACACACCCACCCCGCACCTCCCGCACACCGGCACGCCCGACCCCGAGACATCGAACGCGCTGCGCCACTTCTTCGATGTCGAGGCCCGTCTGCTGGACGCCTACGCCTACCCCGAATGGCTGCCGCTGCTGGAGGACGAGTTCACCTACCGCGTCCCGGTCACGGTCACCCGCGACGATCCCTCCCTGGCACCGTACGTACCCGGCGCCTACCTGGTGGACGAGTCACGGGAGTCGCTGGCCTCCCTCTGGGCCCGCCGCTTCGAACCGGAGCACCTCGACTTCGCCTGGGGCGAGGTCCCGCTCCACCGCATACGCCGGTTCGTCGGCAATGTGGTGGCGGAACCCGGCGAGCGGGACGGCGAGTACCTCGTCACCAGCAATGTGCTGATCAGCGTCACCCATCAGTCCCACCCCGCCGTACTCGCCCCGGCGGGACGGCGGGACGTGGTGCGCCGCCGCCCGGACGGCTGGGGGCTGGTGAGCCGCACCGCCGTCCTGGACGAGAGCGTCGTCCGGCTGCCGCATCTGCGGATGGTGATCTGAATGCCCCCGCAGACCTCACAGCCCCCGCAGACCTCACAGCCCCCGCAGACCTCACAGCCCCCGCAGACCCCACAGCCCCCGCAGACCCCACAGCCCCCACAGACCCCGCAGCCCTTGCCGACTCCGCAGACCTCACAGCCCCCGCGGCCCCCACAGACCCCCCGGGCGAGCGGTCCTCCGGGCGACGGGGAGAGCGTGGTCGAGACGGAGTTCACCGTGGTCAACGAGTTCACGGCCGTACGCATCAGCAAGGTCAGGACCCGCAACGGCCACCGGGTCGAGATCCGGTCGCTGCGGCTGGGCTTCCACCTCCAGCTCGACCCGCTCGCCCTCGAAAGCATCAGCTGGCAGTCACCCGAAGTCTTCTCCCACTTCCTCGACCAGCCCTTCGGCCCCGCACCGGGCCCCACCCCCCGATGACAGCCGGTCACCCCACACAACTCACTCCTCACCCCTACCGCTCCACGAGAGAGACACCGAACATGCTTCTCCTGACGGACGACGAGGTCCGCGCCTGTCTGCGGATGGACCGGCTGGTCGACGCCCTGCGCGACGGCTACCGCATCGAGGCCGAAGGCGGCGTACAGCTCCCCGACCGCGTCAACCTCGCCGCCCACCCCGGCTTCTTCCGCCTCATGCCGGCCGTCGCCGCCGGTGCCGGTGTCATGGGCTTCAAGGTCTTCAACCAGGTGAGCGCGGGCGGCGTCCAGTACCTGATCGGCCTGTACGACGAGGACTCGGGCGCCCTGCTGGCCCAGCTCGACGGCGCCTATCTCACCGCCGCGCGCACCGGCGCCGCGACCGGCGTGGCAGCGGGCCTGCTCGGTCCGCGCGGCCCGGTCGAGGTCGGGCTGATCGGCTCCGGACTGGAGGCGGAGACGAACCTCGCGGGCACCTGCGCGGCTCTCGACGTCACCTCCGTCTCGGTGTTCAGCCCCCACCCCGAGCGCCGGAAACTCTTCGCCGAGCGGATGGCCGAGCGGCTGGGCATCCCCGTCGTCCCGGTGGACAGCGCCGAACAGGCGGCCTCCGCCCCGGTGGTGGTCGTGGCGACCAACACCGGCATGGGCACCGGGCGGGTGGCCCTGCGCGGCCAGTGGCTCAGCCCCGGCGCGACCGTGCTGTCGATCGGCTCCACCATGCCGGAGCTGCGCGAACTCGATGTCGAGGTGATCGACCGTGCCCGCCTCGTCGTCAGTGACGCACCCGGCCAGGCGCGCGGTGAGTCGGGTGATCTGCTCGCCGCCGACGAAGCCGGGGTCCTGGACGGCAAGCTCAGGTCGCTCGCCGACCTCACCGCGAACGGCGCCCGCCGCGAGACCCCTGCGGACATCGCGGTCTACAAATCCGTCGGCACCGCACTCCAGGACCTGATCGCCGCCCGCCTGGCGTACGAGCACGCCCGCACCGCGGGCACCGGCATCGAGGTCGACCTGCTGCGCGTCAAGAAGCCGGCGGGCTCATGAACGCCCCCGGCACGGATCGGCTCGGCGACGCCCCTGACACCGGTGGGCTCATCACCGCCCCCGACCCCATCCCCCGCGCGGCCCTGGTCACCGGAGCCGCCAGCGGAATCGGCGCCGCGACCGCCCGAGCCCTCGGCCGGGCCGGGTACGCCGTCGCCGTCTGCGACCTGTCCGGCCCCGGCGCGCACGAGACCGCCGACGGCATCCGCTCCACCGGCGCGACCGCCACCGCCTACCGCGTCGATGTCACGGACGAGACGGCGGTCGCCGACGCGGTACGCGCCACCGAGCGCGACCTCGGCCCCCTGGACGTCGTCGTGCACGCGGCAGGCATCTTCGACCAGAACCAGCCCTTCCTCGAACTCCCCGACGAGGTCTGGGAACTGGTGCTCCGGGTGAACGTCCGGGGCACGGCCAATGTGCTGCGCGCCGCGCTCCCCACCCTGGCCGGACGGGGCCGGGGCAGCATCATCACGGTCGCGTCGTCGGCGGGACTCGTCCCCCGGGGCGGCGGAGCCGCGTACATCGCCTCCAAGCACGCGGTGGTGGGACTGACCCTGAAGGTCGCCGCCGAGGCCGCCGCCCAGGGCGTCCGGGTCAACGCCGTCGCCCCCGGCTGGATCCCGACCCGGCTCTTCGAGACCAGCGCGACCGCCCTGCGCTCGGGGACGACGGCCCGGCCCGGCGGGATCCCCGACGAACCGGCCCCCGTCGGCGGCACGGTCCCGATGCGGCGGCCCGGCACCGCCGACGAGGTCGCGGAGGGGATCGTCTTCCTCGCCGACGACCGTTCCCGCTACATCACCGGCGCCGTCCTGCCGATCGACGGCGGCTACCTCGTCGCCTGACGTCCCTGTCCCCGTCACCCCGTCCCCCCGCCCCCCATCCCCCTCCCTCCCGAAACAGCCGGCGTCCCGGCGCCATCCACGATCCAGAGGTACCGCCATGAAAGTCACCGCCCATCTCACCAAGTGCCGTGGCTACGGCAGTTGCATGCTCGAAGCCCCGACCGTGTTCGACCTGGACGAGGACGACAACCGGGTCGTCGTCCTTGACGCGGAACCGCCGGAGGAACTGCGCGCCCGGACCGAACGCGCGGTGCGGTCCTGTCCGGCCCGTGCCCTTCAGGTGACCGGCTGATGGCCCCGCCCGAGCATGTGACGATCGTCGGCGCCTCCCTGGGCGGGATGTCGCTCGCCCAGGAACTGCGCCGGCTCGGCTTCGCCGGAAGGGTGACCCTGATCGGGGCGGAGCAGACCCGCGCCCACTACGACCGCACCCAGCTGTCCAAGGACCTGCTGACCGGCCGCGCCGCACCCGAGTCCCTCTATCTGGCGACCGAGGACGAGATCGCCGGACTCACCCTCGATCTGCGCGCGGGCCGCCGTGCCACCGCGCTGCGCACCGGCGACGGCGGCACGACCGTCACCGTGGACGACGGCTCGTCCCTGGCCGCGGATGTCGTTGTGATCGCCACGGGCTCCGCCGCCCGCAGGCCCCCCTTCCCCTCCGCCCTACGAGGTGTCCACTCCCTCCGCAGCCTCCAGGACGGTCTCGCCCTGCGCGCCGCCCTGGCCGACGCGCGGCGGGTGGTGGTGCTGGGGGCGGGTTTCATCGGCTGCGAGGTCGCCGCCGCGGCCCGGGAACTCGGCCGCGAGGTGACGGTGGTCGATGTCCAGCCGGTGCCGATGCACGGGGTGCTGGGCCCAGTCATCGGTGATCACTTCACCCGGCTGCACCAGGCCCATGGCACCACCTTCGCCCTCGGTACCGGCGTCGACGGTCTGGTCGGGGACGGCCGGGCTGGGGACGGCGGCCGGGTCCGAGGTGTCCGGTTGGCCGACGGGCGGGTCCTGGACGCGGACCTGGTGGTCATCGGCTTCGGCGGCGTCCCCGAGACGGGGTGGCTGGAGGGATCCGGCATCGCGGTGGACAACGGTGTGCTGTGCGACGACGCGGGCCGGACCAGCGTCCCCGGCGTGTTCGCCCTCGGCGACGCGGCCTGCTGGCATTCCCCCCGCCACGGCTGCCCCGTACGGTCCGAACACTGGAACCATGTCGGTCTCCAGGCGACCGTGGTCGCCGAGAACATCGTGGCCGGCGCGCTGACCAGCGAGTCCGCCGCAGTGGCCCGGCTCGACGAACTGCCCTCCTTCTGGACGGACCAGTTCGGCACCCGGATGCAACTGGTGGGGGCACCCGCCCCCGAGGACAGCGTCCACATCCTCGCCGGCACACCCGGGGAGTCCGGTCTGGTCGCCGTGTACACCCGGGACGGGCGTGCCACCGCCGCCGTGGCCGTGGACGCGCCGAGGGCCCTGGTCCGCCATCGCGCGCATGTGGCCGCCAACGCCCCATGGCCACCTGTGCGGGCCACCGTCTGACGAGAACCGGAACCGGACCGACCACGAGCACCGCGGCCCCCGCCGCCCGAAGGCGCACGGACCATGCCGCGCCCTCCGGGCCCCCGGCGTGCCGCGGTGCCCGACCCGCCACCGAACCCGCAACCGAACCGGTCACCGAACCCGGTCACCGACCCGTTAGTGACCCCCCGCCGCGCCCGCCCCGCCCACCTACCGAGAAGCGACTTTCCCCCGCCACCCGAGCAACTGCGACAGCGACGTGGCCAGCCCGAGCACGACGTCACGCACCTCGGTGGGCGCGGGCCCGTCCTTGTGACCGGTGATGAGGGATGCCGACCCCACGACCACCCCAGCCGCGTTGCGCACCGGCGCGGCGGTCGCCGTCGTCCCCGGGGTGATGTCCGGATCGGTGGTCACCGCACCGGAATCCCGCACCTCTTCGAGCACCCCGAGCAGCCCGGCCGGGTCGGCGATGGCCGTCTCGTCCTCGACGGACGCGAAATGATCCACGTAAGCGGCGCAGAATTCATCCGGCGCGAACGCCAGCAGGACCAGTCCCCGCGCACCGATGTGCAGCGGATACGGGCGATAGGTATTTCCGTACGAAAGGCCGGGAATCGGATCCCGGGGTTCGACACTCGCGATGGCGATGGAGGCATACGCCTCCCGCTCGGCGATCTGAACAAATCCGCCCACCCGATCGGCCGCGGTCCGCATCAGTGGCTCACCGGTATGGAAAAGGGGGTGCTCATTCAGATACGACGACCCGATGGCGAACAACCGACGCCCCACGTAGTGCAACCCGGTCGCCTCGTCCCGGTGCACGAATCCATGCTCCCGGAGGTACACCAGGGTGCGGTGTGCGGTCGCCCACTTCGAGGAGGTACGTTCGGCCAGCTCCGAGGCCCGCATGGGCTTCTCGGCGAGATACTCAAGCATCTGCATGGCCCTGTGCATGCTCTGCATCGAGCTGGACGTGGACCCACGAGCGGAGTCCCCACTTTCGAACATCGCAAAAATCTACCATGGGGGATTGCCGCCCTGATCATCGGCGTCTTCGGGGTCATCGGTGTCATCGGTGTCTTCGGCACCGGGACCGCGACCGGGGTGCGGCAATCCGCCCATTCGAAAGGGAGATGGGCCCGGAGATGGGCCCTACTCGGCCCCGGACCCGCCGACCAGCGTGCCGACCTCGTTGTAGAACAGCCGATTCTCGACGATCTTGTCGTCCCGCACGGTGAACTGCTCGATGAAGCGCGTCAGCTTTCCGGTCGTGAGATCCGGGACGCCGACGCACGCCGCGACCCGGTCGCCATCGGCGATGGTGTAGTGCACCGTGATCGCGGAGAGGTCGAGATACTTCTGCAATTCCCCGGCGAGGGCGAAGAACTCGTCCTTGCCCCGATAGACCCGCCCGAAGGGCAGGAACAACGGCTCGTACACCGTGACATCGTCGGCCAGACACGACAGGACCCTTTCCAGGTCGCCGCTGTTGGCCGCCGCGAACATGGCGAGGACGACCTGACGGTTCCGCTCGGTCGGTGAGCTGGCTGCGGACATGCTGTTTCTCCTCTGGGGTGAAGGCTCTCGTGGGCCGGCATTCCTGGTGGAGTCCGGTGCGCGGGCCGGCCGAGCCACCGCAACTGACCGACGGTCAGGACGACGCCCACGACACCCCCGTCCGAACATCGGCCTCGGCGTCGCTCTCAGCGTCGGCGTCGGCGTCGGCGTCGGTGTCGTCCTCGTCTTCCTCCTCGGCGTCGGCACTCCTCCGTGCCGACCCCAGCCAACAGCCCCGCGCCACCCCCCGGCAGGCACGGCGAAAAGGGGTACTCGCAGTGCCCCCTTCCGGACCGAGGGCCCGGACTATCCTCGATCGCATGGACGAGAAGGAGTCCGCGCGGGCGGCGGTCCGCGAGTTCCTCATCTCCCGCCGTGCCCGGGTCACCCCGGCCGACGTCGGCCTCCCCACGCAGAGCACCCGCCGCCGGGTGAAGGGACTGCGCCGGGAGGAGGTCGCCCTGCTCGCCGGGGTCAGTCCGGAGTACTACGTACGGCTCGAACGCGGCCAGGCCGCCGGGCCGTCCACCGGAGTCGTCAACGCCGTCGCCGACGTGCTGCGCCTGGACGACGACGAACGCGTCCACCTCGACCGCCTGCTCGCCGCCCTCACTCCCGCACCAGCCGCCCGCAGACGGGGCCGTGGTACGGCGAAGGACCAGGTGGCCCCCGGGATCCAGATCATGCTGGACTCGATGGACCACCTCCCCGCCATGGTCCTCAACGGCCGCTTCGACATCCTGGCGGTCAACGCACTGGGCCGCGCACTCCTCGCGCCGATCCTCGACATGCCCGGCCGCCCGAACAGCGCCCGCTTCTTGTTCCTGGACGAGCCCAGGGCCCGGGACCTGTTCCCCGAGTGGGACCGGATCACCGCCGACTCCGTGGCCATGCTGCGCATCGAGGCCGGCCGCCACCCCGACGACCCCGATCTGATCGACCTGATCGGACAACTCGCGACCCGCAGCGCGGCCTTCCGCACCCGCTGGGCGTCCAACGACGTACGGGTCCACCGCACCGGCGCGAAGACCTTCCGGCACCCCCTCATCGGCGTGGTCACCCTGCCCTACGAGACCCTCCGCGTCGAGGCCCGCTCCAGCCAGGTCCTCTGTGTCTACACCCCCCGCCCCGGCACCCCCGAGGCCGACGCGATCCGCCTCCTGGCGAGCTGGCACGCCGACGGCCCGACGGCCGGAGCACCCCACCGCACCCCGGAAGAACGCGACCACTAGCGGACCGCGACCGCCCGACGGAACACCCCGCGACCGCCCGACGGAACACCCCGCGACCGCCCGACGGAACACCCCGCGACCGCCCGACGGAACACCCCGCGACCGCCCGACGGAACACCCCGA
>NZ_JBEXLA010000008.1:0-62853 GCF_040609715.1 Streptomyces sp. NPDC004610 | reverse complement strand
GCAACCGCCCCACGGCCCAACCGCAACCGCCCCACGGGCCAACCACGACCACCCCACGGCCCCACCACAACCACCCCCCCACGGGACAGGTGGGCGCCAGGGACTGCCCATCCGGACCGACTTCAACCGCCCTACGGGGAAAGGGACTTGACGCGTGATGGGGTGGGCCGCGTATCTGTCGGGTCGAAGCGGCTTGGAGTGATCGATGAAGGCTTTCCGGTACGTGGCGAAGGGCGCCCCCCTGGAACCGGCCGACGTTCCGGACCCGGTGCCGGGGCCCGGGTGGGTGGTGGTCGATGTCGAGGCCGTCGGGCTGTGCCACACCGACATCCATCTCATCGACGGCATGATCGAGCTGTCCCGCCCCGCGCCCTTCACCCTCGGGCACGAGGTCGCGGGCACCATCTCCGCCCTCGGTGACGGGGTGACCGGCCACGCGGTGGGCGACCGGGTGGCCGTGGCGCTGGTCGCGCACCCGGAGGTGCAGCTGCCGTACGCGCCCGGCATCGGCGTCGACGGGGGCTACGCGGAGCGGCTGGCGGCCCATGCCTCCACCCTGGTGCCGCTGCCCGACACCGTCTCCACCGTCCACGCGGCCGTCGCCACGGACTCGGTCGTCTCCGCCTACCACGCCGTCCGTACGGAGGGGCGGGTCGGGCCGGGCGATGTGGTCGCCGTCGTCGGCCTGGGCGGTCTCGGCCTCAACGGGGTCCGCGCGGCCGTGATCGCGGGCGCCGAGGTCTATGGCGTCGATGTCAACCCCGACACCTTCGAGGCCGCCCGCGAGGCCGGCGCCCGCGACTGCTTCACGCAGCTGTCCGCGCTCGCGGACCTCCAGCCCGAGGTCGTCATCGACTTCGCGGGCGTCGGCGTCACGACCTCCGACGCCGTGGACGTCGTACGCCGACTCGGCCGGGTCGTCGTGGTGGGGATCGGCGCGCCGACCACGACGCTGTCCTACGCCGCCCTGCTCCGCAAGAGCGTGGAACTGCGCGGCTCGTACGGGGCGAGCAAGGACGAGTTGCGGCAGGTGCTCGGCTTCATCGAGCGGGGGCGGATCACCCCGGTCGTGGAGGAGATCGACTTCGCCGACCTCAACGAGGGCCTGGACCGCGTCCGCAAGGGCCAGGTCCGCGGACGCCTGGTCACCCGCCCCCGGGGCTGACCCCGGCACCGCTGAGGGGCCGCCCGCGCGGCCCCTCACCCCTCCCCCCCCGCACCATCGGAGTGACCGTGATCACGGCTGCCCTGCGACGGGCGCTGCTTAGCCTTGGGGTGCCGGACGGCACGCGGGTCGGCGCGAGTCCCGACGGGCCGGGAGTCCGCCGCGCACACCAGCGAAGCCCCACCGGCGCAGACGCCGAAACCGCCCTTGACCTGCGTCGAAGATCGAAGCAGGCAGGGAGCATGGATCCAGGAGCACCCCGATGCTGCGCACCATGTTCAAATCCAAGATCCACCGGGCCACCGTCACCCAGGCCGATCTGCACTACGTGGGATCGGTGACCATCGACGCCGATCTGCTCGACGCCGCCGATCTGCTGCCGGGGGAGCTGGTGCACATCGTCGACATCAGCAACGGCGCCCGGCTGGAGACCTATGCCATCGAGGGCGAGCGCGGCTCCGGCGTGATCGGGATCAACGGCGCCGCCGCGCATCTCGTCCACCCGGGAGACCTCGTGATCATCATCAGTTACGCTCAGCTGACCGACGCCGAGGCGCGGTCGCTGCGCCCGAAGGTGGTGCATGTGGACGGCGCGAACCGGATCGTGGCGCTCGGTACGGACCCGGCCGAACCGGTGCCGGGCACGGACCAACTGCGCGGCCCGCAGACGGCGGCGACGCGCTGACGGGGCCGTTCCGACAACGAAGGGGAGTCCCATGAGCGAGACCGAGATCCGCGACGACCGGGCCGCGGGACGGCTGGAGGCGGTACGGGGCGACGAGGTCGCGGGCCGGATCGCGTACTTCGTCCTCGAATCCCCGGCACCCGCCCTGGTCCCCGTGCACACCACCGTCGAGCCCGCCTACGAGGGCCAGGGCATCGCCGGGTCGCTGGCCCGCGAGCTGTACACGATCGCCGCCCGCGAGGGTATCCCCGTCGCACCGCTGTGCCCGTACGTCATCAAGTGGGCCGAGCGCCACCCCGACGAGGCCCCGGCCGCCGACCCGGAGCTGCTGCGCGCGGCGACGGAGTGGCTGCGGGCGCACCCCGGCCGTTTCTGAGTCGCCGAGCACGCCCATGCTCACCCTCCTCCACACCTCCCCCGTCCACATCCCCGCCTTCGACGCCCTGCGCGACCGGCACCACCCCGCCCTCACGCTGCGGCACCTGGTGGACGAGAGCCTGCTCGACCGGGCCCGCCGTACCGGCCCGGAGGCGGTGGCGGGCGAGGTGCGGGCGGCCGTCGAGGGCGCGGTCGCCGACGGGGCCTGGGCGGTGCTGTGCACCTGCTCGACGATCGGCGCGGTCGCCGAGTCCCTCCCGGTGGCGGTGCCCGTGCTGCGCGTGGACCGGCCGATGGCCGCCGCCGCGGTCGCCGAGGGGCCCCGTATCACCGTCCTCGCCACCGTCGAGAGCACACTCGCGCCCACGGCCGCGCTGATCGAGGAGGAGGCCCGCCGCGCCGCCCGCCCGGTCCGGCTGGACGTCCGGCTGGTCGAGGGCGCCTGGGACCGCTTCACGGCCGGTGACCCGGACGCCGCGGCCCGGCTGGTGGCGTCGGCGGCGGACGCCGTCACCGCCGCCGACAGCATCGTCCTGGCCCAGGCGTCCATGGCTCCCGCGGCCCGGCTCACCACGACACCCGTACCGGTCCTGTCCAGCCCCCGGCCGGGCCTGGCAGCGGCGGCACGGCTCCGCCCGCGTGACTGAGGTCACGGCTGCCGGGTACCCGGGGAGTAACCGCAACAGGCCGACTCCCCTCCGGAGGCCCACCATGACCCACCCCCCACCGGACCCGTACCCCACCCCGGTCCCACCCCCACAACCACCCCCGATCCCCACCCCACCCCCCATCCCCCCAGAACCACCCCCAGCCCCAGCCCCAGAACCGGGCCGCCCCCTGACCGCCCCCTAAACCCCCAGAACCCCGACGCCACGAGCACCCGCACCGACCGGGTACGACGGCCCCGCGCACCCGGCGCCCCCCCTGAGGCCCGACGCCGCGAGGGGGCGCGGGGAACTGCGCGCCCAGCCCCCACGCACCCGCACCGACCGGGTACGACGGCCCCGGGCACCTGGCGACCCCCCTGAGGCCTGACGCCGCGAGGGGGCGCGGGGAACTGCGCGCCCAGCCCCCACGCACCCGCACCGACCGGGTACGACGGCCCCCGGGCACCCGGTGACCCGCTGAGGCCCGACGCCGCAAAGGGGCGCGGGGAACTGCGCGCTCAACCCCCACACACCCGCACCGAACCGGTACGACGGCCCCGCGCACCCGACCCCCACAAACCCCCTACGCAGAAACCTCCGCCCGATCCCCACCCCACAACGTGTGGAACGCCCCTTCCCGATCCACCCTCCGATACGTGTGCGCCCCGAAGAAGTCCCGCTGCCCCTGCGTAAGCGCCGCAGGCAACCGCTCGGCACGCAGCGCGTCGTAGTACGCCAGCGCCGCCGCGAACCCCGGCGTCGGAACCCCTTCACGCGTCGCCGCGATCAGCACCTCGCGCCAGTCGTCCTGCGCATCCGCGATCTCCCGCGCGAACGTCCCGTCGGACAGCAGACTCGGCAGCTCCGCCCGCGCGTCGTACGCGGCCCGGATACGGTCCAGGAACGCCGCCCGGATGATGCAGCCGCCCCGCCAGATCGCGGAGACCGCGCCCAGGTCGACATTCCAGTCGTACTCGTCGCTGCCCGCGGCGATCTCGTGGAAGCCCTGGGTGTAGGACACGATCTTCGACGCGTACAGCGCCTGCTCGACCCGGTCGGCGAAGGCCGCCGCCTCGGCCTCGCCGAGCGGCGACGCCTTCGGCCCGGCGAGATCGCGGGACGCGGCCCGCAGAGCCGCGTGCCCGGACAGCGAGCGCGCGAAGACCGCCTCGGCGATCCCGGAGACCGGCACGCCCAGATCGAGCGCGATCTGCACGGTCCAGCGGCCGGTGCCCTTCTGCTCGGCCTGGTCGACCACCACGTCCACGAACGGCTTGCCGGTCGCGGCGTCCACATGGGACAGCACCTCGGCGGTGATCTCGATGAGGTAGGAGTCCAGCCGCCCCTGGTTCCAGGTGCGGAAGATCTCCGCGATCCGCGCCGGCCCGTACCCGGCGACATCGCGGAGCAGCTGGTACGCCTCGCCGATCAGCTGCATATCGGCGTACTCGATGCCGTTGTGGACCATCTTCACGAAGTGCCCGGCGCCGTCGGGGCCGACATGGGTGACACAGGGTGCCCCGTCGGCCGCCTTCGCGGAGATCTTCTCCAGCATCGGGCCCAGCGAGTCGTACGACTCCTTCGGTCCGCCCGGCATGATGCTCGGGCCGTGCAGCGCGCCCTCCTCGCCGCCGGAGACGCCCATGCCGACGAAGTGGATGCCCTTCTCGCGCAGGTCGCGCTCCCGGCGCCGGGTGTCCGCGAAGTGCGCGTTCCCACCGTCGATGATCATGTCACCGGGTTCGAGCAGCGGCGCGAACTCCTCGATCACCGCGTCCGTGGGGCCGCCCGCCTTCACCATGACGACCAGCCGGCGGGGCCGCTCCAGCGCCGCCACGAAATCCTTCGCCGTCTCGGCCGCGATGAACTCGCCCTCGTCGCCGAACTCCTCCACCAGGGCGCGCGTCTTCGCCGCGGTCCGGTTGTGCACCGCGACGGTGTAGCCGTTCCGGGCGAAGTTGCGGGCGAGATTGCGGCCCATGACCGCGAGTCCCGTGACGCCGATCTGGGCTGTGTTGCTCATGTCCGCCTGCTCCTCAACCATCCGGTCGGTGATCATCCGATCAGTCGATCGATCAATCCATCGGGGATGGTCCGAAAACGATCCCGGACACCGATCCGATCGAATGCGCCGATCCTGAATAAATAAGCCGAACCCTGCGAAGGTACCTCTCCCCGCCATCCTGACGTCCGCCCACCCCGGCCGCACCTTCGGAGCCCCCCGCGTCTCAGTACGTGGCACAGACCCCCTCCGCCTCGGCGCCCGCGCGCGGAAACCGGTCAACCTACGGCTGTTCCGCGCCATTTGACCCGGCGGTGAACCGATTGCCGTCTTGTCATGGCCTGTTCTTCCCCCCTACTTTTGGGCCGCTGACATATGTCGAGGGGGCAACTTCATGGCCGTACGCGGCCGGCACCGCCGGTACCAGCCGAACAGGATCAACCGCGCCTCACTGACCGTCACCGCGGGTGGCGCCGGTATGGCCCTCCCGCTCATCGGCACCGGCGTCGCGCACGCCGCGGACGTGGAGACCTGGGAGAAGGTCGCCGCCTGTGAGTCGACGAGCAACTGGAGCATCAACACCGACAACGGCTACTACGGCGGTCTCCAGTTCAGCCAGTCCACCTGGGAGGCGTACGGCGGCACCCGGTACGCGCCGCGCGCGGACCTCGCCACCAAGGACCAGCAGATCGCCGTCGCCGAGAAGGTCCTGGACGGACAGGGCCCCGGCGCCTGGCCGGTCTGCTCCCAGCGGGCCGGACTGACCCGCGACGGGGCCGAGCCGGACATCGACCCGGACGGCGGGAACACCCCCCGCCCGGCCCAGCAGAAGGCCAAACCGGCCGCCACGCCCGATGTCCAGCCGCAGACCACCCCGCAGTCCCGCGCGGGCAAGGCCGAGATGTACACCGTGGTGCGCGGCGACACACTGTCCGCCATCGCCGGGAAGAGCAAGGTGGGCGGCGGCTGGCAGGGCCTGTACTCCGCCAACCGCTCCACCATAGGAGCCGACCCGGACCTGATCCTGCCCGGCCAGCGCCTGACCCTGTCCGGCAAGGCCGCCGCGACGGCCCCGGCGCCCGCCAAGAAGGACACCGCCGAGCCGAAGACGTCCACCAAGACCGAGCCCAAGCCCAAGACCGACTCCGGGACCGAGAAGAAGCCGAGCACCAGCAAGGCCGACCAGCCCACCCGCGTCGCCCCGGTGGCCGCCGCCTCCGGCACCCGCTACCGGGCCACCGGCTCCTCCTGGTCGAAGGGCTACCACACCGGCGTCGACTTCCCCGTGCCCACCGGCACCTCCGTGAAGGCGATCGGCGCGGGCACGGTGGTCAGCGCGGGCTGGTCCGGCTCGTTCGGCTACGAGGTGGTCATCCGCCACTCCGACGGCCGCTACAGCCAGTACGCCCATCTGTCGGCGATCAGCGTGAAGGACGGACAGTCCCTGACGGCCGGGCAGCGCATCGGCCGCTCCGGCAACACCGGCAACAGCACGGGCCCGCATCTGCACTTCGAGGTGCGGACGGGGCCCGGCTTCGGTACGGACATCGACCCCCTGGCCTATCTGCGGGCGGGCGGCGTCAAGGTCTGACGCGTCCCCGCCGGGCGCCGTCGTCCGGCGGGGTCAGGATCTGACCCTGGTGCGGTGCCGGTCCAGCAGGGGCAGCGGCACGAACGGGCCGCCGTACACCGGATAGGGGCGGTTCATCAGGCCCGCCGGGCTGTCCGGCACGGTCGCCGGTGCCGTGGACGAGGTGACCGGCACGCGCGGTGTCCGGGGCACCGCCGTACGGCTCGCCCGTACCGGACCGCCGATTCCGTCGGTCCGGCCGTCGCCGTCGGGCGCGGGGCCCGGCACGAAGGCGTCCAGCGCCTCCTCCAGGGCCTCTCCGGCGCGGACGGCGACCCGCTGGGCGCCACCCATGTCCGGTCCCTGGGACGCGGCCGGCTCGGACGCGCCGGGGGGCGGCTGCGAGGTGCGGTGGATGCGCTCCGTGGTCAGCAGGATCAGCCCGCCCGCCGCGACCACCCCGCAGCTCAGCGCGAGGGTGGTGCCCGTCGTGCCGTAGCGGAAGGTCTCACCGAACATCGTGATCCCGACGGCCGCGGCGACGACCGGGTTCACCACGGTCAGCGTGGCCAGCGGCGCGGCCAGTCCGGCGCCGCGGTAGGACGCCTGGGACAGCAGCAGTCCGGCGACGGCCAGCACCCCGATCGCGAGCAGCGCGGGCAGCTCGGTGAGGGACGGTCCACCGGCCCACTCGACGGCCACGGTCTTGGTGAACACCGAGGACATACCGAAGGCGATACCGGAGCCCAGCGCCAGCAGCACACTGCGCGCCACCGGCTTGCGGCCCACCGCGCGGGCGGCGGCCATCAGGGCCATCACCACGAGGGCGGTGACCGTGAACGCCGTGAGCTGCTGGCCGTCGCTCAGGGACCGCGAGCCCGTGCTCCCGACCAGGGACAGCAGCCCGGCCAGACCCAGCGTCGCCATCACGGCGCCCCGCCAGGCCGTCGCCCCCGCCTTGCGGCCGACGAACATGGCCGCCATCGGGAGCGCGAAGACTATGGTGAGCGCGCCGAGCGGCTGGACCACGCTCAGCGGGCCGAAGGCCAGCGCGACCACATGCAGCAGCCCGCCGAGGCCGTTCAGCGCGACCGCGAACCACCACGCCGGGCGGCGCAGCGGCGCGAACTGCTCACCGGCCGTGGCGGACGACGCCTCCGCCACGCGCTCCTGCACGATGGCCCCGCCCGCGTACGCCACGGCGGACACCAGCGACAGCAGCACGGAGAACGCGAGGGCGCTCATGGGCGGCTCCTCTGCGTCAGGCCGGGGCGTGCAACCCGGCGCGGCGAACGATCGTCTTTCATAGCCAACACGATGCCCCCTCGATCGCTTCCCGTCGTCGTACCTGAGCACTCAATGAGTCCTACTGCCGATGGAGTACTCAGCGCGCCCCGTCATCCCAGAGGGGGGCGACCCCCGGGGTACGGCCGCCGGGCGCCGCGCCCCGTGACCTGGGACGCGAGGCCAGCGGGCCCTGGTACTACTGCTGTTCGTGGAACTCGACCCGGCACTCACCGCGCTCCGGCCGCTCGGCGGTTTCTTCGTACTGCGCACGACCGTGGATCCGGAGCGGGCCCCCCTCACGTCGTCACCGACGCTCGCACAAGCATACGAAAACTCGACATCGGATGTTTACCCGTTTCCGCTGACTTTCCGTGTCCGCAAGGTGGCCCGGTCGCTCCACGCCCCCGAGCCCCGCGTCGCCGCCTCGATCGCCCAGCTCGGCCTGGCCGCCCGCCTCTGGTCGGTGACCCTGGGCTGCGCCGCCCTCTACGGCCGCGTCCCCGATCTGGACCCCCGGCTGCTGCGCTGGGACCCCGACGCGAGCGCCCCCGACGATCTCCTGCTCACCGAGGTGCGCCCCCGCCCCGCCGACCCCGCCACCGTCGCCGACAGTGTGCTGCGCGGCCATCTCGAACCCCTGCACAGCGCCCTGCGCGCCCAGGTCCCGCTCGCCGACGGACTGCTGTGGGGCAACGCCGCCTCCGCGCTCGCCGGGGCCGCCCGGGAACTCGACCGCTGGGCGCGCGGCAACGGCCGCGAGGATGCCGCCGCCCGCTCACGGGCGCTGACCCGCGCCCTGTTCACCCACCCGCCGCTCGCCGGTACGGGCACCTTCGAGGGAACCGCCTTCCGGCGCCGCAGTTGCTGCCTCTACTACCGGGTGCCGGGCGGCGGCCTGTGCGGCGACTGCGGCCTGAGCCGGGTGCCGGGGAGGGGGTGAGGGGAGCGATGCCGGGGCCGCACCGCGCACCCGGGAGGGGACGAGGGACGCCTGTGGCCGGGTGCCCCGCGCGCCCGGTGCGAGGGCCGCCTTTGAGCGCCGTACGCCGTACACGACACCCGCGCGCGGGTGGGGGACACCGCGCCGCCCGTTCGGGCAGCCTCCCCGGCCCGTATCGCCCCCGCGCGGTGACCGTCGTCTCACGCGCCCCATGCGCTCTTCCCCACGGGCCCCTTGTGGGTGACCATGTCTGAACCGGCCAAAGCGACAGGGGGCTCCGGGTGCGTGTGGGACTGCTGAGCCGGGAGTACCCCCCGGACGTGTACGGCGGTGCGGGTGTCCATGTCGAGTTCCTGGCGCGGGAGTTGAGCGCGCTGGTCGATCTGGACGTGCACTCCTGGGGCGAGGGCCGCAGTGACGGCGTCCAGCGCCACCGGCCCTGGTCCGCCCTCGACGGCGCCAATGACGCGCTGCGCACCTTCTCCGTGGACCTGGCGATGACCGCCGGGCTGGAGGACCGCGAACTGGTCCACTCCCACACCTGGTACGCCAATCTCGCCGGCCATCTCGCCAAACTGCTCTACGGCGTCCCCCATGTGCTGACCGCGCACTCCCTGGAGCCGCTGCGCCCCTGGAAGGCCGAGCAACTGGGCGGCGGATACGCCCTGTCCGGCTGGGCCGAGCGCACCGCCGTGGAGGCCGCCGACGCGGTGATCGCCGTGTCCGCCGCCATGCGCGACGACATCCTCGGCTGCTACCCCGCGCTGGACAAGAGCCGGGTCCATGTCGTGCACAACGGCATCGACACCAGCCTGTACCGGCCCGACCCCGCCACCGACGTCCTGGACCGGATCGGTCTGGACCGGGAGCGGCCCTATGTGCTGTTCGTCGGCCGGATCACCCGCCAGAAGGGCGTGGACCATCTGCTGCGCGCGGTGCGCGGCATCGACCTGGCCGCCCAGGTGGTGCTGTGCGCGGGCGCCCCCGACACGCCCGAGATCGACCGCGAGTTCCGTGAGCTGTTCCAGGAACTGAGCCGCGTCCGCGCCGGACTGCACTGGATCCCGCAGATGCTGCCGCGCGACGAGGTGATCCAGCTGCTTACCCATGCGGCCGTCTTCGTCTGCCCTTCCGTGTACGAACCGCTGGGTATCGTCAACCTGGAGGCCATGGCCTGCGGCACCCCGGTGGTGGCGTCGCGGGTCGGCGGCATCCCGGAGGTCGTCGCGCACGGCGAGACGGGCCTGCTGGTGGACGTCGACGGGGAGTTCGAGACGGGCCTCGCGACCGCGCTGGACACCGTGCTCGCCGATCCTGGCGCCGCGCGCCGGATGGGCGGGGCGGGACGCGCGCGGGCGGTCGAGGAGTTCGGCTGGGACGCGATAGCGCGCCGGACCGTCCGGCTCTACCAGGAGGTCCTCGAACAGGCGTAGTACGCCGGGCGCGAGGGCATGGATGGGTCACAACCAGGGGTGAGGGGAGCGGCCATGCGTCGTGGAGGGCCTTCCGTACTCGGGATCGTACTGGCGGGTGGTGAGGGCAAGCGCCTGATGCCGTTGACCGCCGACCGCGCGAAACCCGCGGTCACCTTCGGCGGCACCTACCGGCTCGTCGACTTCGTCCTGTCGAACCTCGTCAACGGCGACATCCTGCGGATCTGTGTGCTCACGCAGTACAAGTCGCACTCGCTGGACCGGCACATCACCACCACCTGGCGGATGTCCAGCCTGCTCGGCAACTACATCACCCCCGTCCCCGCCCAGCAGCGGCTCGGCCCGCGCTGGTACCTGGGCAGCGCCGACGCCATCCTCCAGTCCCTGAACCTGATCTACGACGAACAGCCCGAGTACGTGGCCGTGTTCGGCGCGGACCATGTGTACCGGATGGACCCGCGCCAGATGATCTCCCAGCACATCGAGAGCGGCGCGGGCGTCACCGTGGCCGGGATGCGGGTCCCGCGCGCGGAGTCGTCGGCGTTCGGGGTGATCTCGCCCGCTTCGGACGGCCGGACCGTGGACCGCTTCCTGGAGAAGCCGGCCGACCCGCCGGGGCTGACCGACGACCCCGAGCGGGTGTTCGCCTCCATGGGCAACTACGTCTTCACCACCAAGGTGCTGATCGAGGCGCTCCAGCGGGACGCCGAGGACCCCCGTTCGGTCCATGACATGGGCGGCTCGATCCTGCCCCAGCTCACCGACCGCGGCGAGGCCCTGCTCTACGACTTCCACGAGAACCACGTCCCCGGCGAGACCAGCCGGGACCAGGGCTACTGGCGGGACGTGGGCACGCTCGACGCGTACTACGACGCCCATATGGACCTGATCGCCGAGCGCCCGGCGTTCAACCTGTTCAACCGGCAGTGGCCCGTCTACACCCACTCCAACCAGCTCTCCCCGGCCCGGTTCAACGCGGGCGGGATGGCCAGCGAGTCGATCATCAGCTCCGGGTGCCTGATCCGGGGGCAGGTCACCCGGTCGGTCCTGTCACCCGGGGTGGTTGTCGATCCGGGCGCGGTGGTGCAGGGCTCGGTGCTGCACGACAACGTGCACATCGGGCGGGGCGCGGTGGTGCGCGGGGCGGTGCTGGACAAGAACGTGGAGGTTCCGCCGGGCGCGACGATCGGCGTCAACCCGCACCGGGACGCCGAGCTGTACACCGTCTCCAAGAGCGGTGTGATCGCCCTGGGCAAGGGCCAGCGGGTGTCGTAGCCGCCGCCGGACGGGACGGACGCTCGGGGGTGGTGCGGGACGATCCCCGGTGGGCGGCGGTGGGCGGCGGTGGTCGTGGGTGGTCGTGGGTGGCTGCGGAGGACCCCCGGGTGGCTTGCGCGGGCCCCTGTGGCCCCGGGTGGCTGAGGGTGGCCCCCGGTGGTCCTCGGTGGCCCCGGTGTGGCCCGGGTGGCCGAAATTCACCCATGTCGCGCCCCCGCGCCGCGCCCGCGTACGCTCCCGGCGCGCGGCCCGGACCGCGCCGCCGAACGGGTCATGTGACCCCTGTGACCAGCGTGATCGAGGAGGTCGGACGCTCCCTGACTTAATCCGTTGTTAACTGAGTGTAGCCTGATCGTACTTGACCGTAATTGTCCGGGCGTTGTTCACTGCTTGCCCACCCGTCCTCTACGCGAGGCAAGCCGTGACCCCTGACCCGCTCGCACCCCTCGATCTGGCGTTCTGGAACATCGAGACCGACGGGCACCCCATGCACCTGGGCGCCCTCGGCGTGTTCGCCGCGCACTCACCCACCGCCGGTGCCCACGCGGCCGACCTGCTCGCCGCCCGCGCCGCGGGCGTACCCGGACTGCGCATGCGGATCCGGGACGTCTGGCAGCCGCCCGGACCGCTCCGCCCGCTCGCCGCCGGTGGTGCCACCCGCGAGCCCGACCCGGACTTCGACCCGCTGGAGCACATCCGGCTGCACGCCCCCACCGCCGACTTCCAGGGCGAGGCCGGCCGGCTCATGGAACGCCCGCTGCGCCGTGGCCGCCCGCCCTGGGAGGCCCATGTGCTGCCCGGCGCCGACGGCACCGGCTTCGCCGTCCTGTTCAAGTTCCACCACGCCCTCGCCGACGGACTGCGCGCCCTCACCCTGGCCGCCGCGATCCTCGACCCCATGGACCTGCCCGCCCCGCGCCCGCGCCGCCCCGAACCCCGCCGCTCCCGCCTGCCCGATGTGCGCCGTCTGCCCGGCCTGGTCCGCGACGCCCTCACCGCTGCCGTGACCGACGTCGGCCGCGCCGTCGACATCGGCGCCTCCGTCGCCTTCTCCACCCTCACCGCCCGCCCCGCGCCCGGCCTCACCGCCGAGCCCAGCGGCACCCGCCGCACCGCCGGGGTCGTCATCGACCTGGACGACGTCCACCGCGTCCGCAAGACCGTCGGCGGCACCGTCAACGACGTACTGATCGCCGTCGTCGCCGGGGCGCTGCGGCGCTGGCTCGACGCGCGCGGTGAGGACACCGAGGGCGTCCGCCCGCGCGCCCTGATCCCGGTCTCCAAGCGCCGCCCCCGCACCGCCCACCCGCAGGGCAACCGCCTCTCCGGCTACCTGATACGGCTCCCGGTCGAGGACCCGGACCCGCTCGCCCGGCTCGGCACCGTACGCGCCGCCATGGACCGCAACAAGGACGCCGGACCCGGCCGGGGCGCGGGCGCGGTCGCGCTGCTCGCCGACCATGTCCCGCCGCTCGGCCACCGGCTCGGCGGACCGCTGGCCGCGCAGGCCGCCCGGCTCTGGTTCGACATCCTGGTCACCAGCGTGCCCCTGCCCGGCCTCTGCCTCAGGCTCGGCGGCAACCCGCTCACCGCCGTCCACCCCTACGCCCCGCTCGCCCGCGGCCAGTCCCTCGCCGTCGCCATGTCGACCTACCGCGGCCAGGTCCACTTCGGCCTGGTCGCCGACGCGCGGGCCGTCCCCGACCTGGACCGCCTCGCGGACGCGGTGCGCGAGGAGGTGGCCGCCCTGATCACGGCGTGCGAGCCGGAGAGGCCGGGCATGGAGGGGCTCGGGGCGGCGGCCTACGGGGCGGGGGCGTCGGCGCGGGGCGTGGGGCGGGGGGCGTCGGCTCGGGATCCTGAGCGGGAGACGTCGGCTCGGGATCCGGGGCGTGGGACGCGGGCTCGGGGCGCCGGGCCGGGGACGCCGGCTCGGACCCCCGGGCCAGGGACGCTTGCCCGGGATCCGGCGCCGGAGACGCCGACTCGGGCCTCCGGGCCGGGGACGCTTGCTCGGGATCCGGCGCGGGAGACGCCGACTCGGGCCTCCGGGCCAGGGACGCCTGCCCGGGATCCGGCGCCGGAGACGCCGGCTCGGGCCTCCGGTCCGGAGACACCGGCTCGGGACCCCGGTCCGGGGACGCCAACCCGGACCCCAGGGCCCGGGACGCGGGTCAGGGTGCCGGTCGTGGCGTGCGGGCCGGAAGAGGCGGGGGCGGTACGGGCGAGGGTGCCCGATTCGGCCCCAGTAACCGAGCCGTCGCCCGGGTCCGCCGGGCCGGGGACGGCCGTCACACCCCGCGAGCCCGGTCTCACCCCCCGCTGACGGGTTTGGATCCCGGGCCCGGCGCTCCGTAAAATTCGCGGTTCGGACAGCGGACGCGGACGGAGCGCCGCGCGGGCAGCAGGGAACGGCAGCGGCGATGACGGTGACACAGGACGGCTCGGCGACCCCGGACGAGGTGACCGTCCCGCACGCGGCGACGGCCCCGGACACGGCGGTGTTCGGGCCCGGCATCGACCCCGAGCGGCTCGCCGTCTGCCTCGGTGTGCTGGCCGAACTCGACCGGCTGGAGGTCGACCACCCCGACGCCATCGCCGTACGCCGCGCCACCGCCGGTCTCTACCGCACCGTGAAGCAGCGCCGCCGCCAGGAGCGCCGGGCCGCCAAGACCGCCAACGACAAGGCGGTCACCGAGGCCACCGCGACCGGCTCCGCCGAGCGCATCGACGACGAGACCGAGGGCCTGCTGCCCTCCTCCCGCACCGAGCAGGGCCGCATCGCCGGGATACTCCAGCGCCCCCGCTCCTGCTATGTCTGCAAGACCCGCTATGTCGAGGTCGACTACTTCTACCACCAGCTCTGCCAGGACTGCGCCGCCGAGAACCGGGCCAAGCGCGACGCCCGCGCCGACCTCACCGGCAAGCGCGCCCTGCTCACCGGCGGCCGGGCCAAGATCGGCATGTACATCGCCCTGCGGCTGCTGCGCGACGGCGCCCACACCACCGTCACCACCCGGTTCCCCAAGGATGCCGTCCGCCGTTTCAAGGCCATGGACGACTCCGCCGACTGGATCCACCGCCTGGAGGTCGTCGGCATCGATCTGCGCGACCCCGCCCAGGTCGTCGCCCTCGCCGACCGGATCACCGCCCAGGGCCCGCTCGACATCCTGATCAACAACGCCACCCAGACCGTACGACGGCTGCCGTCCGCGTACGCCGCCCTGGTCGACGGCGAGAGCGCCCCGCTGCCCGCCGGGGAACTGCCCGCCCAGCATGTGATCGGCGCCTTCAACTCCGGCGCGGTCGACGGACTCGCCGCCCTGCCGCTCGGCACCTCCGGCCTGGACGCCCAGCAGGTCGCCGATCTCGCCCTGGTCGCGGGCAACGCCAGCGTGGAGCGGCACCGCGACGGCACCGCCATCGACGCGGGCGGCCTGGTGCCGGATGTCGTGGACTCCAACACCTGGGTGCAGAGCATCGACCAGATCTCGCCGGTCGAACTGCTGGAGACCCAGCTCTGCAACTACACCGCCCCCTTCATCCTGATCAGCAAGCTCCGCCCGGTGATGGCGGAGGCCGCCCGCACGGCGCGGAGCAAGCGCGCCCATGTCGTCAATGTCTCCGCGATGGAGGGCGTGTTCAGCCGTGGCTACAAGGGCGCCGGGCACCCCAACACCAACGCCGCCAAGGCCGCGATGAACATGGTGACCCGCACCAGCGCCACCGAGATGTTCCAGACCGACGGCATCCTGATGACCTCGGTCGACACCGGCTGGATCACCGACGAGCGCCCCCACTACGACAAACTGCGCCTCGCCGACGAGGGCTTCCACGCCCCGCTCGACCTGGTCGACGGCGCGGCCCGGGTCTACGACCCGATCGTGCGCGGCGAGGGCGGCGAGGATCTGTACGGCGTCTTCCTCAAGGACTACGCCCCTGGTAAGTGGTAGGTGGGCACTGCCCCGCTCACCAGAAGGGGCGGCTGTTGTCGGCCGTGTCCGCCAGGTCCGACCAGGCGATACCGACCAGCAGCGCGGCAATGCCGAGCAGCAGGGCGGCGAGCGCGAGCGCGTAGAAGAGAACGGTCCGGGAGAGGTCCCGGTGGTGGTGGGCGGTGCCCCGGGCGGACGGGGGAGAGGGCGGCGGGGGCGGCGGTGCGGGGGCCTCGTGGGTGGGAGGCGGCGGGTTGATGTCGCTCATATCGGGTCGACCTTCCGCGACCGTCCACCGGAGCGTCCCGGTCGATGCGCCGGGGGTGTGCCTGCCGGCGAACGCTTTCTCCACGATCGCATCGGGGCCAGGGGGCTGCCATTCGCGACGGCGGGGGGCCGGGGCCGGAGGTCGGGGGAGAAGCGCAGGGCAGGGAGCGCGGGACGGGGGCGAGGGACGGTCGATGGGCCGGGGTGGGAGGAAGCACAGGGCGGCGCCGCCGGGTGTGCCGTGCGCGGCACGCGGGGTGTGCCGGGGCGGCCCTCACCGGCCGGTGCGGTGAGGGCCGCCCCGGGTCAGTCCATCGCCCCCAGGCGGGAGTTCCGCGCCGCGACCAGCTCCAGTACCGTCCGCCAGTCCTCCAGCACGCCCGCGTCCAGCCCCGCGGTCCTGCCCGCGTCGTCGGCCTGGCGCAGCGCGATCGCGTCCTCGGCGAGCGGGTCCCGGGCGAAGGCGGCGGCCTTGGCCGGGCTCATCGGCCCGCCCTGCGCCCGCAGGGTCAGCGCGCTCCGCGGCGAGAGCCCCCGGTCCGGCGACACGGCGGCGAGATAGCGCCCGGCGGGCACATGGAGCCGTACGAGACGGGAGACCCGTTCGCCGAGCAGGGCGCGTACCGCGTCGGCGGCGCGGTCGGCGTGCCCGGCGTCGTCACCGGGCCGCAGCAACTGCCCGATGCCGTGGACGAGCCCGGCCACCTGGAGTTCCTTGTCGGCGGGGCGGCTCCGGCGCAGCAGCGCGGCGGTCCGGAGGGCGTGATCGTGCGGATCGACCGGGTCGCCGGTGCCGTCCGGGGTGTCCCGGGCACCCCGGCACGCGTGCAGCAGGTCCATCAGCTCGTCGACACTGCGCAGCTCCATGCGTCAGTCCTCCCGCGATCCGGCGGTACCGGAAGGCAGCAGAGCATGGCGAGCTTTCGCCCCAGCCAACGGCATCTGAACGGGGTGACCGGCTCGCGGCTCCGTTCGTCACGCTCCGCCGAACGGGTGACTCCAAAATGACGCATTATGTAACAAACGGGTGTAGAAATGGATAGAGCGAGCACGCGGCGATGTCCGATAGTTACCCGTTGTTTTCAGCCCTATCGAGCGGAGGCCCGCTCATCTGGTTAATCTGAGGGCGACGGACAGCTTCAAGGGGTCCCACCCACACCCATGGTCCGTCCCGGGACAAGCCGGTTCATCACGGCCTTCTCTCTCACAGTTGCCGGCGCCACCGCGTCCGACCGTTCAAGACAGACCCGAACGGGCGTCAGGCGCCGGAGCGCAACGTGGCCGGTGATGCCCCGAGGGTGACCCGACACATAAGGAGTGCGCGGTGACACCGGAGAAGACAGATCGCGATCAGCGCCCCAAGGAACGTCCGCAGCGCGCGGACCGCAGGCCGGGCGAGATCGGCAGCCTCGATGTGTGGGCCAGGTCCGCCCCCATCCGCCTGGCGGGCTACGAGGACGACCTCGCCGAGCCGCACATCCTGCCCAGCG
Organism: Streptomyces sp. NPDC004610; assembly: GCF_040609715.1. Taxonomy (NCBI): domain Bacteria; kingdom Bacillati; phylum Actinomycetota; class Actinomycetes; order Kitasatosporales; family Streptomycetaceae; genus Streptomyces; species Streptomyces sp. NPDC004610. The sequence goes on along the minus strand of NZ_JBEXLA010000008.1, from coordinate 45,776 downwards.
TGGACTGACCGACCGGATCCGCGCGGGACCGTCCCGCCGGACCCTCCGCGATCGACGCCCGCATGGACGTGCCCCCATCACGTCCATGCGGCCTCCGGCTCCCTTCTCCCCGCCGGTGCGCATCCGTCCGTCTCTCCCCCCCCCCGCCGTTCGGGTTCTCGGTGTGTAACGCCTTCCCGGCGTCGTATACGGCCCCTGGGGGCCCTCCGGCCCGACGCCGCCCGACCCGGCCCCGTACTCGCCGGTACGCATCCAAGCCGTGCGCCCCTCCCGGGCCCCTTCCGTCGGACCCGCCCTACGCGCTCGCCCCGCTCGCCCCGCCCGACCCGCCGGGCGCGGCTTCCGCCTGACATCGGACGACTCTCTCAACTCAGGCCCTAGCGCACCCCGTTGACAGTCATCGGAACTCCACCCACTCTCAAGACATCCGATGAATCAAGCCGCTTGGAGCCTTCATGGCCAGATATCCAAGACGCACGGTGCTGGGCGCGGCTGCGGGAGCCACAGCCGCCGCCGCTCTGCCGCTCGCCGGTGCGGGCGGGGCGTACGCCGCGGCAGGGGAGGCCGACGCCATGACGGACGCGGACGGCGCGGCGGGTCCCTGGGTGCCCGTACCGGACCCGGTGCCGGTCCCCCTGGACGCCTACTTCGACAACGACGGCATCGACACGGCCGGAGCGCACGGCGGGAACTTCGACGGCTCCGGCTACCCCTTCCCCGGCGAGGAACTGCCCGAGGGCCCGATCGAGGCCGACGGCGTCCCGTTCCTGTTCCCGTCGGCCGAGGCCGGAGCCGGGAACAACGTTGTCGCGCTCGGTCAGCGGCCGAAGGACGCGCACTGGCGATCCGCGCTGCTCGTTCGGCCCATTCGCTGATCGAACGATCAGGTGCGCAAAGCGTCGAGGCCACCGTGATCAACGCGGGCACAGCGGCGGTCCTCGCGGTGGACGACGTGACCGTGGGCGTGTCGGTGGACCGGCTGGTTCAGCCGACCCGTTCCGCCACCGATTCCTCGGCGAGGCGCTCCATGCCGCTGGTCGTCTTGAGCGGCTTCTCCTTGATAAACACCACGGCGATCAGCGCCAGCAGGGCGAACGGCGTGGCGATCAGGAACAGATCGGCGGTGGCGACCCCGTAGGCGTGCTCCACGATGCCGCGCATCGGTTCGGGCAGCGTCGTCATGTCGGGGACCGCGTGCGAGGACTCGCCGCCACCCGAGCCGCCCGCCGCCCCGCTGGCCCCGCCCGTCTCCTGGAGGCCCTTGGTGATCTCACTGGCGACCCGGTTGGCGAGGATCGCGCCGAGCACACTCGTACCGATCGTGCCGCCCATGCTGCGGAAGAAGGACAGCACGGAGGTGGCCGCGCCCAGTTCGGCGGCGGGGACGTCGTTCTGGGCGGCCAGCACCAGGTTCTGCATCAGCATGCCGACGCCGATGCCCAGGACGGCCATGTAGAGGCTGAGCAGGGCGAAGTGGGTGTCGGCGCCGATCGTGGCGAGCAGCGCGAGACCCGCGGTCATGATGATCCCGCCCGCGACCAGGTACCGCTTCCATCTGCCGGTCCTGCTGATCACCTGCCCGGCGACGGTCGAGGAGACCAGCAGACCGAGGATCATCGGCAGGCTCATCAGCCCGGCGACGGTCGGCGACTTGCCCAGCGCGACCTGGAAGTACTGGGAGAGGAAGACCGTGCCGCCGAACATGGCGACACCGACGAACAGGCTGGCCACGGTGGTCAGGGTGACCGTGCGGTTGCGGAAGATGTCGAGCGGGATGACCGGCTCGGGGGTGCGCGCCTCCACGAACACCGCGCCCAGGAGCAGCGCGGCGCCGCCCAGGGTGAGCGCGGCGGTCTGCCAGGACGCCCAGTCGAACCGGTTGCCCGCGAGCGACACCCAGATCAGCAGCGCGCAGACACCCGCGACGATCAGGAACGCGCCGAGCCAGTCGATCCGCACGGTGCGCCGCCGCACCGTCGGCAGCCGCAGGGTCCGCTGGAGCAGGGCGATACCGAGCAGCGCGAACGGCACGCCGATGAAGAAGCACCAGCGCCAGCCCAGCCACTCGGTGTCCACCAGCACCCCGCCGACCAGCGGCCCGGCCACCGTGCCCACGGCGAACACGGCGCCGAAGATGCCCGCGTACCGGCCGAGTTCGCGCGGCGGGATGATGGCGGCCATGACGACCTGGGCGAGCGCGGTCAGACCACCGGCGCCGATGCCCTGGATCACCCGGCTGAAGATCAGCAGATCGACGTTGTGGGAGAACCCGGCGAGCAGCGAGCCGACGACGAACATCGCCAGCGACAGCTGGAGCAGCAGCTTCTTGTTGTAGAGGTCGGACAGCTTGCCCCACAGGGGCACGGTGGCGGTCATCGCCAGCAGTTCGGAGGTGACGACCCAGGTGTAGGACGACTGGCTGGCGTTCAGGTCGGCGATGATGCGGGGCAGCGCGTTCGACACGACGGTGCCCGCCAGGATCGCGACGAACATACCGGCCATCAGACCGGACATGGCCTGGAGTATCTGCCGGTGGGTCATGGCGGTGGGCGACGCCTGTTCGAGCGTCTCGGGTGGTGCGGTCACGACAGCTCTTTCCACGGTGATGATCGTTGGGTGATCGGGCGATCGAACGATCAGGTGATCGCGCGAGTGGGCGGACTCGGGGCGGGGCGGGGCGAAGCCGCTCGGGCGGCGCGCGAGAAGGACGGGGGAGAAGGACGGGGGGAGGGACGAGGGGCGGGTACGGGGTGCGGGGCCGTAGCGGGGGCGCGGCGCGAGGGCCGGTGCCGGGCGGGTGTCCGGCGTCCGTCGGGGGTCAGCCCGGCGGAGCCGGGAGTCCGGCCGCGAGGAGGGTGAACGTCTCCCGGAACACCTCCGCGAAGCGGCGCTCCTCGGGCCGGGTGCTCCAGTGCTCGACGGCGACCCGGACCGCCGTACCGGCGACGGCGGCCAGCAGCCGGGGATACAGCTCCAGGTTCCGGCGCTCCTCGCCGCAGGCGGCGACCGGACCGGGGGCGCCTGCCGCAGCGCCGCGCAGGCGCTCGGCGACGGCCAGCGCGAGACCGGTCTCCTCCGCCGTGTGCGCGCCGAGGGCGCGTACCAGCAGATGCGGGGCGGCGCGCAGCACCGTGGCGTGCAACTGCCACACCTCGTGCTGCTCCTCGGCCTCGACGAGTTCGGCCGCGATGGCGTCCCGGACCGCGTCGAGCGGCGGGACGGTCGGCGGGGCGTGGAGGACGGCGTCGCGCACCCGGGTGCTCAGCTCCGAGTCGATCACCACGAAGGCGTCGTCGCGCGTGTCGAAGTAGTTGAAGAACGTGCGCACGGAGACACCCGCCGCGGCGCTGATCGCTTCGACGGTGACCTGTTCGACTCCGTGTTCGGCGGCGAGTCGTACCGCCGCCTCCGCGAGCGCGGCACGGGTGGCCCGCTTCTTCCGCTCCCGCAGCCCACCGCCCGCGGCGGCACTCTTCTCCGGCATGGCTTGCATGGTATGCAAAAGTGCATGTCATGCAAAATTATTTAACGAGCGGGCGGTCAGGGTTCGTGAAGCGCCTGGTCACCCGCGCGAACCGCCCCTAACCACCCCGTACCGGCCCCGTGCTCTCCCGTTCGATCAGTCGCGGTACCGGTACCTGGACGGTCCGGGCCGGGCCGCCGTCCAGCAGCGCGGTCAGCTCCCGGGCCGCCGTACGGCCGAACTCGACCGTGTCCCGGGACAGCGCGGACAGCCAGGGCCGGACCATCCGGCACAGCGCCGAGTCCTCCCAGGCCACCACCGACACCTCACCCGGCACCGAGAAGCCCAGCCCCGAGGCGGCGGCGACCCCGGCGACGGCCATCACGTCGTTGTCGTAGACCAGGGCCGTCGGGGGAGTGGGCCCGGACAGCACCCGGCGGGTCACCGCCGCGCCCTCCGCGTCCGAGTAGTCGGTGGTCACCGACCGCACCTCGGTGAGCCCGCGCCGCCCGGCCTCCGCGCGCAGGGCACGGATCCGGCGCTCGGTGTGCGCGAGTCCGGCGAGCCCGGCGATGTGCACGATCCGGCGGTGCCCCAGCGCGTACAGCTCGTCCACGACCGCGGCCATGGCCCCGGCGTCGTCCGCCCAGACCGTGGACAGGAGCGGGTGCCCCTCGCCGGGCGGGCCGCCGATCACCACGCCGGGCAGGCCCAGTTCGTCCAGCAGGGCCGGGCGCGGGTCGTCGGTGCGCGGATCGACCACCAGGACGCCGTCCACCCGGTGCTCGGCCCACCAGCGCCGGTAGACCTCGCACTCGTCGGCGATGTCCCGGGCGATCTGGAACAGCAGCCCGAGATGCCGCTCCGCCAGCACCTCCTGGATACCGGAGACCAACTGGAGGAAGAAGGAGTCCACGCCGAGCGTGTCAGCGGGCCGGGCCAGCACGAAGCCGACCGTCGCCGCGCCCTCCCCGGAGAGCGCACGGGCCGCGGTGCTCGGCCGCCAGCCCAGCTGCTCGGCGACCCGGCGCACCCGGTCCCGGGTCACCTCGGAGACCCCCGGACGCCCGTTCAGCGCGAAGGAGACCGCGCTCTCGGAGACCCCGGCACGCCGTGCGATGTCCTTCATCGTCGGCCGGCGCGCGGGCGACCGCCTGCCCGTCACATGCTGCTCCCCACGTGAATCCCCACTCGAAAGACCGCCACCCGGCGTGGCGCGGGAGGCGATGCACTAATGCGCTTGAGTGGCAGCATCCTAAAGCGCATTAGTGATCTCCCGCAAGGCTCCTCAACTACCCTGCCTGAGCTGGGAGTTTGTGTGGCCTAATGCTTTAGCGCAACGGAATGCATTGACTTTTCCCCGGAACCGAGTGCAAGGTCTGGCCGACACCTCCGGTTCATCCCGGCCGTCACCGGACCTCACCGCCGCAAAGGAGCACATCGTCGTGCGCATTTCCCGCCGGACCTTCGCCGCCGCTGCTGTCGCAGTCGTCCTCGTGCCGCTCAGTGCCTGCGGCTCCGGGGGCGACGGCGGCGGCTCCACCGACGCCTCGGGCAAGGTCGAGGGCGCCATCACCTTCCAGACCTGGAACCTCCGCGCCAACTTCAAGGACTACTTCGAGGGCGTGATCGCGGACTTCGAGAAGGAGTACCCGGGCACCGAGGTCAAGTGGGTCGACCAGCCCGCCGAGGGCTACGCCGACAAGATCAGCGCGGACGCGGCCGGCGGCACCCTGCCCGATGTCGTGAACGTCTCCCCCGACCTGGCCGCCCCGCTCGCCAGGGCCGGACTCGCGCTCGACCTGGACCAGGCCGCGCCCCAGTACCGGAAGGAATATCTGGAGGGTGCCTGGGCCAGCCATCAGATACCAGGCCTGACCGGCACCTACGCCTTCCCCTGGTACCTCAACACCGGCCCGCTCTTCTACAACAAGTCGCTCTTCGAAAAGGCCGGACTCGACCCCGAGCAGCCGCCGAAGACCTATGACGAACTCTTCGCCGACGCGCTGCGCATCGCCGAGGAGACCGACGGCGAGGTCGCCACCCTCGCCAATGTCCCCACCATCGAGGACTTCGGCCGCTACGGCGTCCCGCTGATGAACGACGACGGCACCGGCTTCGCCTTCAACGACGCCAAGGGGGTCGAACTCCTCACCCGGTACAAGGAGCTGTACGACGCCAAGGCGCTCGACCCGCAGGCGCTCACCGCCACCCCCGAGGCCGCCGGGAAGAAGTTCCTCACCGAGGCCGTCGCCATGAACCCCGGCAGCGCGCTCGACCTGGAGAACTTCAAGAAGCAGGCGCCGAATCTGTACGACAACATCGGCATCACCGATCAGATCACCAGCACCGGTCAGGTGAACATGTACGTGATGGGGGTGATGGTGAACGCACAGACCCAGAAGAAGCCCGCCGCGGTCGCGTTCGCGCACTACGTCACCGACGCCACCCGGCAGATGTCCTTCGCGCGGCAGGTCGCCATCTTCCCGAGCACCGCCGGTTCGCTCGACGACCCGTACTTCACCAAGGAGGACGGCACCGACGAGACCCGGGTCCGGGTGGCCGCCGCCCAGTCGCTCAAGAAGGCGGTCAACTACACACCGGTGCTGTTCAGCGAACAGATGAAGGTCGAACTGCGCAACGCCGTCGCCCGCGCGCTCCAGGGCAAGGAGAGCCCCCAAGGCGCTCTTGACAACGCTGTCAAGGCGTGTGACCGGCTCCTTCAGCAGCAGGGCTGAGTCACCATGGCGAGTCCCGCGATCCCCGGGGCCAAGGGCCCCGCCCCCCGGGTACGGCGTCCAGCGCACCCCGACTCCCGGGTACGGCGTCCCGTACCCCCCGAATCCCGGGTGCAGCGTCAGCTGCCCACCAGCCCCTGGCTGTTCGCCGCGCCCGGACTGCTCATCATCGGCGCGTTTGTTCTGTATCCGTTCATCTCCACACTGATCAACTCCCTGACCGATCGCCGCACCCTGATCCCCGGCGAGTTCATCGGCCTCGCCAACTACCGCGAGATGCTCCAGGACGACATGTTCTGGATCGGTCTGCGCAACAGCTCGCTCTATGTCCTCGGCGTGGTCCCCGCCCTGGTGATCCTGCCGCTGCTGCTCGCCCTGCTGGTGCAGAAGACCATCCCCGGCATCACCTTCTTCCGCTCCGCCTTCTACACCCCGGTCGTCGCCTCGATCGTCGTGGTCGGACTGATCTGGGTCTGGCTGCTCGACGAACGCGGCCTGGTCAACGCGGTCCTGGAGACCATCGGCGTCGGCCGGATCGGCTTCCTCAGCGACCAGTGGCTGCTGCTGCTCAGCGCCATGACCGTCACGGTCTGGAAGGGCCTCGGCTACTACATGATCATCTATCTGGCGGCGCTCGGGAACGTCCCACGTGAACTGCACGAGGCCGCCTCCGTCGACGGCGCCGGAGCGGTCCGCCGCTTCCTGACCGTCACCGTGCCCGCCGTCCGCTCCACCATGGTCCTGGTCGGCGCGCTCTCCTCGGTCGCCGCCTTCAAGGTGTTCTCCGAGGTCTATCTGATGGCCGGACCCACCGGCGGACCGGCCGGCGAGGACACCACCCTCGTCATGCTCGTCCAGCGCACCGGCACCGGACTCACCGGCCGGGTCGGCTACGCCTCCGCGATCAGCGTGGTCGTGTTCGTGGTCACCGTGATCCTGATGCTGCTCGTGCTGCGCGCCGACCGGAAGGAGGACCGATGAGCGTGATCGAGAAGACCCGCCCCAACGAAGCACCGCCCGCCCCGGCCCGGCGCGCACCCCGGCGGCGGCTCACCGACGAGAACGGCCGCCGCATCCCCGGCTGGGAACTCGCCCTGCGCTACACCCTGCTGCTCGCCGTGCTCGCGCTGATGATCGGCCCGTTCCTGTGGCAGCTGTCCACCTCGCTCAAGGGGCCGACCGAGGACATCTTCAGCTCCCCGCCCAAGTTCCTGCCCGGCGAGCCGACCCTGCACAACTACCAGCGCGTCGCCGACACCATCCCCGTCTGGGACTACGCCTTCAACTCCCTGAAGGTCGCCGTCGCCAACGTGGTCACCAACTGCGTCGGCGCCGCCCTCGCCGGATACGCCCTGGCCCGGCTGCGCTACCGGGGCCGCCGCGCCGCCACCCTGGCCTTCGTCCTGGCGATGCTCGTGCCCGTGGAGGGCATCATCATCGCCCAGTTCACCACCATGCGGGAGCTGGGCCTGAACAACACCCTGCTCGGTGTGCTGCTGCCCGGCTGTGTCGCCTCGCTCAACGTCCTGCTGATGCGCAACGCCTTCCTGAACGTGCCCTACGAGATCGAGGAAGCCGCATTCGTGGACGGCGCCAACGTCTGGCAGCGGTTCCTGCGCATCGCGCTCCCGTCCGTCAAGGGCACCCTGGCCGTCGTCGCCATCTTCGCCTTCATGGGCGCCTGGGACGACTTCCTGTGGCCGCTGATCGTGCTGAGCGATCCGTCCAAGTTCACGCTCACCATCGGACTGAACTATCTGCACGGCACCTTCGCCAACGACGAACGCCTCGTCGCCGCCGGAACGATCATCGCCGTCGCCCCGCTGATCCTGCTGTTCGCCTGCCTCCAGCGGTACTTCTTCCGCGGGGTGGGGGAGGGGGCGGTGAAGGGCTGAGCGTGATCACCTGATGGTGATCGCCCGCTGGTGATCACCTGATCGTTCGATCACCAGCAGACCTCCCACCCTCATCCGAACACGACCCGCCCCCACCCGAACAGCACCCCCGCACAACCGAACCGGGACCCTCATGTCTTCTGCTGCTGCCGTGCGCTTCGGCGTCAACTACACCCCCAGCGAAGGGTGGTTCCACCACTGGCTCGACTTCGACGCCGACTCCGTGCGCGCCGATCTCGACTCGATCGCGGCGCTCGGACTCGACCACATCCGGGTGTTCCCGCTCTGGCCGTACTTCCAGCCGAATCGATCGCTGGTCCGCCCGCGCGCGGTCGAACAGCTCGTGACCCTGGTGGACGCCGCCGGTGAACGCGGACTCGACGTCAATGTGGACGGCCTCCAGGGCCATCTGAGCAGCTTCGACTTCCTGCCCGCCTGGACCCGCACCTGGCACCGCCGCAATCTGTTCACCGACCCCGAGGTCCTCGACGGCCAGGCCCAGCTGCTGCGCACCCTCGCCGCCGCCCTCGCCGACCGGCCCAACTTCCTCGGGATGACCCTCGGCAACGAGATCAACCAGTTCTCCGCCGGACCCCACCCCGACCCCGACCGCGCGAGCGCCGACGAGATCGACGCCTGGCTCACCCGGATGCTCGCCGCCTGCGAGGAGGGCGCCCCCGGGAAGCTGCATCTGCACGCCGAGTACGACGCCACCTGGTACCAGGACGACCAGCCCTTCACCCCCGCCCAGGCCGCCCGGCACGGCACCATGACCGCCGTCCACTCCTGGGTGTTCAACGGCACCGCCCAGCGCCACGGACGGCTCTCCGTGCCCACCGAGCACCACGCCGCCTATCTGATCGAACTGAGCAAGGCATGGGCGGACGCACCCCACCGCCCGGTCTGGCTCCAGGAGGTCGGCGCCCCCGCCCCGCTGATCCCGCCCGAGCACGCCGCCGCGTTCACCGAGGCCACGATCGAACACGCCCTGGACTGTCCGGATCTTTTCGGGATCACCTGGTGGTGCTCCCACGACGTCTCCCGCGATCTCGCCGACTTCCCCGAACTGGAATACGGTCTGGGGCTGTTGACCAACGACCGCACCCCCAAGGACACCGCCCGGGTCCTGGCCCGCGCCGCCGAAGCCGCCCGCGCGCGGGCCGCCGCCCACGCCGCACCCCCCGCCGCCACCACCCCCGCCGCCAGCACCCCCACCGCCACCGCCCCCACCGCACCGGCCCCGCGCACCACCGCCCTCGTCGTCCCGGCCGACCCCGCCACCCGTTCCCGCTGCGCCCCCGGCGGCCCCGTCTACGACGCCTTCTTCCGGCTCACCGCCGACGGCGCCCGCCCCACCACCGTCCTCGACACCCGCGCCACCGACCAGCAGCACCTGGCGGCGCGCGGCATCACCGAAGTCGTCACGTCCGACCAGGTACTCCCCACCCCACAAGGAGGCACCCGCTCGTGAACCCCACCAGACGCACCGTGCTGCTCGCCGGAGCGAGCGCCGCCCTGCTCCCGGCGCTGCCCGCCCTCCCCGCCGCCGCGACCCCGGCCACCGGCCCCGGGACCGCCGACGCCCTCGCCACCCCGCTCCAGCCGTACGCCTCGTACTGGTACCCCGACTCGCTGCCCGCCGGGACCCCCGGCACCGGCATCACCTGGCGCAGCCTCAAGAGCTGGCGGGCCGCCGACGACCCCGACCTCGCCTTCAACGCCTCACGCGTCCCGCTCGCCGCCCGCTTCACCCCCACCCCCGCCAACAGCACGGCCCGCACCGGACAGGCCCGTATCCAGTCCCTGGTCTCCTTCGGGCCGACCGCGGGCAACCCCTCCCAGGGCTCGGCCACCGCCGACTACTACGCCCCCACCCACTGGTCCTACCTCGACGAACTGGTCTTCTGGGGCGGCTCCTCCGGCGAGGGCCTGGTCCTCGCCCCCAACGCGCCCCTCGTGGACGCCGCCCACCGGCACGGCGTCCGGGTCCTCGGCAATGTCTTCCTGCCGCCCGCCGCCTACGGCGGCCAGCTGCAATGGACCCGGGACCTGGTCCAGCGGGACGGCACCGGCCGCTACCCGCTCGCCGCGCAACTGGTCGCGGTCGCCAAGGCGTACGGCTTCGACGGCTGGTTCGTCAACGCCGAGACCGGCGGCGGGGACGCGGCCCTCGGCACCGCCATGCAGGGCTTCCTGCGTGAGTTGAAGACCCTCGCCACCGCCGAGGGACAGCGGGTGACCTGGTACGACTCCATGACCACCAGCGGCGCGGTGAGCTGGCAGGGGGCGCTCAACGCCCGCAACGAGCCGTTCTTCCAGGCCGCCGACGACATGTTCCTCGACTTCCGCTGGTCGGCGAGCAGCCTGGTGTCCTCCGGGAACCGCGCTCAGCAACTCGGCCGGAGCCGCTACGAGCTGTGGGCCGGGGTGGACGTCGAGTCCAACGGTTCGGGCTCCAGCGTGAACTGGGACGCGATCGTCCCGCGCACCTCCGCCCACGTCGTCTCGCTCGGCCTCTACCGGCCCGAGTGGACCCGCAACCACCTGCCCGCGAACGCCCGCGCGCCCAAGGACTTCCACGCCGCCGACAACCGGTTCTGGAGCGGGCGCTCGCTGGACCCCACCCGCCCGGACACCGCCGACCCGTGGCGGGCCCCGGCCGTGGTGGTCGCCGACCGCTCCACGGTGACGTCCCTGCCGTTCGCGAGCGTCTTCAACACCGGGCACGGGCTGCGGTATCACGAGGACGGGCAGGTCACCTCGGACCGGCCGTGGAACCATCTCGGGCTCCAGGACCGGCTGCCCTCCCGGCAATGGGTCGTCCGGACCTCGGGCACGCGGCCTGCCGTGGCCTTCGACTTCGCGGACGCCTGGCGGGGCGGCAGCAGCCTCCTGGTCGAGGGTGAACTCACCGCCCCCGTGATCATCGACTTGTACGCGACACAGCTGGCGATCGGTGTTGACTCGGTTGTCGACCTGACGCCCCGCACCGACGCCGGGGGTGTGAACGTCGAACTGGCCGTCGCCACCGCCGAACCCACCACCCCCGGTGCGACACCCCCGTACACCTACTTCCCTGTGAACTCGGTCAACAGCTGGCAGACGGTGACGACACGGCTCACCGGGCTCAGCGGTACCGTCCGGGCGCTCGGCGTCCGGCTCACCCCCACCGGCACGGGCACCGGCACCGTCCGCTGGCGGCTCGGCCACCTCGCCGTCCGCGCCACCTCCGCCACCCCCGGCGCCCCCGCGGCCCCCACCGACGCCCGGGTCACCGCCTCCTCCGGCGGCGAACTGCGCCTGGGCTGGGCGGCGGCGCCCGGCACCGTACGCCACTACTCCGTGCACCGGGTGCTGCCCGACGGGAGCAGGCGGTTCCTCGGGGGCACGGGCCAGCTCGCCTGGTTCGCCGGCGGGCTCGTGCCGGAACCGGGGGAGGGGACGACACGGTTCGAAGTGCGCTCGGTGGGGGAGCTGTACTCGTCGTCGACACCTGCTGTCGTGACCCACACCTGGTAGGTCCACCGCCTGGCCCACCACCGCCTGGCCCACCACCGCCGGGCCCACCACCGCCCGGCCCACCACCGACTGGCCCACCCCCGCCGGGCCCACCACCGCCTGGTGGTGGGACCACCACCCCTGATCAGGCCCCCTGATCAGGTCCCCCGATGACGCCCCCCATCAGGCCCCCGCCCCGGCCCTTGACCAGGCCCCCTGGCAACATCACCACCGCACCACGAAACGATCTACGGAGCACCCCGTATGCATGACGACCGCAGCCTCGTCGAAGGCCGGCTCAAGCGTGTCCTCGACGAACGCATCCGCCCCGCCGTCCACCCCGAGTCCGTGCCGCTCGACGTGGCAGTGTGGCACGCCCCCGACGAACCGGTCCCGGTCGCCGAGGGCCTCGCGGCCGAACCCGAGCCGATCGCGGTCGGCGCCAGATGGGGTGCTCCGTGGGGCACCAGCTGGTTCCGGGTGACCGGCACCGTCCCCGAGGGCTGGGCCGGGCGGACCGTCGAGGCGGTCCTCGACCTCGGCTTCGACGAGAACATGCCCGGCTTCCAGTGCGAGGGCCTGGTCTACCGGCCCGACGGCACCCCGGTGAAGGGCCTCAACCCCCGCAACCAGTGGGTGCGGATCGGCGCCCCGGTGGCGGGCGGCGAGACCGTGACCCTGCACATCGAGGCCGCCTCCAACCCCGTCATCCTCGACTACCACCCCTTCCTGCCCACCCGGCTCGGCGACAAGGACACCGCCGGCACCGACCCCCAGTACACCCTGACCCGCATGGACCTCGCGGTCTTCGACGAGACGGTGTGGCAACTCGTCATCGATCTGGAGGTGCTCGGCGAGCTGATGGCCGAGCTGCCCGCCGACTCCGCCCGCCGCCATGAGATCCTGCGCGCCGTCGACCGGGCACTGGACGCCATCGACCTCCAGGACGTGAACGGCACCGCGTCCGCCGCCCGCGCCCGACTCGAAGGCGTCCTCGCCACACCCGCCGCCCCCTCCGCCCACCGCGTCAGCGCCGTCGGCCACGCCCATATCGACTCGGCGTGGCTGTGGCCGCTGCGCGAGACGGTCCGCAAGGTCGCCCGCACCACCTCCAACATGACCGCCCTGCTGGAGGACGAGCCCGACTTCGTCTTCGCCATGTCCCAGGCGCAGCAGTGGGCGTGGATCAGGGACCACCGGCCCGAGGTGTGGGCGCGGGTGAAGGAGGCGGTCGCCGAGGGCCGGTTCGTGCCGACCGGCGGTATGTGGGTCGAGTCGGACACCAACATGCCCGGCTCGGAGGCCATGGCCCGCCAGTTCGTGCACGGCAAGCGCTTTTTCCTGGACGAGTTCGGCATCGAGAACGACGAGGCGTGGCTGCCGGACACCTTCGGCTTCGCCGCCGGGCTCCCGCAGATCATCAAGGCGGCCGGGGCCAAGTATCTGCTCACCCAGAAGATTTCCTGGTCGCAGACGAACAAGTTCCCGCACCACACCTTCCGCTGGGAGGGCATCGACGGCACCCGGATCTTCACCCACTTCCCGCCCGTCGACACCTACAACTGCTCCATGAAGGGCAGCGAGATCGCCCACGCGGCCCGCAACTTCAAGGACAAGGGCCGCGCCCGGCACTCCCTCGCCCCCACCGGCTGGGGCGACGGGGGCGGCGGCACCACCCGCGAGATGGTCGCCAAGGCGGCCCGGCTCCGCGACCTCGAAGGCTCCGCGACCGTCACCTGGGAGACCCCCGCCGACTTCTTCGCCAAGGCCGTCGCCGAGTACCCCGAACCGCCCGTCTGGGTCGGCGAGCTGTACCTCGAACTCCACCGCGCCACCCTCACCAGCCAGGCGAAGACCAAGCAGGGCAACCGCCGCAGCGAACACCTGCTGCGCGAGGCCGAACTGTGGGCGGCCACCGCCGCCGTCCGCACCGGAGCGGCCTACCCCTACGAGGACCTGGACCGCATCTGGAAGACGGTGCTGCTGCACCAGTTCCACGACATCCTGCCGGGGTCGTCCATCGCCTGGGTGCACCGCGAGGCCCGCGCCACCTACGACCGGATCGCCGCCGAACTGGAGACGATCATCACCGCCGCGCAGTCCGCGCTCGCCGGTGAGGGCACCACCCCCCTCGTCTTCAACGCCGCGCCCCACGCCCGCCACGGCGTCCCCGCTGGCGGCGCCGCCCCCGCCGTCCCCGCCGGTGCCACCACCCTGACCCCCCGCGACGGCGGCGGCCACCTCCTCGACAACGGGCTGCTCCGCATCGCGGTCGATGCCTCGGGCCTCGTCGTCTCCGCCCATGACATCGATGCCGGGCGCGAGACCATCGCCCCCGGCCGGGCCGCCAATCTGCTCCAGCTGCACCCCGACTTCCCCAATATGTGGGACGCCTGGGACGTCGACGAGTTCTACCGCAACACGGTCACCGACCTCACCGCCGCCGACGAGGTCACCCCCGGCCCCGGCGGCGACTCGGTACGGATCGTGCGCAGCTTCGGCGACTCCCGGGTGGTCCAGGTGCTGACGCTGCCGCCGGGCGAACGGCGGCTCCTCATCGACACCGAGGTCGACTGGCACGAGACGGAGAAGTTCCTCAAGCTGGCCTTCCCCCTCGATGTGCACGCCGAGCGGTACGCGTCCGAGACCCAGTTCGGCCACTTCCACCGGCCCACCCACACCAACACCTCCTGGGAGGCAGCCAAGTTCGAGGCGTGCAACCACCGCTTCGTCCATGTGGAGGAGCCCGGCTTCGGCGTCGCCGTCGTCAACGACTCCACCTACGGCCATGACATCACCCGCACGGTCCGCACCGACGGCGACCTCGGTACGACCACCACGGTCCGGGTCTCCCTGCTGCGCGCCCCGCGCTTCCCCGACCCCGAGACCGACCAGGGCGTCCACCGCTTCCGGCACGCGCTGGTGGTGGGCGCGACCATCGGGGACGCGGTCCGGGAGGGCTGGCGGATCAACCAGCCGGAGCGGGCGCTGACCGGTGCCGGGGAGGTGGCCCCGCTGGTCTCGGCCGACCGGGACGCGGTGGTGGTCACCGCCGTCAAGCTGGCCGACGACGGCAGCGGCGATGTCGTGGTCCGCTTCCACGAGGCGCACGGCGGCCGGGCCCGCGCCACGCTCACCGCCGGGTTCGAGATCGCCGGGGTGGAGGTGACCGACCTGCTGGAACGCCCCCTCGCGGACCCGCCCGCCCCGGAGGCGGACGGCAGGCTGATCCCCGTACGGCTGCGGCCGTTCGAGCTGGTCACGCTGCGGCTGCGGCGGGCGTGAGGGGGGTGGCCGGGGCGGGCGGGGGCTCCGCTTGCCCCGGCCCGCCCTCGCCCACGAGGATCGGGGGATGCGTACGGCACCACCCCACCAGGTCCTGATGGTCGTCTTCGAGGGCGTGCAGATCCTCGATGTCACGGGACCGCTGGAGGTGTACGCGGCGGCCAATGAGCACGGCGGGGCCTACCGCATCACCACCGCCTCGGTGGACGGTGGGCCGGTGACCGCGACGGCCGGGCTGCGGCTGGTCCCCGACCTCGCCCTCAAGGACGTCGACTTCCCCGTCGACACCCTGATGGTGCCCGGCCGCCCCGACTGGTGGGCGGCGGTCGCCGATGTCCCGCTGCTGGACGCCGTACGGCGGCTCGCGGGCGATGCCGGTACGGTCGCCGGGATCTGCGCCGGGGCGTTTCCGCTGGCCGCGGCCGGACTGCTCGACGGGCGCCGGGCGGCCACCCACTGGCGGCTGGCCGCCGATCTCGCCGCCCGCTACCGGGAGGTCGAGGTCGACAGCGACGCCATCTTCGTCCGGGACGGGCGGTTCATCACCTCGGCCGGGATCACCGCCGGGATCGATCTCACGCTGTCGCTGGTCGAGGGCGACCTCGGCCCGGAGGTGGCCCGCGCGGCGGCCCGGCAGCTCGTGGTGTTCATGGCCCGGCCCGGCGGTCAGTCGCAGTTCTCGGTGCGGCAGAGCGCGAAGTACCCGCCGGACTCGGCGGTACGGCGGGTACTGGACACGGTGACCGCCGACCCGCGCGCGGACCACACCCTCGCCTCCATGGCGCGCACGGCCGGGGTCAGCGAGCGCCATCTGTCCCGGCTGTTCCGCGCGGAGACCGGCGGTACCGGCGCGGAGTTCGTGGAGCGGGTGCGGCTGGAGGCGGCGCAGGCGCTGCTGGAGAGCGGCGACGACGGGCTCGACGCGGTGGCACGCGCGAGCGGCTTCGGCTCGGTGGAGACCCTGCGGCGCGCGTTCCGCCGACTGCTGGGGATCACGCCGGGGGCGTACCGGGAGCGGTTCCGGTCGACGGGGCGAGGGACGCCCGGCCGAGGGGGAGCTGACAGTCGATCGGCTTCCGACCGGCGAGGCTTCCAAGGACTGTGACCTCAGCGGGCGCACCGTCGTTCACGGCACGGTGGGCGTCGTCGTTCCCGAGCGAGGGGAGGCCGTCCGTGTCGACGCGCTCGAAGCCGCCGGGGGCGAGGCCGACGGGCTGTCCGTGTCCGTCGCCGCCGATGGCGTCATCAGCTACCGGATCGGTGACGCTCACCCGGCCCCGGCCGACGAACCCGCAGCCGTCGGAGCCATGGCGGCCTGCACCAGGTCGCCTTCGCGGACGCCATCAACAACATCACCGGAAACTACAACGACTGCGGCATCGCCGATACGGTCGACGCCGACTCCAGCTACAAAGGCACGTCCACCTACGAGGCGGACATCAACGCCTCCAGCCAGTGCACGCCACGGGACAAGCAGAACACCTGGGACGCGGGTGACCTGGCCAACGGCCATCTCGCCGTGACCTGCTCGTGGACCGTGGCCGGGACGACCTCCAGCCTGCGGGAACTGATCGAGGCGGATGTCCGGTACAACACGACGGACAACGACTTCACCAACAACCCGCCCAGCACGTGCACCGCTCACTACGACGTCCGGGCGGTCGGAACGCATGAGGCGGGCCATGTGTTCGGCATGGACCATGTCTCGTCCGCCCACCCCGATCTCACCATGGCACCCTTCATCTGGATCTACTGAGGGGGTGGGCTCATGACTCGGCTCACGGGATGGGCCGCTGCGGCCCTGGTGACCGGGGTACTCGTCGGTGCCGGCGCCTGCGGAGCAGGGGACGACGCGGAGGTGGCCTCCCACAGCAGTGGCGAGTCGGCGGGTTCCTGCCCGGCGCAGTTCATCTACCAGGGCCGCACCTACGAGAACGTCGCCAACGTGGAGTTCACGGCCGCGGACGAACTGGGTGTCGCCACCCAGCCGCCATGCGACGACACCGGTGGGGAGACTCCCTCCGACCCGGCTGTGGAGGAGCCCGTCTACGCCATCGAGGGAGTACCGCCCGCGATTGCCGTAGCGGTGGGTGACTCGCCGACGAGCGCCCGGCTGTTCGCCGTGTACACGGGAAGTGAGATTCCGGAGGAAGTCCGGAGACTTGCCGAATCGAGCTGAACCCAGCTGAATCGGTTCGCGTGGCTGCTCTCCTCGGCCCGAGCCGGGGCGAGTACCGCGGCGCGTGCTCGCCCCTATGGAGAACGCGTGACCGGCCGATGCGTGGGGAGTCGTCGGCCGGTCACGCGGTGAACCCGTCGGCCGGGCCCCGCCGGATTCCCGGCGGCGGGGCGGGCGTCGCCGACCGGCGGGTGGCTCACTCGGGCCAGTCGGAGTTCAGGATGATGTCGACGAAGTTCTCCCGCTGGTAGCCCGGCACATACCGCTCCAGGACATCGGCCTTGACATTGCCGAACGTGGTCGCCGGGCGGTGCGCGAGACCGTCGGTGAACTCCGCGAGGATCCGCCGCTTGAAGTCGGGACGCGGATGCTCGGCCACGACCCGCTTCAGCGCCTCGTCACCGATCTCACCCAGGCCCAGGCCCAGGACGTCCGCCTCCACACCGGCGGTGACCAGGGCGACCTCGGGGGCCATGTGCCAGGGGATCTCCGGGGTGGTGTGCAGCGCGATGCCCTGCCAGACCAGATCGGCCGACCCGGCCGGGATCCCGTGCCGGAGCAGGAACGCGCGGGCCTCGTCGGCCGCGTCGATCTCGAAGCGCTGGTCGGCGGTGCGGTAGCGCCGGGTCAGGCCCAGGTCGTGGAAGAGGGCGCCGACGTAGAGGAGTTCGGGGTCGGCGGCCAGACCGCGCGCCCGGCCGCGCAGGGAACCCCAGAAGAAGACCCGCCGGGAGTGGTGGTACACCACATCGGAGGCCGCGTCGCGGACCAGTTCGGTGGCCTCGCGGACCAGGGCGCTGTCCGGCACGGTGATACCGGCGATCTCATGGGGTGAGGTGGTGGTCATCGGGATTGCCTCCTGCGGTTGTGTGCTCACCTCCAATCAACCGCACCGGACCGGGGCCCACAGGTGTCCGTACGGACGCGTGACCCTCGGATCCGGACATCGCCCAACCTGTACCGGACAGCACCAAGCCGGTACCGGACATCGCCCAGCCCTAGCCCGTACCGGACAGCACCAAGCCCGTACCGGACGTCGCCCAGCCCGTACTGGACATCACCCGGCCCCAGCCCGTACTGGACATCGCCCAGCCCCAGCCCGTACCGGACACCACCCAGCCCCAACCCGTACCGCACACCCCCCAGCCCCGGCCCGCGCCGCACACCCCCCAGCCCGTAGGGCTCAGCCGCGTAGCTGTGCCCGCAGCCACTCCTCCACCTCGCCCACATGTGCCGCCGCAGCCGCCCGTGCCGCCTCCGGGTCCCGGGCCGCCAGTGCGCGATGGATCGCCGCGTGCTCGCGCCGGGTGCGGTCGAAGGCGCCCTCCTCCTGGTAGCCGCGCCAGACCCGGGCGCGGAAGGTGCGCGAGGACAGGCCCTCCAGGATCGCGGCCATGGTCTCGTTGCCCGCGGCGGTGGCGATCTCGCGGTGGAAGGCGAGATCGTGGGCGAGGATCTGCTCGGGGTCCTCGGTGGCGTTCATCGCCGCGAGATGGCGTTCGACCTCGGCGAGGGCCGCCGGGGTGATCCGGGCGGCGGCCAGCGCGGTCGCCGTGGACTCCAGGACCCGGCGCACCTCCAGGAGTTCCACCAGCCGGGGCCCGCGCGACAGATCGGCGACCACGCCGAACGTCTCCAGCAGATCACCGGCCTGGAGCTGGGTGACATAGATGCCGGAGCCGTGCCGGGCCTCCAGCACGCCGAGCACGGTCAGCGCGCGGATCGCCTCGCGCATCGAACTGCGGGAGATACCGAGCTGGGCGGCGAGATCGCGCTCGGTCGGCAGCCGCTGCCCCGGCTCCAGCAGCCCCTCGGTGATCATCGCCTTGATCTGCTCGATGGCCCGCTGGGTGACCGTGCCCTTCGGCGCGGGCGCGGACGCGGGCGCGGACGCGTCACCGGCCCCGGCCTCCGCCGTCACCGTCGTCGTCGCCGTCTCGTTCACGCCACTCCTCCAGTCGCCGGGTGCGCCGCAGTCTAACCGGGAATGCCGGGAAGTGGTCGGACCACTTCGGATGTGGTCGGACCACTCGGTCGTGAAGTACCCCGGAAATCGCGGAATTTGGCGTCCGTGGGGTGTTGACGGCGCGAAGTGGTCTGATAAATATGCGGGCAACTGCTCGATCACGCTTCTTGAGGAGCTGGCAGATGGCCGACGGAACTGGGCGTTTCGCTCCCGCACGCGCATCGCGCGCCCTGGCGGTGGCGGTCGGTGCCGCCCTCGCGCTCACGGCGTGCGGCAGCACCGAGGACACGGGGGGCACGGGCGCCGCGGGCGCCGGCGGGGAGGGGCAGGTCGGGGTGATCCTGCCCCTGCTGACCTCACCGTTCTGGCAGTCGTACAACGACTATGTGCCGAAGATGGCGGACGCGGAGGGCGTCGACGCGCTGAAGACGGTCAACTCCAACAGCGACCCCTCCCAGCAGATCACCGACATCAACAACCAGCTCAACCAGGGTGTGAAGGGCCTGGTCGTGGCCCCGCTGGACAGCGCCGCCATCGAGGCCGGGCTCGACCAGGCGGAACGCAAGGGCGTCCCCGTCGTCGCCGTGGACGTGGCGCCCGACCGGGGCGAGGTAGCGATGGTGGTCCGCGCCAACAACGTGGCGTACGGCGAGAAGGCGTGCGAGTACCTCGGCGGGCAGATCCCGTCCGGCAAGGTCGTGCAGATCATGGGCGACCTCGCCTCGGTCAACGGCCGGGAGCGCTCGGAGGCGTTCCGCACCTGCGTCCAGGAGAAGTTCCCGGAGCTGGAGGTGCTGGAGATCCCGGCGAAGTGGGAGTCCGACACCGCCGCCTCCAAACTGGACACACTCCTCAACGCCAACCCCGACATCAAGGGCATCTACATGCAGGCCGGGGGCGTCTACCTCGCGCCCACCCTCCAGACCCTGAAATCAAAGAACCTGCTGAAGAAGACCGGCGAGGACGGCCACATCACCATCGTCTCCAACGACGGCATCCCCCAGGAGTACGAGGCCATCCGCAACGGCGAGATCGACGCCACCGTCTCCCAGCCCGCCGATCTGTACGCCAAGTACGGCATGTACTACATCAAGGCGGCGATGCAGGGGAAGACCTTCGAGCCCGGCCCGACCGACCACGGCTCCGAGATCGTGAAGCTGCCCAGCGGCATCCTGGAGGACCAGCTGCCCGCCCCGCTGGTCACCAGGGAGAACGTGGACGACCCCGAGCTGTGGGGCAACACCGTCGGATGAGCGAGCAGCCTGCACCCCGGCCGCTGGTGGAGGCCCGGGACATCGTCAAGCGCTACGGCCCCACCACCGCCCTGCGCGACGGCCGGCTCACCGTCCTGCCCGGTGAGTCCCACGCCCTCGTCGGCCGCAACGGCGCCGGCAAATCCACCCTGGTCTCGATCCTCACCGGCCTCCAGGCCGCCGACGCGGGCACGGTCCGCTTCGACGGCGAACCGGCGCCCCCGCTCGCCGACCGTGACGCCTGGCGCCGCAAGGTGGCCTGCGTCTACCAGAAGCCGACCCTCGTCCCGGACATGACCGTCGCCGAGAATCTCTTCCTCGCCGAGATCCACGCCGCGCGCTCGACCCGGTCCGCGTCGAGGTCCGGCCCAGGGTCCGGGGGTCGTCCCCCGGGAAGGCACGGCATCGATCGCCGGCCGCTGCGCCGGGGCCTCATCAGCTGGCGCACCCTGCGCGCCGAGGCCGCCGAACTCCTCGCCACCTGGGACGTACGGGTCGACCCGGGGGCCCGCACCGCCGACCTCAGGGTCGAGGACCGGCAACTGGTGGAGATCGCCCGCGCCCTCTCCTTCGGCGCCCGCTTCATCATCCTCGACGAGCCCACCGCCCAGCTCGACAAACGGGAGATCGAGCGCCTGTTCGGCCGGATGCGGACCCTCCAGGACTCCGGGGTGACCTTCCTGTTCATCTCCCACCACCTCCAAGAGGTCTACGAGGTCTGCCAGACCGTCACCGTGCTCCGCGACGCCCGCTGGATCACCACCGCCCCCGTCGCCGACCTCCCGCGCCGCGCCCTCGTGGAGGCCATGGCCGGCGAGAGCGTCGAGGACCGCGCCGACCGGCACCGCACCGCCCCCGCCGCAGTGGACGCCCCCGTCCTGCTCGCCGTCCACGGCCTCACCTCACCCGCGTACGACGGCATCGACCTCACCGTCCGCGAGGGCGAGGTCGTCGGGCTCGCCGGGATCAGCGGCAGCGGCAAGACCGAACTGGCCGAGACCCTCGCGGGACTGCACACCCCGACCTCCGGCACCGCGACGATCGGCGGGACACCGCTGCCCTTCGGTGATGTCCGGGGGGTGCTGGACACCGGGGTGGGCTGGGTGCCGCGCGACCGGCACGACCAGGGACTGGTGCCCGCGATGACCGTCGGCGACAACGCCACCCTGAGTGTGCTGGACCGGCTCGGCCGGTTCGGGTTCGTCGGCGGTGAGCGGCGCCGCGCGGTCGCCGCCGAGCTGGTCGACCGGCTCGACATCCACACCGAGGGCCCCGACCAGCCCGTCTCCGACCTCTCCGGCGGCAACGCCCAGAAGGTCGTCATGGCCCGCGCCCTCGCCTCCGACCCCCGGCTGCTGGTGCTGATCAACCCCACCGCCGGGGTGGATGTGAAGTCCAAGGAATCCCTGCTGGCCCGGATGGACAGCGCCCGCGACGACGGCATCGCGGTCCTCGTCGTCTCCGACGAACTCGACGATCTGCGCCGCTGCGACCGCGTCCTCGTCCTCTTCCACGGCCGGATCGCCGCCGAGCACCCGGCGGGCTGGCACGACCACGAGCTGATCGCCTCCATCGAAGGAGTGGACCACCATGGCTGACACCAAGGCCATGACAGGGGTGCCCGCGGGCACCCGCGCCCCCGCCCCCGCGGCCAGGACCGTACTGCTGCGCCGGGCCCGGGAACTCGCCCTGCTGCCCGCCCTCGTCCTGCTGCTGATCCTGGGCGCGCTGGTCAACGACTCGTTCCTGACCGAGCGCAACCTCGTCTCCATCCTGGGCGCCTCCGCCGCCCTCGCCATGGTGGTGCTCGCCGAGTCCCTGGTGCTGATCACCGGCAGGTTCGATCTGTCCCTGGAGTCCGTCGTCGGGGTCGCGCCCGCCGTCGGCGCCCTGCTGGTGCTGCCCGCCGCCGCCTCCGGCTGGGGCACCGAACTCCCCGCCGGGCTCGCCCTGACGGCCGTCCTCGTCGCGGGCGCGGCGGTCGGCGCCCTCAACGGCGTCCTCGTCGTCAAGTTCAGGCTCAACGCGTTCATCGTGACCCTGGCCATGCTGATCGTGCTGCGCGGACTGCTGGTCGGCGCCACCGAGGGCAAGACCCTGTTCGGTATGCCCGACGCCTTCTACTCCCTGGCCACCACCACCTTCCTCACCATCCCGCTGTCGGTGTGGCTCGCCGGGACCGCCTTCGCGGTGGCCGGACTGGTCCTCCGGTACCACCGCGTCGGCCGCGCCCTGTACGCCATCGGCGGCAACCCGGAGGCCGCCCGCGCCGCCGGGATCCGGGTGGAGCGGGTGATGCTCGGGGTGTTCGTCGTCGCCGGGGTCCTCGCCGCGATCGGCGGGATCATGCAGACCGGATATGTCGGCGCGATCAGCGCCAACCAGGGCAACAACATGATCTTCACCGTGTTCGCGGCGGCCGTCATCGGCGGTATCAGCCTCGACGGCGGCAAGGGCACCATGTTCGGCGCCCTGACCGGCGTCCTCCTCCTCGGCGTGGTGCAGAACCTGCTCACCCTGGCCCAGGTCCCCTCGTTCTGGATCCAGGCCATCTACGGCGGAATCATCCTGGTCGCCCTGATGATCGCCCGCGTGACCACGGGCCGGGCCCAGGACTGACGCCGCTTTCCCCAAGCGGCCCGACCCAGAACCGACACCGCCCTCCCCGATCGGCCGGGCCCAGGACCGACCCCCTGCCCCCCTGGTCCACCACTCCGCCCCCCTCGCCGCCCCCATCGCCGTCCGAAAGGCCCTCCGTGAGCCCGACGCCCGCCCGCATCACCGCGGTCGACACCCACGACATCCGGTTTCCCACCTCGCGCGAGCTGGACGGCTCCGACGCGATGAACCCGGACCCCGACTACTCGGCCGCGTATGTCGTGCTGCGCACCGACGGCGACGAGGAGCCGGAAGGGCATGGCTTCTGCTTCACCATCGGACGGGGCAACGACGTCCAGGTCGCCGCGATCCACGCCCTGCGCCACCATGTCGTCGGACGGTCCGTGGACGAGCTGTGCGCGGACCCCGGATCGCTGTTCCGGGACCTCGTCGGGGACAGCCAACTGCGCTGGCTGGGGCCCGAGAAGGGCGTGATGCACATGGCGATCGGCGCGGTCGTCAACGCCGTCTGGGACCTCGCCGCCAAACGCGCCGCCAAACCCCTCTGGCAGCTCCTCGCCGACGCCGAACCCGAGTGGCTGGTCCGGCAGATCGACTTCCGCTACCTCTCCGACGCCCTCACCCCCGAGGACGCCCTCGACCTGCTGCGCCGGGGCCGCGAGGGCATCGGGGAGCGCCGCGCCCGGCTCCTGGAGCACGGCTACCCCGCCTACACCACGTCCCCCGGCTGGCTCGGCTACGACGACGCCAAACTCACCCGGCTCGCCGCCGAGGCCGTCGCCGACGGGTACCGGCAGATCAAACTGAAGGTCGGCGCCGATCTCGCCGACGACATCCGGCGCTGCCGGGTCGCCCGCTCGGTGATCGGCCCCGACATCCGGCTGGCCATCGACGCCAACCAGCGCTGGGACGTCGCCGAGGCGATCCGCTGGACCGAGGCGCTCACCCCGTTCGACCCGTACTGGATCGAGGAACCCACCAGCCCCGACGACGTCCTCGGCCACGCCGCGATCCGCGCGGCCGTCGCCCCCGTCAAGGTCGCCACCGGCGAACACGTCCAGAACCGCATCGTCTTCAAGCAGCTCCTCCAGGCCGGGGCCATCGACGTCCTCCAACTGGACGCCGCCCGGGTCGGCGGGGTCAACGAGAACCTCGCCATCCTGCTGCTCGCCGCCCGCTTCGGCATCCCGGTCTGCCCGCACGCGGGCGGCGTCGGCCTGTGCGAACTAGTCCAGCACCTCTCGATGTTCGACTACCTCGCCCTCTCCGGCACCACCGAGGACCGGGTCATCGAGTACGTCGACCATCTGCACGAGCACTTCCGCGACCCGGTGGTGATCGGCGAGGGTCACTACCGGGCACCCACCGCGCCCGGGTTCTCGGCCGAGATGCGGCCCGGGTCCATCGAGCGCTACACCTACCCCGGCGGCACCTTCTGGGCCGCCGACCTCACCACCGGGAGCAGCGGGAAGGGACGGGCGGCATGAACGACTTCGAGGGCCTCAGGGCCCTGGTGACCGGCGGGGCCTCCGGCATCGGCCGGGCCACCGCCGAACTGATGGCGGCCCGCGGCGCCCGCGTCGCCGTCCTCGACCTGGACCCGTCGTCCGTCAGGGAACCCCTCATCGGCCACCGCGCCGATGTCACCGACGACACCTCCGTGCGGACGGCGGTCGCGGCGGCCGTCGCCGACCTCGGCGGGCTGGACATCCTGGTCAGCAACGCGGGCATCGGCGCCCAGGGCACCGTCGAGGACAACGACGACGCCGAGTGGCACCGGGTCATGGACGTCAATGTCCTCGGCATGGTCCGCGCCGCCCGCGCCTGCCTCCCGCATCTGCGGAACTCCGCGCACGCGGCGATCGTCCACACCTGCTCCATCGCCGCCACCGCCGGGCTGCCCCAGCGCGCCCTCTACAGCGCCACCAAGGGCGCGGTGTACTCCCTCACCCTCGCCATGGCCGCCGACCATGTCCGCGAGGGCGTGCGGGTCAACTGCGTCAACCCCGGCACCGTGGACACCCCGTGGGTCGGCCGTCTGCTGGACTCCGCCGACGACCCCGCCGCCGAACGCACCGCCCTTCAGGCCCGCCAGCCCACCGGCCGACTGGTGACGGCCGCCGAGGTCGCCGGGGCCATCGCCTATCTCGCCAGCCCCCTGTCCGGCGCCACCACCGGCACCGCCCTCGCCGTCGACGGAGGCATGCAGGGACTCCGGCTCCGCCCGGCGGCCACCCGGTGACCGCCGCCCTGGCCCTCGGCACCGCCCCCCTCGGCAACCTCTTCACCGAGGTCACCGACCAGCAGGCGCACGCCACCGTGACCACCGCCTGGCACCGGGGCGTCCGCGCCTTCGACACCGCCCCGCACTACGGCCTCGGCCTCGCCGAACGCCGCCTGGGTGCCGCCCTGCGCGGCCGTCCCCGCACCGAGTTCACCGTCTCCACCAAGGTGGGCCGGCGCCTGGAACCGGCCGACGGCACCGGCGACGACCTCGCCCACGGCTTCGCCGTCCCCGCCACCCACCGCCGCGTCTGGGACTTCACCGCCGACGGGATCCGCCGCACCCTGGACGCCAGCCTCGAACGCCTCGGCCTCGACCGCGTCGACACCGTCTACCTCCATGACGCCGACGACCACGCCGAGCAGGCGTTCCGCGAGGGCTACCCGGCGCTGGAGAGACTCCGCTCCGAGGGCGTCGTCGGCGCGATCGGCGCCGGGATGAACCAGTCCGCCCTGCTCACCCGCTTCGTCCGGGACACCGACATCGACGTGGTGCTCTGCGCCGGGCGCTACACCCTGCTCGACCAGAGCGCCCTGACCGACCTCCTCCCCGCCGCCCGGGAACGCGGCGTCGCGGTCGTCATCGGCGGCGCCTTCAACTCCGGTCTCCTCGCCGACCCCCGCCCCGGCAGCACCTACGACTACGCCACCGCACCCCCCGGCCTCCTCGATCGCGCCCTGCGCCTCAAGGCGACCGCCGAACGCCACGGCATCACCCTGCGCGCCGCCGCCCTCGCCTTCTGCGCCGCCCACCCCGCCGTCACCGGCGTCCTGGTCGGTGCCCGCTCCGCCGCCGAGGCCGACGACTGCGCCCGGCAGTTCCGCACCCCCGTCCCGGCCGCCTTCTGGCGGGAACTCGCCGACGACGGCGTCCAGGGGGTCCCGGTATGAGGATCGCCCTGCACACCCGGATCCGCCCGGACCACGTCGAGCGGTACGAGGCCGCCCACCGCGAGGTCCCCGAGGAACTGACGGCCGCGATCCGCGCCGCCGGGGCCACCTCCTGGACCATCTGCCGCAGCGGGGTCGACCTCTTCCACCTCCTGGAGTGCGAGGACTACGCCCGGCTCCTCGCCGAGCCGGCATGCCTTCCGCTCAACGCGGCCTGGCAGGCCCGGATGGCCGAACTCCTCGACGTCGTCCACGACTACTCCGCCACCGGCGCGGACGCCGGACTGCCCGTCGTGTGGGAGCTGCCATGACCGTCGACGCCCACCACCACGTCTGGGATCTGACCGTCCGCGACCAGGACTGGATCACCGGGCCCGCGCTGGCGCCGCTGCGCCGGAACTTCACCGCCGACGATCTCGCCCCCGAGGCCCGCGCCGCCGGGGTCGACCGCACGGTGCTGGTCCAGACGGTCACCGTCGCCGACGAGACCCCCGAGTTCCTCGCCCTGGCCGACGGACACGAACTGATCGCCGGGGTCGTCGGCTGGACCGACCTCACCGCGCCCGGTGCCGCCGACGCCCTCGCCGGGCTGCGTGCCCTGCCCGGCGGCGACCGCCTCAAGGGCATCCGCCACCAGGTCCAGGGCGAACCCGACCCCGAGTGGCTGCTGCGCCCCGACGTCCACCGGGGCCTGGCCGCCGTCGCGGACGCCGGGCTGGTCTACGACCTGCTGGTCGTCCCGCACCAGTTCCCCGCCGCCGTCCGGGCCGCCGCCGCGCACCCCGGCCTCACCTTCGTCCTCGACCATCTCGGCAAACCCCCCGTCGCCGCCGGGGAACTGGAACCCTGGGCGACCGGGATCCGCGCGCTGGCCGCGCTGCCGCACACCGTCTGCAAGGTCTCCGGTCTGGTCACCGAGGCCGACCTCGCGTCCTGGACGGTGGCCGACCTGCGCCCCTACACGGACACCGTGCTGGAGGCGTTCGGCCCGGACCGGCTGATGTTCGGCTCGGACTGGCCGGTGTGCACCCTGGCCGCCTCCTACGGCCGGGTGGTGTCGGCGGCCCGGGAACTGACGGCGGCCCTGAGCCCGGGGGAGCGGGACGCCCTCTTCACGGGCACGGCGACACGGGTGTACGGCCTCTGACGCGCCTGACCTCCGGTCCGCCTACCCCAGCCGGGTCGGCGGCAGATACTCCCGGACATACGTCCGCTCCCAGCAGGCGCCCGTCTCCCGCAGCTCCCGCCAGGTGGTGAAGCGGTAGCGGTAGAGGCGGGCGCGGATGAAGCGGGGCGGGGCGCCGGGCGGGAACGGGGAGCGGCGCAGCAGCCGCAGGGTGTCCCGGTCGTCCGCCAGCAGCCGTTCCACCAGCGCCCCGAACCAGTCGTCGGCATAGCCCGGCGACAGCGCCGCGAACCACATCAGCCAGTCCAGCCGGAGATGGTAGGGGGCGAACTGGCGCGGCCAGCGCCGGGGATCGCCGGGCTTGCCCCGGAACTCGTACTCCCGCCAGTCCGTGTCCGGGCCCGGCGGCCCGGGGTCGGCGGTGCCCTCGATCACCACCTCGTGCCGCACCCGGCTGACGCTGCCGAAGGCGCCGTAGGTGTTGACCAGGTGGAGCGGGTCGAAGGAGCGGTTCATGACCTGGCGGCGGGAGACCATGTTGGCCACCGGCCGATAGCTCAGCGCCAGCAGCAGCGCGGACACGGCGAGCACCAGGACGGTGTACCAGAGCGGGGCCGAAGCGGTGGCGGTACCGGTGGTCTCGGAGGACGGGAAGCGGATCGCGGAGAGGGCCAGCACGATGGTGATCCAGTTCAGCCACGAGAAGTTCCCGGAGAGCACCAGCCACAGCTGGGTGAGGATCATCAGCGCGGCGGCGGCCGAGGCGACCGGCTGCGGGGTGAAGAGCAGCACCGGGACGACCAGTTGGGTGACATGGTTCGCCGCCGCCTCCACCCGGTGCAGCGGCTTCGGCAGCCGGTGGAAGAACCAGCTCAGCGGGCCCGGCATCGGCTGGGTCTCGTGATGGTGGTAGAGACAGGTCAGATTCCGCCAGCAGCGGTCCCCGCGCAGCTTGATCAGCCCGGCGCCGAACTCCACCCGGAACAGGATCCAGCGCAGCAGGAACAGCACCACGACCGGCGGCCCCACCTCGTCATTGCCGAGGAACACCGCGAGGAAGCCGACCTCCAGCAGCAGCGACTCCCAGCCGAACGCGTACCAGGTCTGGCCGACGTTCACGATCGACAGGTACATCAGCCAGGGCAGCAGCCACAGCAGCAGCCCCGCCCACAGCGGTACGAGGGAGTCCGCCCCGGCGAGCAGCGCCACCGACACCGCCGCCCCGGACCATGCCCAGAGCGCGAAGAACCGGTCGGAGTAGTGGAGCTGGAAGACGCTGGGCGCCCGCCGGAACGGGACCCGGGCGACATACCGGGGGACCGGCAGCATGCCCCGCCGCCCGATCAGCGCCCGGAACTGGAGCGCCGCCGTCAGAAAGGCCACGAGGTACACGGCGGCCAGCGCCCGCTGGAAGACCAGCCGGCTCAGCTCGTACCCGGATGCGGTGAACCAGTCCACGGCCGTGCGCGCCTCCTGTCCCGGTCTGCTGAGGGTCTCCCGCCGCCCGCATTCTGCCGTCCGGCAGGGCCGGGTTCGCCGGGTTCTCCGGCGTTCTCTCAGGTTCTTCCATTTGCGTGACCCGAGCGGGTGAAGCAGACAATGGGGAGGAATCGACCCTCGGGAGTCGGGAGAGCACGGTGCGTGACGACGATGGCATACCGAAGGGCGGGGCCCGGCTCGCCGGTGCCCTGTCGGTGACCCTGGCGGCCCTGATGGTCGCCGGTTACGGGGCGACCAATGCGGACGCGGCGGACCCGGAGCCTCCGGGTCGGGAGGCGCCGGAGTGCGTGGTGGAGCGGAGGGAGGCGGCGGCCCCAGAGGAGTCGGAGGAGTCGGGTGACTCGGGTGAGTCGAATGGGGTCGGTGAGGCGAGTGAGCCGGATGGGCTGAGTGAGCCGGATGGGCTGAGCGAGGCACCCCTCGACGACGAGATCGGCCCCGACCGCGTCCCCGAACTCCCCGACCTCCGGGACGGTGGCGGACTCGTCCCGGACGACCCCGACGGGCTGGTCGACGAGTGACCTGCGGCTGACCCGAGGCTCACCCGCACAGCGAACCGGAACCGACCCGCGGAGCGACCCGCTGTCCAGACAAGTCGAAGAATCGGTCAAATCCTGACAAGGTAGGCGCATGGTTGATCGGGGAGCGAGCGCCCTGTCACTCCCGGACGACTGGCCCGCCCACCCGGAACCGATCCTGGCGCTCAACCGCATGGGCAGTTTCGACTGGGATCTCGACGCCGGGCTCTTCCACATGGACGCGCGGGCGCACGAGATCTTCGACATCCGGCCCGGCGAGTTCGACGGCGACCCCGAGTCCCTCGGGGACCGCGTCCCGCAGAGCGAGGGCCTGCGCCTGGACGCCCTGGTGGCCCATGCCATCAAGGACGGCAGCGAGAACTACGGCGCCTACTTCCGCGTCCGCCGCCGCGACGGCACCCTGCGCTGGACCCACACCCAGGGCTACATCCGGCGGGACGGCAACGGCGGGCGCCCCAACCGGATCGTCGGCATCGTCCGGGACGCCACCGAGGAACTGCGCGAGCTGGCCGCCCGCGACGGCCGGGCCACCGCCGCGCAGGACGAGCTCCGCCCCCGTCAGGGCAATGTCGTCCAGGTGACCACGGCCGCCCTCGCCCACGCCCGGACCGTGCAGGACGTCATCGATGTCCTCAAGGACACCCATGGCGTCACCCATCTGGGCGCGACCAGCCTGGTGATGGGCCTGGTGGAAGCCGGACGCATCCGGCTGATCGCCGAGGGCCCCGAGGGCAGCTTCGTGCCCGGCACCCGGGTCACCCGGATAGACGAGCCGTACCCCATGAGCGAGGTGGTGCGCACCCTCAGCCCCCGCTTCATCGAGTCGCCGGACGAGTTCGCCCAGGGCTATCCGATCCTCTGGCCGCACATCACCGGCCTCGACATCACCGCCGCCGCCTATCTCCCGCTGATCGTCCAGGCCCGCCCGATCGGCGCCATGGGCCTGCTCTACAGCGACCGGCAGGGCTTCACCGACGAGGAGCGGGACATCCTGGTCGCCCTCGGCAGCAGCATCGCCCAGAGCCTCCAGCGGGCGATGTTCTACGAACAGGAGAAGGACATCGCCGAGGGCCTCCAGCAGGCCATGCTGCCGCGCACCATCCCCAGCGTGCCCGGCGCCGATGTCGCCGTCCGCTACCGGGCCGCCGCCATCGGCGGAGCCAAGGGCCGTGACATCGGCGGCGACTGGTACGACCTGATCCCGCTGCCGGGCGGCCGGGTCGGCGCGGCCATCGGCGATGTCCAGGGCCATGACACCCATGCCGCCGCCGTCATGGGCCAGCTGCGGATCGTGCTGCGCGCCTACGCCGCCGAGGGCCACAACCCGGCCACCGTGATGGCCCGCGCCTCCGTCTTCCTCCACGAACTGGACACCGACCGCTTCGCGACCTGTCTCTACGCCGAGGCAGATCTCGCCACCGGGGTGGTGCAGGTGGTCCGCGCCGGGCACATCGACCCCCTGGTCCGTACCACCGACGGCAGTTGCCGCCGCGTCCCCGTCGAGGGCGGGCTGCCGCTCGGGCTGTCGGCGGAGTTCGGGCGGCTGGAGTACCCGGTGGGCACCATAGAGCTGGACCCCGGGCACACCCTGCTGCTGTGCACCGACGGCCTGGTCGAACAGCCCGGCACCGACCTCGACGACGGGATGCAGACCCTCACCGCCCTCATCGCCGGTGGCCCGCAGGATGTGCGCGCACTCGCCGACCTGCTGATCGACGAGGCCGACGAGCGCGGCGGCGACGACGATGTGGCGCTGCTGGTGCTGCGCCGCCGGGGTCTGGACGCCCCGCAGTCCGGCGGACGGCTCCAGCAGCATGTGGCCCCGGGCGACCCGGAGGCGCTGGCCGAGGCCCGCCATCTGATCCGGGCGGCGGTGCGGGCGTGGGGCGCGGTGGACCGGGCCGACGATGTCGAACTGGTCGCCGACGAGCTGATCACCAACGCCCTGATGCACACCGAGGGCGCCGCGATCGTCACCCTGCGGGTGCTGGGCGGCGCCGAACGCCGACTGCGCGTCGAGGTCGAGGACACCTCCAGCGCACTGCCCCGGCGCCGCGAGGCCGGGACGTCCGGGGTCTCCGGGCGCGGTCTGATGCTGGTCGACCTGATGGCGGACGTGTGGGGGGTGGAGGCGCGGGGCGGCGGGAAGTGCGTGTGGTGCGAGTTCGGGGTCCCGCTGAGGCAGTGAGGCAGTGAGTCATTGAGGTACTGAGCCACTGACCGGGGCGGCGCGGGCCCGGCACCGGTGGCACCTCGCGCAGCCCCACCCACCCGGTGCCGGTGGGACACCAGTGGCACTCTGGAACGTATGCCCGAGCTTCCCGAGGTAGAGGCCCTCAAGGACTTTCTGACCGACCACCTGGTCGGCCATGAGATCGTCCGGGTCCTGCCGGTCGCCATCAGCGTGCTGAAGACCTACGACCCGCCGCTCTCCGCGCTGGAGGGCCGGGAGGTCGTGGCGGTGCGGCGGCACGGCAAGTTCCTCGACCTGGAGACCGGCGGCGGGCCCCGCCTCGTCACCCATCTGGCCCGCGCGGGCTGGCTGCACTGGCGGGACCGGCTGCCCGACGGCCCGCCCAAGCCCGGCAAGGGTCCCCTCGCCCTGCGGGTCGCCCTGGAGACCGGCGAGGGCTTCGACCTCACCGAGGCCGGAACCCAGAAGCGGCTCGCGGTGTACGTCGTCCAGGATCCGCGGGAGGTCCCCGGCATCGCCCGGCTCGGCCCCGACCCGCTGGCCGACGACTTCGACGAGGCCGCCCTCGCCGCGCTGCTGGCCGGCGAGCGACGGCAGCTCAAGGGCGCCCTGCGCGACCAGAGCCTGATCGCCGGGGTCGGCAACGCGTACAGCGACGAGATCCTTCACGCGGCGAAGATGTCCCCGTTCAAGCTGGCCGCGTCCCTCACCCCGGAGGAGACCACCCGGCTCCACTCCGCCCTGCGCGAGACCCTCACCGAGGCGGTCGAGCGCTCCCGGGGACTGGCGGCCGGGCGGCTCAAGGCCGAGAAGAAGAGCGGGCTGCGCGTCCACGGCCGGACCGGGCAGCCCTGTCCGGTGTGCGGGGACACCATCCGCGAGGTCTCCTTCAGCGACTCCTCGCTCCAGTACTGCCCCACCTGCCAGACCGGCGGCAAGCCGCTCGCCGACCGCAGGATGTCCCGGCTGCTGAAGTAGCGGGCGCCCGGCTCAGCGGCCGGGCAGGGTCACCAGGGTCTCGCCGTCCGCCGAGCGCACCTCGTAGCGCAGGATCTCGTCGGGGTGCAGGGCCGCGCCGCCGCGCATGGTGTTCGGGCGGGCGTCGCGGCGGGGGGTGGTCCAGTTGGTGACGGTCTCCTCGGTGCCGTCCCGGCTGACGGCGACCAGCCGGCAGGGGCGGGGGCCCGCCGCGTCCTTGACCTTCAGCTCCACCTCGCTGCCCCACATCTCGTTCCCGGCGGTGACCTGCGCCCAGACCCCGGAGCGCGGGTCCGTCGCCTCGACCCGCACTTTCTGCTCACCGCCGCCCGCCAGTACCGCCAGCGCGGGACCGGCCACCGCGAACACCACCGACGCGGCCACCGCGTACAGCATCCGGCGGCGTCCGGCCCGGCGCCGTACGGCGACCTCGGCGAGCAGCCGGTCCAGCAGCCGGGGGCCGGGTCCGGCCAGGGGGTGGACGGTGCGCGGGGTGGCCCGTCGGTAGAGCATCAGCTGCCGGGAGACCGGCCCGAACTCCGTCACCCGGGCGGTGCACAGGGGGCATTCCATGAGGTGGTCCTCGAAGCGGAAGGCATCCGCCTCGTTCAGCACGCCGAGCGCGTAGGCGGCGACGTCACGATGCCGTTCCAGGGACCTCATGCGAATCCTCGTGCCGTTGGGGTGCGGGTGGGGTCACTCCTGCGGGATCACTCCGTGCGGGGTCACTCCGTGCTCGCCCACCGGTACGCACCGCACCGCCGAATCACTCAAGCCACCGGAGAATCGCCGACCCCAACCCCGGGATTCGGAGCGGCGGGGCGGGCGGATGGGTGGCACCTCCCAGGACCAGCCGGACCCGGAACCGCCGGATCACAACAGAAGGCTCAGCACCGATGGCTCAGCACAGATGTCTCAGAGCAGATGGCTCAGCAGCGATGGCTCAGCACAAATAGCTCAGAACAGATGGATCGCCAGATGCCCCAGCGGCAGCCCCAGCCGCCACGCCGGTGTCCACACCTTGGGCCCCTCGTCCTCGCCCACCGGCGCCGCCCCGCCGGGCACGGCGTTGAGGTCGGGGGCGAGGAGTTCGGTCTCCTGGAGCCAGCGCCAGGCGGCCTCGGCCAGGTCCAGATCGGGTGAGTGCCGCCCCGAGTCGGCCGTCTCGGCGGTCACCTGGTCCATCCGCTCCCGCACCCAGTCCTGCCACGGCTGGTCGTAGGCGGTCAGCGACAGCCAGGTCTCCAACTGGGTGACCACCCGGATGCCGGAGAGTTCGCCGTCGGTGTCCGACAGGAAGACGGTGAGCGCGAGCGCGTCCCGCCCGGCCCGGAACTCGAACGAGGTCGGCGGCATGAGATCGCCGGTCCGCAGCAGCTCGTCGGCGATGTACTCGGCGTACAACCAGGCCATGGGGACGGTGAGTTCTCCGCCGTCGGTACCGTCCGTGCTCTGATGCCCTCTGTGCCGCATCCCTTCCCGCCTTCCTCCGTGCGTGCGCGTCGCCCACGAATCGCCGGGCCCGGGTCGGGCGGTCGGCCCCCCGATCCGGAACACGGACAAGGACAGACGATTACTCAACCGGGGTACTCAGCAAGGCACTTTACGAAGGCTTGACCCAGCGGCCGGTTTCAGCGCAGGTCAGTCGCATATCCCGGAAGCACCCTGCGCAGAGCCCGCAGCGCGTAGTAGGCGCGCGACTTCACGGTACCGGGCGGGATGCCCAGCGCCTGGGCGGCCTCCGCCACACTCGCCCCTTGGAAATACACCAGCACCAGGACTTCCCGGTGCTCCGGCGTGAGTGTCTTCACAGCCTCGCGCACATCGACCGCCGCGGCCGACCGCTCGGCGTGGTCGGCGCTCACCCGGGCGTTCTCCAGGATCGCGTCACCGACCTCGGGCGGCCGGGCCTGCCGGGCCCGCCGGGCGTCGATGGCGAGCCGCCGACCCACCGTCAGCAGCCAGGGCCGTACGGAGTCGAAGGCGTCGGTGCGCAGTGCCTCGGGGTGCTGCCAGGCGCGGACCAGGGTCTCCTGGACGAGGTCCTCGGCCCGCTGCCGGTCGCCGTCGCAGAGCCTGAGCAGCAGTGCGAAGAGGGACCGGCCGTGCTCGCGCTGCACCTCGGCGAGTTCGTGCTCGGCGGTCGTCGTCCCGTGTGTCCCGGTCATCAGGGTGGTTGCGGCCGTCATGCGCGTATGGCATCGCAGCGGTCCGGATCCGCCCAGAGGAGGCGCACGGTCCTGCGGCGGACGGTCGAACGCGTCGGCGAACGGTACGACGAACGGTTAACGGACCGGCCGGGACCGTTTGGGAAGGCGGCTGCTTTCGTACCTATTCATATGAAAATAGGACTCCGCTGAGGCGGCCTGAGGCACCCGAGAGGTGACCAGAGATGATCGCACGCAGCCGACAGGTGGCCCTCGCCCTGACGGTCGTCCTCGCCGCCGGAGCCGCCTGCCAGGCCCAGCAGCGGGATCCCGGCGACCGGTCGGGACAGCCGGCGCCCTCCGCCGCCCCCCGCGGCTTCACCCTCGTCGCCTCCGGTGACGTCCTCCCCCACGAGTCGGTCATCGCACGGGCCCGCTACGACGCGGCCGACGGCGGCCACGACTTCGCCCCGATGCTCGCCGGGGTCCGACCGGTCGTCGAGCGCGCCGATCTGGCCCTGTGCCATATGGAGACCGTCTACGGCGAGGACGGCGTCTACACCGGCTACCCCAGCTTCAAATCCCCGCCCGAGGTCGCCGCCGGCCTCGCCCGCACCGGCTACGACGGCTGCTCCACCGCCTCCAACCACAGCCTGGACGACGGCGCCGCCGGTATCGCCCGCACCCTGGACGCCATGGACCGGGCCGGGCTGCGCCACTCCGGCACCGCCCGCACCGCGGCCGAGTCCGCCACCGCCACCCTCTACGCGGCGGGCACGGCCAAGGTCGCCCACCTCGCCTACACCTACGGCACCAACGGCATCCCGCTGCCCCCGGACCAGCCCTGGGCGGTCTCCCTCACCGACGAGCGGCGGATCGTCGCCGACGCCCGCGCCGCCCGCCGCGCCGGTGCCGATGTGGTGGTGGTCTCCATGCACTGGGGCACCGAGTGGCAGGACGACCCGGACGAGGAGCAACTCCGGCTCGCCGACCGGCTCACCGCCTCCCGCACCGGCAGCCGCCCCGACATCGACCTCATCCTCGGCACCCACGCCCATGTCCCCCAGGCGTACCAGAAGGTCAACGGCACCTGGGTGATCTATGGGATGGGCGACCAGATCGCGGGCCAGATGTTCGACCCGGACGGCGCCTTCGACCCCCGCGGCAACCA
This sequence comes from Streptomyces sp. NPDC004610, assembly GCF_040609715.1. Lineage (NCBI taxonomy): Bacteria > Bacillati > Actinomycetota > Actinomycetes > Kitasatosporales > Streptomycetaceae > Streptomyces > Streptomyces sp. NPDC004610. The sequence goes on along the minus strand of NZ_JBEXLA010000008.1, from coordinate 10,051 downwards.
GTCCACCCTGGGCCGCTTCACCTTCGCCCCGCCCACCCGCGAAGGAACCCGCTGGCAGGTGACCAAGGCCGAGTACATCCCCCAGCTGTACGACATCGACGCGGGCCGCGTCCTCAACCTCAACCGCGCCCTGGAGCAGGGCGCCGAATTCGTCTCCGTCCGGGACGGCATCCGGGAGGTGGTCCTCAGCAGGGGGGCGGAGCAGGACGGGCTGGTGATGGGGGAGTAGCCCCCGCGTCAGGGAACCACCGTCACCGGCCACCGCCCCGCCTTCACCAGACGGACCGCCACCGACCCCACGATCCGGTGCCCCGCCCGCTCCGACGCCCCCACCACCACCGCGTCCGCCGTCAGCTCGTCCGCCGCCCTCACCAGCCCGCTGTACGCGTCCCCGCGGAACGTGTGGAACTCCCAGCGCACATCGAATATCCCGCGCGTCCGCTCGGTCGCGTCCCGGATCTGGGCGACCAGTTCCTCCGCGATCTCCCCGGTGGTGTCGGCGACCGGCGCCCCCAGCGCCGCGCCCGCCGCGATCATCGGCTGGACGTACACCACGGCCAGCAGCGCACCTTGCCGGCGCGCGAGCCCGGCGGCGTACGCGGCGGCCCGCAGCGAGGAGTCGGAGCCGTCCACGCCGACGACGATGACCTTCGGGCCGTCGGTGCCCCGCTCGAACCGATCGGACCCCTCGAACCGTCTGGATTCCCGTTCCGTCACGCCCCGAGGCTATCGGAACGCCCCGCTCCGGCCGCCTCCCGTACGGCATCGGCCACCGGTCCGCCGACGGGCGACGCGGGCCCGCCCTTCCTACAGTCGAGGCATGAGCGCCACCCAGGACGATCCGGCCCGGCCCCGGACCGCACCGGACCGGGACCGCGACGCAGGCCGGGGCCGCGGCCTCGGCAGGGTCCCGGAGGGCTTCGCCGCGTTCTTCGGCGCACTCGGTCTGCTCTGCGCCCTGCTCGCGCTGATCCCGCCGCTGCGCGTCGCGCTGCGCCCGCTCGTCCATGTCCTGGACGCCGTCATCGTCCCCGTCAGCGCCAACCTCGCGTACGCCGTCTTCCTCTTTCTGCTGGCCGCCGCCACCGCCGCCCGCAAACGGGTCGCCTGGTGGCTGGTCGTCGTCTACCTCGGTCTGCTGGTCCTGGTCGACGCCCTCGGCGTGGCGCTCGGCCTGTACGCCGACTCCCTGGCCTCGCTGATCGTCTGCGCTCTCGCCCTGATCCTGCTGATCGTGGCCCGCGACGCCTTCTACGCCGACTCCCGGCGCGGCGCGGTGTGGCGGGCGCTCGCCGTGCTGGCCGGGGGGCTCGTGGCGGCGATCCTGGTCGGCTGGGGGCTGGTGGAGCTGTTCCCGGGGAACCTGCCGGAGAGCGGGCGGCTGGCCTGGGCCGCCGACCGGGTCTGCGGCGGCCTCGTCACCGGCAACGACTTCGACGGCCGTCCGCCCCGTCAGCTCGCCTTCCTGCTCGGCCTCTTCGGCGCGCTCGCCCTGCTGAACGCCGCCGCCGCCCTGTTCCGCTCCCAGCGCCTGGAAGCCGCCCTGCACGGCGACGAGGAGGACCGTATCCGCGCCCTGCTCGCGGCCCACGGCGGCCAGGACTCCCTCGGCTACTTCGCCACCCGCCGCGACAAGGCCGTCGTCTTCTCGCCCAGCGGCAAGGCGGCCGTCACCTACCGGGTCGAGACCGGCGTCTGCCTGGCAGGCGGGGACCCGGTCGGCGACCGCGAGGCATGGCCGCACGCCATCGCCGCCTGGCTGGACCTCGCCCGCCGCCACGCCTGGGCGCCCGCCGTGATGGGCGCCTCCGAGGACGGGGCCAGGGCGTTCGCCCGCGCCGGGCTCGGCGCCCTCCAACTCGGTGACGAGGCGGTCCTCCAGGTGGCCGCGTTCGATCTGGACGGCCGGGACATGCGGGTCACCCGGCAGGCCGTGCACCGGGTCCGCCGTACCGGCGCCACCAGCCGCATCCGCCGGCACGCCGCCCTCACCGGCGAGGAGATGCGCGGGGTCGTCGCCAGGGCGGACACCTGGCGGGACACCGAGACCGAACGGGGCTTCTCGATGGCCCTGGACCGGCTCGGCGACCCGGCCGACGGCGACTGCCTCCTGGTGGAGGCGCTCGGCGCGGACGGCGAGCCGCTGGCGCTGCTGTCCTTCGTGCCCTGGGGCCCGGACGGGGTCTCCCTGGACCTGATGCGCCGGGACCGCTCCGCGCCCAACGGGGTCATGGAGTTCATGGTGGCCGAGCTGTGCGCCGCCGCCCCCGGGCTGGGGGTGCGGCGGATCTCGCTCAACTTCGCCGTGTTCCGGTCGGTGTTCGAGGAGGGCGCCCGGATCGGCGCCGGACCGGTCCTCAGACTCTGGCGCCGACTGCTGCTGTTCTTCTCGCGCTGGTGGCAGCTGGAGGCCCTGTACCGCTCCAACGCCAAGTACCACCCCACGTGGTACCCGCGCTTCCTCTGCTGGGGCGAGGCCGTCTCGCTCGCCCGGATCGGCCTGGCCTCCGGCATCGCCGAGGGCTTCGTCCCCGTACCGTCCCTGCGCCGACTCCGGGGCAGGGGCCGGTCCCGCGACCCCGGGCGACCCGCCGTCACGGCCACCCCACCGCCGCCCCCCGCCCCCGCCGACCCCCTCGCCGGGCTCCCCGAGCAGACGCGGCTGCGCCGCCGCACCCTGGAGCGGCTGCGCGCCGAAGGCACCGACCCCTACCCCGTCGGCGTCCCGCCCCGCACCCACGCCCTCACCGCGCTCCCCGCCCACGGCGAGGCCACCGTCGCCGGCCGGATCCTGTGCGTCCGCGACTTCGGCGGCATCCTCTTCGTCACCCTGCGCGACGGCTCCGGCGACGGCCAGCTCGCCCTCACCCGGGACGGCTCCGGCCCCGCCCTCACCGCCTTCCGCACGGACACCGACCCCGGCGACCAGATCACCGCCACCGGCCACGCCGGACACAGCGACCACGGCGAACCCACCCTCTTCGTCACCTCCTGGCAGCTCACCGCCAAGTGCCTGCGCCCCCTGCCCGACAAACGCCGGGGCCTGACCGACCCGGAGACCAGGGTCCGGATGCGCGCGCTCGACCTGGCGGTGAGCCCCGGCGCCCGCGCGGTGGTCCGGGCCCGCTCCACCGCCGTCCAGGCGCTGCGCCAGGGCCTGCTGGACCGGGGCTTCCTGGAGGTTGAGACCCCGATCCTCCAGCGGACCCACGGCGGCGCGAACGCCCGCCCCTTCACCACCCACATCAACGCCTACGACCTCGACCTCCCCTTGCGCATCGCCCCCGAGCTGTATCTGAAACGGCTCTGCGTCGGCGGCCTGGAGAAGGTCTTCGAACTGGGCCGCGTCTTCCGCAACGAGGGCGTCTCCCCCCGGCACAACCCCGAGTTCACCCTGCTGGAGGCGTACCAGGCGTACGCCGACTACGACGTGATGCTCGACCTCACCCGGCACCTCGTGCAGAGCGCCGCCACCGCCGCCTTCGGCCGCCCCGTCGTCCACCGGGACGGCGAGGAGCACGACATCTCCGGCCCCTGGCCGGTCAGAACGGTCCACGGCGCCCTCTCGGACGCCCTGGGGGAGGAGATCACCCCGGACACCGCCCTGCCCGCCCTGCGCCGCCTCTGCGACCGCGCGCACATCCCGTACACCCCCGACGCCGGCCGTGGGGACATCGTCCTGGAGATGTACGAGCGGCTGGTCGAGGCCCCCACCCGGCTGCCCACCTTCTACAAGGACTTCCCGACCGACGTCTCCCCGCTCACCCGGCAGCACCGCACCGACCCGAGGCTGGCCGAACGCTGGGACCTGGTCGCCTTCGGCACCGAACTCGCCACCGCCTACTCCGAACTCACCGACCCGCTCGAACAGCGCCGCCGCCTCACCGCCCAGTCCCTCCGGGCGGCGGGCGGCGACCCGGAGGCGATGGAACTCGACGAGGACTTCCTGACCGCCCTCGAATACGCCATGCCCCCGACGGGCGGCCTGGGTATCGGAGTGGACCGCCTGATCATGCTCCTGACGGGCCTACCGATCCGGGAAACCCTCCTGTTCCCCTTCGTCCGCAGTCGTTGAGACCCGAGGGGGCTCTCCAGCCATCGCTCGGGACAAGGCTTTCAGGGGTGCTGGGACCGGCGCGATCGACCACGACGGCGCCGCACCCACCCCCCTGCTCCGCCGCCCGAGTGCAAATCCACCCCCACCCCGGTGTCGCTGCGCGGCCCCACCCCCCTCCTGGGCGACCCATGACCTATGACGAAGGAGACGAAGGACCATTTCCTCACCCGGCGCCGCGCCCTGCTCGGCGGCCTCGCCGCGCTCGGCGCAGCCGGCACCGCGGGCTTGTTCTCCCTGCGCCCCGGCCCGAAACCCGCCTCCTCCGCGCCGGAGGCGACCGGCGCCGCCGGTGCCCCCGCCCGAGCCCCGCAGAAGCCGTCCGCCTACCGCCTCCAGCCGATCACCGGCCCCGCCGCCCCGCGCACCGCCCCCGCCCGCCTCCCGGTCCGTACCGAACCGCTGCTGAGCATGGACGACATCGGCCGCACCATGGTGCTGACCTTCGACGACGGCCCCGACCCCCGCTACACCCCCGACATCCTCGACACCCTCGCCGCCTACGACGTGCCCGCGATGTTCTTCGTGTGCGGGGAGATGGCCCTCGAACACCGGGACCTGCTGGAGCGGATGGCGGACGCCGGTCATGTCATCGGCAATCACACCTGGTCGCATCCGCTGCTGACCCGGCTCGGCCGGGCCGCCATCCGCAGCGAGATGGAGAGCACCTGCGAGGTGGTGGAGAAGGCGGTCGGGGAGTGGCCGCGCTGGTTCCGCGCCCCCTACGGAGCCTGGAACCGGGCCGCGTTCCAGCTCGGCGCGGAGTTCGGGATGGAGCCGCTGGCCTGGACGGTCGACACCCTCGACTGGACCAGCCCCGGCACCCGCACCATCGTCGACCGGGTCCACGAGGGCGCCGGACCGGGTGTCGTGGTGCTCTCCCACGACGCAGGCGGTGACCGCTCGCAGAGTGTGAGCGCCCTGCGCGACTATCTGCCCCAGCTCCTCGACGCGGGCTACTACCTCACCGTGCCCCGCCGCCGCCCCGCCTGACCCCCGCCGCCGACCTCCGCCGCCGACCTCCGCGCCCGGCCGGGGTCCCTCAGCGGACCTCGACCAGGCGGGCGAAGACGACGACATTCCCGTCGTAGCCGTTCTGCTGGGAAAAGCCGCCGCCGCAGGTGATGACCCGGAGTTCGGCGGTTCCCTTGGAGGCGTAGACCCGGTCGCCGGGGAAATTGTTCTTCTCGAAGACCTCGATGCCGTAGATCTCGAACACCGCGCTCTTTCCGTCCTTGCGGGTCACCTCGACATGATTTCCCTGTTTCAGTGCCCCGAGGCCGTAGAAAACGGCCGGGCCGCGGCTGTTGTCGACATGGCCGACGACCACCGCGGTGCCCTTCTCGCCGGGCGAGACCGCGCCGGTGAACCAGCCGGCGAGGTTGGGGTCCTCCGGCGGCGGCGCGTCGACCCAGCCGGCCGCGTCCAGCCCCACCGGCATCATCGGCGCGTCCACCTGGATCCCCGGGATCCGCACCCGGTCCGGAATCGCGTACGGCAGTGGCGACACCCCCGTCCCGAAGGTGGTGCCGGGCGTCGGGGCCTGGCTGTTGGCGGCGGCGGACGCGGGCTGCGGCGGGCCCACGTCGAATTCTCCCGAGCCATTGCGGATGAGCGCGAGACCGGTCAGCAGCACGAGCGCTATCACGCCCCAGGGTGCGCGCTTCTTGCGCCGCTCCTCCTCTTCCGCCAGCTCGGTCAGCTCGGAAGCAGACATTCGCCATCCCCTCTCGACGCGGCCGTCGCCACGTCAGTCGCGCATGATGAAACGCTAAAGGGCGGTGCGCGAACCGGCACGGGGACAGATGCGAACGGGTGGCTCCCTCTCTTTCCCGGTGCGCCATTCGATTCCCGCCCGGTGCGCCATACGAGTCGGGGCGGACAGGAATTTTCTGACGGTCCGTGACCTGCGGCAATATCCGATTGCGCGGATTTCCCCCGGCGTGTTGCCACACCCTCTCTCACCGGTACGGACCATCGCCGAAATGCGCGTGCGGGCACGGCAACTGAGGGTCTTTCTGGGAGGTGCTTTCTCGCTCAAAGACCGGGGACGGATTCCCGGGGCGCCTTCCGCGGAGGAGCATATGCGTACTGCCAGAACCCTGGCGGCCTCGGTCGCCGCGGTCGCCGTCGTGGGGCTCGCCGCCCCCGCGGCCGTCGCCTGGGAGAACCCGGGCCAAGGGGACACAGCCGAACTGGAGGACCGCAGCGGGATCGGCGGAGGGGGCGGGGGCGGGGGCGGAATCGGAGGCGAAGGCGGTGGCGACGGTCTCGGCGACCGGGGCGATGTCCTGGCGGAGGACCGCGGGGGCGTCCTCTCCGACCGGGGCGAGGTGCTGTCCGACCGGGGCGAGTCGCTCGGCGACCGGGGCGGTCTCGGGGACCGGGGCGGCCAGGGCGGACCCCGCAACATCGTCGCCAGGCCCGGGGTCATCGCCAGAGGCGGTCAGCTGACCATCACGGTCGACGGCTGCCGCAACGGCGGCGCCGCGTCCTCGAACGCCTTCCGCACCACCACCCTCACCCCGGTCCGGGGCGCCAACGACACCTCCCGGGCCCATGCCACCGTCCACCACGACGCCCGGCCCGGCACCTACGAGATCCGGGTCAACTGCGACGGCCGCACCCTGACCCGGCCGCGTGCCTTCACCGTCATCGGCGGGGTCCGCGGCGGCCTCGGCGGCGCCACCACCAACGGGGCCACCCCGACCGACATGGCGATCGGCGGCGGCCTGGTCGGGGCCGCGCTGCTGGGCGGTGGGGTGTTCTGGATGCGCCGCCGCGCCGAGAAGCGCTACTGACCGGACGCGGCGACCGCCGCCCCCCGAAGAGACCCGCACGCACGAACAAGCACGGACAAGCACAGACAAACACGGACAAGCGCGGACACAGGGCTTCGCCCCGGACCCCTCGACGGGAATCCGGGGCGAAGCCCTGTGCGCACGCGACCCGACGCGGGCCCGGGTCAGCCGCCCTGCTCGGCCGAGCGGCGCCGGGACAGGTGGTACGCCACCCCGACCGACCCGGCGATCAGCGCGAACCCGAGGCCGATCTCCTTGAGGTCGAACCCGCCGAAGCTGCCGCCCTCACCGGCGTGCACCCCGCGCTGCGGATAGTCGCCGTAGGAGTCGTCGTACCCGCTGTCGTAACCGCCCTCGTCGTAGCCCTCGTCGTAGGAGGAGCCGCGGCCCTCGGCGATGGTGAGCTGGGCCCGTTCCCGGAAGTTCCCGCAGTGGAACGAGACCTCGTACACCGCGCCCTTTCTGGCCTCGCGGTCGATGGTGGCCACCGCCGTGCCCCGGTCGCGTTCGATGTGGACGTCGTCGAAGACGCCCGACGAGACCCGGACCGAGCGTTCGCAGCCCTCGGCGCGCAGGGTCACCCGGCCGCCGGCGGCGATGGTCTGCGGGGCCACCGACACCCGCAGACGGGTCTCCTCCTCGCCGCGCGCCTGCGCGACGGGAGCGGTGAGGCTGAGGGCGCTGACCGCCAGCAGTGCGGCCGAGCCGACGCGTATCGCGCGCATGGTGAATCCTCCGGGTCCCCGAGGAGCAGCCGCGGACCTGTTCCGCAGGCGCCAGAAATGCACCTCGATGACCGAAACGCTAGGGAGATCCGCACAGGCGCGCGATCACAGTCGCGCGAATGGGGCATGACTGTGGGCCGCTGGAGGGACACCGCTGGTACGGCCGGGGGACCGGCCCGGCGTGGCGATCCGCGCCGGGCGGCCCGCGGTGACCGTCCGGTCAGCCCTCGATGCCGGGGAACAGATTGAGGAACGGCTCGACCGACGCCGTGACCCCCCGGCTGTAGGGGGCGTCGAAGTCCCAGATGAGGAAGAGCAGGAAGGCGATCAGGGCGGAGAACAGCCCGGCGACGACCAGTTCCCGAGGGGTCCGCCGGATCTGGAGCGCCAGCACCATGCCGATGGTGATCACCGCCCCGCCCAGCAGCCCGAACCACACCACCCCGGGCATGGTCGCCCCCAGCGAGTCGGCCCGGGAGTTGCGCGCCTGGTCGGCGGCGGTCACCTGGTCGAGCAGCGGCTGATACGCCTGCGCCTCGAAGTCGTTCTGCGGCCGGTAGTCGGTGACATCGGTGCGGATACGATCCATCAGCTCGGTGCCGCGCTCGGTGATCCTTGCCTCGTCGGCCATCGTCTTCCATTCGGTGCTGACGACGTGTCCGACATAGGTGTTGACATCGTCCCGGATCCGGTTCCGTACCTCCTCCGGATAGACCCGCACCCGCTCGGAGATCTCGTGCAGCGCCTGCGCCTCGGCCTGGACATGGTCCTGGGCGATGCTGCGCGCCTCCCAGACCCCCGCGATGGCCAGGCCCAGGACGATGGCGTAGACGACACCGATCCACATCGTCATGTACTCGATGACGTCGGGTGTCTCGGAGGGGTCCTCGTCATCGGAGGCGGCGCGATTGCGGATGAGCGTGATGATGACCACCACGGAACAGGCGGCCAGCATCGCGAGAGTGAGAACAAGCCATTCCGGCAAGACAAGCCTCCAGAATCAGCGCGGTCGCAGCGCGGCAACGGCGATCACTGCGGGCGTGGTGATGAGCAGGACGAAGGTGACGGGCGATGTACCGCCATGGGTGATCCGCTGATGGTTCGCGGGCCGGTACGGCGGATAGTTCACCTGCGTCGGCGAGGGGGTGGGTGTTGGAGTGGGGGTCGGGGTCGGGGTGGGGGTGGGTGTCGGGGTCGGGGTGGGTGTGCGGATGGGGGTCGGGGTGGGGGTCGGAGTAGGGGCGGGCGCCGGTGGAGGCGGCGCGGGAGCGGGTGCCGGGGGCGGGGGTGGGGGCGGCTCCGGGGTGGGGGCGGGCGTGGGAGTGGGCTTCGGGGGAGTGGGGGTGGGGGTGGGAGTCGGGGTGGGGGTGGGAGTGGGGGTAGGAGTCGGGGTCGGGGTGGGTGTAGGTGTCGGCGTCGGCGTCGGCGTCGGTTCCGGGGGACAGGGCGGGGGCGGTGGCGGGGGACACGTCGGCGGCGTCGGCCAGGTCATCCCGCCTCCGCCACCACCTCCGGCGACGGCGACGACGGCCACGGTGTCCGTGCCACCGCCCCGGGAGACGGCCACCGCGCTGGTGCCGCCACTCCCGGCGACCGCCACGGCCTCCGTGCCGCCGGGGCCGGTCGAAACCCAGGCGCAGGTGTCCGCGGTGGCCGTCCCGGCGGGCGCGCCGGCCAGCGCCCACGCCAGCGCCAACACGGCCAGCGCCCTGGGGGCGACGGCGGATCGGGTCCGTTCGGGTGCATGCACGACGCAGATCATGAGGGCCCGTGCCGGACGGCACGCCCGGGTACCCGGGGATTGCCCCGAAAGGGGGATTTCGGAGCGACGAGGTTTGGACCCCGGCCGCGCGGCGTTCCGACACACCCCGCCCCACGCGTCCCGCGACACCACAGACGCCCCGCCCACCGCCGCGTCCGGCGTCCCGCCCGCGCCCGATACGGCACCTTCCCGCGTTCTGTCCGCCGCCGCCCCCGGCGCGGGGCTCCCCCCTCCGCCGCCCCGGCGTCAAGTCCCCAGCCCGCGCCCGCCGTCCCGCCCGCGCCTGATCCGGCACCCCTCCCGCGCCCCGCCCACCGCCGCTCCGGCATCCTGCCCGCAACCGGCCGCACCCCGTCCACCGGCGCTCCCGGCGCCCCGCTTGAGTCCGATGCCGTGCCCGCCCGCGCCCGCCGTCCCGCCCGCGCCTGGTCCGGCACCTTCCCGCGTCCCGCCCGCTGCTGCCCCAGCGCGGGGCTCCCCCCGCCGCCCCGCCGCGAAGCCCTCCGCCGTCCAGGCGTCAAGTCCCCAGCCCGCGCCCGCCGTCCCGCCCGCGCCTGGTCCGGCGCCTTCCCGCGTCCCGTCCGCTGCTGCCCCAGCGCGGGGCTCCCCCCGCCGCCCCGCCGCGAAGCCCTCCGCCGTCCAGGCGTCA
>NZ_JBEXLA010000007.1:168695-260940 GCF_040609715.1 Streptomyces sp. NPDC004610 | reverse complement strand
GACGGAGGAACTCCCACTCCTCATCAGACAGCTCATGACGACGTATCACCCGACCATGATCCACCACGCAAGATCAATTGAAGACACGCCCTAGGCCCTCGTGGGCCCCACTGGGCCCGATACCGGCGCCTGTGCCTGTGCCTGTACGCCTCTCAAGGCGCCCGGTTCTCAAAGCACTCGGTACCGGCCCGTCAGGCCACGGCCACGGCCACCTCCGCCACACCCCGCCGCCGGATGACCAGCACCATGAGCGCCGCCGCCGCGCACAGCGCGCCCGACGCGTACCAGACCATGTCGTAGGAGCCGAAGACATCGCGGGCGACGCCCCCCAGGAAGGCGATGAGCGCGGCGCCCACCTGGTGGGAGGCCAGGACCCAGCCGAAGACGATGGCGCTGTCCTCGCCATAGTGCTCACGGCACAGCGCCAGGGTGGGCGGCACGGTGGCGACCCAGTCGAGGCCGTAGAAGACGATGAAGAAGATCATCGGCGGGTGGACGCTCGGGGCGAGCAGCATGGGCAGGAAGAGCAGCGAGACACCGCGCAGGGCGTAGTAGACCGCGAGCAGTCGACGGGCCTCGAAGCGGTCGGTGAACCAGCCGGAGGCGATCGTTCCGATGACGTCGAAGACCCCGATGACGGCGAGCAGCGAGGCCGCCGCCGTGATGGGCATGCCGTGGTCGTGGGCGGCGGGCACGAAGTGGGTCTGGATCAGGCCGTTGGTGGACGCCCCGCAGATCGCGAAGGAACCGGCCAGCAGCCAGAACGGGCCGGTCCTCGCGGCCGAGACGAGCACGGTGACCGCCCGCCGGGCCGCCCCGGGCACCGGCGGCGGCTTGGGCACGAACTCCCGCGCCCCGTACGGCTTCAGGCCCACGTCGGCCGGGTGGTCGCGCAGCAGCAGCCAGACGAAGGGCACGACGGCGAGCGCGGCGAGGGCGACGGTGACCGCCGCCGGGCGCCAGTTGTGGCGCTCGACGATCCAGGACAGGACCGGCAGGAAGATCAGCTGCCCGGACGCGGAGGCGGCGGTGAGGATGCCGGTGACCAGACCGCGCCGGGTGGTGAACCAGCGGTTGGTGACGGTCGCCGCGAAGGCCAGTGCCATGGAGCCGCTGCCGAGGCCGACCAGCAGCCCCCAGCAGAGCAGCAACTGCCACGCCGACTCCATCCACACGGTGAGCCCGGAGCCGAGCGAGATGACCACCAGGGCCACCGCGACGACCCGGCGGATGCCGAACCGGTCCATCAGCGCGGCGGCGAAGGGCGCGGTGAGGCCGTAGAGAGCCAGGTTGATGGAGACGGCCGCGCTGATCGTGCCGCGCGACCAGCCGTACTCCTGGTGCAGCGGATCGATCAGCAGCCCCGGCAGGGAACGGAAGGCGGCGGCGCCGATGATCGTCACAAAGGTGACAGCGGCGACGAACCAGGCACGATGGACCCGCCGCCGACGCCGATCGTAACCGGGGTCCTCCGACACGCCGGGGCCCTTCCCGCAACCGGGGCCCTTCCCATAACCGGGGGCCTTCCCATAACCGGGGCCCTCCAAGGAGCCGGCGTCCTGCGCCAAGCCGGGGCGCTTCACCGAACCGCTTTCCTCCGCCGAGCCGGGTTCCTCCGCGCCGGGACCGGGGGCCGTGGCGTCGCTTGTCTGGGTCACGTCACCCAGCATCCAGTCACCGATCACCTCGCTCCACTGGCCCGAAGGACAGCATTCGCTAGGATCGGGCCATGCCGACCGGCCGTACGCCCCCCTCCGCGCACCCACCCCCACCCCCGCCACCGCCCCCGTCCCCCTCCCCGGACCTGTACGGGCCCCCTGGCACCCCCTCCCGCCCGCACCGGATCGTCGTCCTGGCGCTGGATGGACTGCTCCCCTTCGAGCTGGGCATCCCGCACCGGATCTTCGGGCGCCCGCGCGACCCGCTGGGCCGCCCGCTGTACGAGGTCGTCACCTGCTCGGTCCGGCCCCCGGGCCCCGTCCGGACGGACGCCGATTTCGCCATCGAGGTGCCCCACGGCCCCCAGGCCCTGGCCACCGCCGACACGGTGATCGTCCCGGCGTCGTACGAACTAGGGCCGGTCTACGACCACGGCCAGCTGACCCCCGAACTCAGCGCCGCCCTGGGCCTGATCCGCCCCGGCACCCGTCTCGCGTCCATCTGCACCGGCGTCTATGTGCTCGCCGCCGCGGGCCGCCTGGACGGCCGCCCGGCCACCACGCACTGGTCCGACGCCGACCGCTTCCAGCGGATGTTCCCGGCGGTGCGGGTGGACGCCGATGTGCTGTTCATCGACGACGGGGACGTGCTGACCTCGGCGGGCGTGGCGGCCGGGATCGATCTGTGTCTGCACATGGTGCGCCGCGACCACGGCACGGCCGTCGCCAACGACGTCGCCCGCCGGACCGTCGTGCCGCCGCACCGCCACGGCGGGCAGGCGCAGTACATCGAGCGCCCGGTGCCCGATCCGCAGCAGTCGTCCACGACGGCGGCCCGCGCGTGGGCGCTGGGCCGCCTCCATGAGCCGCTCCAGCTCCGGGACATGGCGGCCCAGGAGTCCATGTCGGTACGGACCTTCACCCGCCGCTTCCGCGAGGAGGTCGGTGTCAGCCCCGGCCAGTGGCTCACCCAGCAGCGCGTCGAACGCGCCCGCCACCTCCTGGAGTCCACCGACCTCTCCGTGGACCAGGTGTCCCGGGACGCCGGTTTCGGCACCGCCCAGTCCATGCGCCAGCACCTCCAGACGGCGCTCGGGGTGACCCCGACGGCCTACCGCCGGACGTTCCGGGCGACTACGGGGGCCCTGTAGAGCCCCGTTCGGCCGCACCTCCCCCCCTCCTCCCCGACGATTGGCATCCCGGTCGGCATACAGACCAGGTACAAACGCAGGCGCCAGAAGAACCACGAGTGGGAGGCGCAGTAGCCGTATCCGGCCCAACCGGCCACCTCAGACCGCTTCACCGTCGGCCGCGAACGAACGACCGCACTCCACGGGGGTGGAGTCCACGATCCAGTGTTTGTCGAACCAGAAGTCCGTGTCCGCCGCCGACACCCGTATCGCCTTCTTGACCATCGGCAATGCGGCCCGCAGTCGCTTGTTGTACCCGGATGTCGTACCCGGACGGCTACGGCGAATACGGGAACATCGAAGCCAGGTGGGAACGATCCTGGAGACCCTCTTCTCGCTCCCGAATGTCAGCCGAGGCCGGATTCTCGGGCGGGGAAGAAGTCGGCGCTCTGGACGTACTCCATGGCCTTGGCGAACTCCGCGTCGCTGAGGCGGCGTTCCATCTCCTGCGGGCTCAGATCCTCCACATGGGTCTGGATCCAGTACAGGTTGCCCAGCGGATCACGTACCCGTCCCACCCGGTCCCCGAAGAAGAGGTGGGTGACCTCGGTGACCGAGATGCCGCCGGCCGCAACGGCCTGACGGTGCACGGCATGGGCGTCCTCGACGTAAAGACGGAGGAAGCCGGGGGTCGGTGGCCACTCCGGCCGCGCGTCGAACATCATCACCACTGAGTCGCCGATCCGTACCTCCGCATGCTCGATGGCCCCGTCCTTGCCCGCAAGGCAAGCGAGTTCCTCTGCGCCGAAGGCCCGCTTCATGTAGTCGATGAGCCGCACCGTGTCGGGCGAGATGATCCACGGCGTCACCGTGCTGTAGCCCTGGGGAACCGGCTTGACGGACATCTGACTGCCTCCTGGGGTACGAGTGCCTCAACGCCGTGATGACGCTAGACGCCCTCTAGGTCACTGACTGTCCTAAAGGCACCCAATGGATAGGGCCCTCGCGGCACGGGTCAGCCAGCCAGACATAGGACTTGATCGTCCAGAGCGCCACACGCCCACCAGGACGGCCTGTCCGTGCCGGTCCAGCAGCTCAATCGCCTCCCGGATCGGCCCGGTGCCCCCGACGCACTCGAAGGCGTGGTCCACGCCGGTCGGCAGCAGCCCCCGTACGCCCTCGGTCGAGGTCAGGAAGTCCGTGCCGCCGCCTCGTTGGCCGGGTTGGTGTCGACGGCGACGATCCATAGGACGACGGCGATCCGGGCGCCCTGGATGACATTGAGTCCGATCCCTCCGGTCCCGCCGGTCCCGACGCCGCCAGCGCGCGGGGCCCGGCTCCCGGAACCGGAGCCCGCTCGCCCAAGCCCGGCTCTCCGAACCCGGCACCCCGCGCGCGTGCGCCCCGCCCCCTCATGCGTTGGGCCGCGCACCCTCCCGGACCGCCCGCCCGTGCCAACTCCTCCAGCCGCTCCAGCACCGGCATCGGATTCGTGCCGACCGTCCCCGGCAGCAGATCGGCGTTGCGGACCAGCGAGATGCCCCCCGCCCTTGGCGGCGCTGTGGTCGGCCTGCTCGCTCACACAGGATCCCAGCGACGCACACCGCCCCGTCCAGCCGCCCGAACGCCGACACGGCGGTGGCCCGACGACCCTTACGCCGCCCGCCATGATGGAGAGGTCGTCGGCGACGGCGACGGCCTAGCCCGCCAAGAAGCTCCCCACGTCCGGCCCCCACCCGCAATATCTGACGATCTATCAGCTTTTATGACTCGCCGGATGTGCGGAGACAAGCCCCAGGGAGGCATGGATGTCACCGCCGGACGTGTTCCACGAGATCGCCAAGCGCGTGAACAATTAGGGGCGCTGGGAGCAGACGACGAGATCGGCGCGCTGAACCTGATGGCCGGGGACCGGCACGCCTACGGTTCTCCGTCGCCGGGGCTGCCGATCCGCACCCCGAAGTGGTTCCACGCCCGGGGCGGGCGTGGCGGCGGTCGCCAATGACACGCTGACCTTCGAGATCATCCCGCCGGAGATCGGGGATCTGCCGCTGCCCGCGCACGCCCTGCATCTGGTCGAGATGGGGAAGATGCTCCAGGGACAGAACTGGAATCCGGAGGGGTTGTCCACAGCCTGTGGACAACCTGGGCGCTGCGAGTTGCCTCTGCCCGCGATGCCCGATCCTTTCACCGGCGCGACGGGAACTCCGGTGGCACCGGCGGCCGTTCTCTGATCATCCGGCCGTGGTCGGCCCGGATCCGCAGCTTGACCCGAGAACAGAGAGCCATAGCCATGGCCACAGGCATAGCCACAGCCCTGGCGATTGCCATGGCCGCAGCCGCCGCCAGCCCGGCCGTGGCAGCGGCCCACGCAAAGGCCGGACGGTGACGCGCACCCCCCTGCCGACCGCACCCGGGCGGGAAGGACCCGACCCTGCCCGAGCGCGGCATCACGCGCCGCCGTCCGGCTTCCGGCGCTCCCGCCCCGGCCCCTCGAAGCCCTGAGGGAACCGGCGCCGAATTGACGACCCACACTCGCCGAGGGCTCCCGTCACCGGAACCCCCGCCGTCCCCTCACGGCGAATCGCTGTCCACAAGCGTGATCAAACGGACACGGGACGTCAACACCCGATCGTTGGTTTATTACTTGCGCCCGTTTCGCGGCGGGCGCGCAAGGAAGCACACCGGGGCGCACAGCCCCCGGCCGGGGCGCTATACCGCCTCGTAGGCCAGCCCTTCCAGTCCGTCGAAGCCCTCGAACCC
Source organism: Streptomyces sp. NPDC004610 (assembly GCF_040609715.1). Lineage (NCBI taxonomy): Bacteria > Bacillati > Actinomycetota > Actinomycetes > Kitasatosporales > Streptomycetaceae > Streptomyces > Streptomyces sp. NPDC004610. The sequence goes on along the minus strand of NZ_JBEXLA010000007.1, from coordinate 255,389 downwards.
GTCGAGGCCCTCGCAGCCCTCGTAACCCACCCCGCCCCCGCAGGCGAGCCTGGCCTCGGCCCGTTCACAGCGGTCGAGTTCGCACCACACGCGTTTGCCGCCGCCGTCGCGGCTCCAGCCCCAGCGATCGGCGAGCCCGTCCACCAGGGCGAGTCCCCGCCCGCCCGTCTCCTCGCCGTTCGCGAGCCGGGGCAGGGGCACCCGGGGGCTGCTGTCGGCCACCTCCAGCCGGACCGGGGCCTCGTCCGCCGCCTCGCACGGCAGGGACAGCCTCAGCACAGCCGTACAGCCGGTGTGCACCACGGCGTTGGTGACCAGTTCGGAGACCAGCAGGACCAGGGTCTCCGCGAGCGGTTCGTCGGCCCCTATCCCCGAGCCGGCGAGCCTCGACCGGGCCCACCTCCGGGCTCGCCCCACCTCCGCGGGGTCGGGCCGGACCTCCAACTGCACTTGAAGCACCTGCACCGCTCACACCATCCGAACCGGCGGACACAAAGGCTCACGCCTCATGAGGGCCACGATCGTAGCCATTTTCTGCATGCGCAGAACAACGACCTGAGCAAGGTTCACGGAACGTGAATCCGTTACGGGACAGCTTGATTGACGCTCCGTCGCCCCAACAAGCGCTTCGGACATATTCCAGCGTGAAGGAGTACCCGTGCGCCATACTGTGCGACCCGCCCCGGCGGGGGGCGGTACGGCGGGGGCGCGGAGCCCTTCCGCCCCGCGAGCAGCGGCGCGCACGGCCCAGTCCCGGGACGCCCCAGGAATCCCACCGGTATGGCTCGTGCTCGGAACCACTCGCATCCCACACAAGGTACCCGAGCCGACCGACCGTTCCGGCCGTTGCGCGCCCCGCGCAGGACACAACCCGATATCAACGCTCCGTGACACCGGGATGCCACGATCCGCGACATCACGGCGCGGGCTCAACTCACCGGCGCCACCGGATCCGCCACCGGATCCGCCGCAAGCAGCTCCGCGGCGCGGTCCCCGCCACCCGCGCGGTGCCTCCGCACCCAGGGCCGTTTCAGATGCGGATGCACCTCCGACTCCCAGGTGAAGCCCGTACCGCCGTGCACCTGGAGACAGCCGCGTGCGCCGCGCAGGGCCGCCCGATCGACCGTCAGCCGGGCCGCCGCGATGTCCACCGGGGCGGCGGTCACGGCCGGCCGCCGCGTAGACCGCCACGCGGGCCATCTCGCCGCGCACCAGCAGGTCCGCGCACAGATGCTGGACCGCCTGAAGGACCCCTATCAGCCGCCCGAACTGCTCACGCACCCGGGCGTGTTCCACGGCCATCGCACAGGTCCGCCCGGCACTGCCGTGCTGCTCGGCGGCGGTGAGCAGCAGGGCGACGGGGTCGAGCGCCGGGCCCGCACCACGCCGGGCACCTCCCCCTCACCCGGCACCTCTCCCGCTCCCTCCCCCAACCCCACCCCCGATGCAACGGCATCAGCGGATCGACCGACGGCACCGGCACAGCGGCGGAAGCACCTCCGCCCCGGTCGCCAGCCGGGTCGCGATCAGAGGGCCGGGGAGCAGAGCCCGCCACTCCTCCTCGAAGGCCAACACGGCGCCCTGGAGCCCGAGTCCAACACCGTCGTCCGCCTCCGGCAGCCGCAGGGCGAAGAAGCCCGCCGCGCTCGGCCCCCGCCACAGTTCCCGGTCCAGCCGCCCCGAGGCCACGGCCACCCGAAGGGCCTCCCGTCCGAACCGCCGCTCCAGGAGCCCCCATACACCGTCCCGCACCGCGCGTTGGTCATCGGTCAGCCGACATCTCCCGCCCGCGCCACCCTCCGTCTCCGCGGCCCCCGCAACCGACCCGCCGCACCCCTTCGGTAGCCCCAGGAACCGTCCCACCACGATGTTTGCGCTGGATCTGGGACGTGCCCGCAGCGATCGTGTACGACAGGGACGACAGCCGGTCCAGGGTCCAAGGTCCAGGGCCGGTCCAGGTCGAGGACGTCCGCCGCCATCTCGTACAGCTCCCGGCACCCCGCGCGGGGACGCCTCCGCCTCGTTGACGTTCCACTGGGTGAGCCGCCACAGCGCGCGGAACTCGGCGTTGAGTGCGCCGAGCCGCCGCCGCAGCCCCAGGTCGCCCCAGCGGCCGTTGCGACGGGCCTCCCGGGCGAGTTCGCCCAGCACCCGGCGGCAGGCGACGACCTCGCCGGCCGACAACACCCCACCCGTGCTGGACGCCTCCGCACTCTCCGGGACCTGCTCACCGGCCGTGCCGCCCGCACTCCCGACCGCCCCGCCCTCCTCCAAGAGGACCGCGTCCTGACCTTCGGCAGATTGCGCGAGCGCGTGGAGCGGGTGGCCGCCGGGCTGTACGGGAGGGGCGTCCGGCCCGGCTCGGTCGTCGCCTGGCAACTGCCCACCCGGATCGAGACCGCCGTGCTCTCCTTCGCGCTGGCCCGCCTGGGAGCAGCCGTCCAAGCACCGGTGATCCCGTTCACCGGGACCGCGAGATCGGCTTCGCGCCGCGCGCCTCCGGGGCGGAGTTCTTCGCCGTACCGGGCACCTGGCGCGGCTTCGACCACACCGCGGTGGCCCGCACCCTCGGCGTCCGGGGCGTACGACGACCTGCCCGACGACGACCCCGCCGTACTGCCCCCGCCACCCGCCGACGGCACCGCCGTACGCTGGATCTACTGGATCTACTGGACCTCGGGCACCACCTCCGCCCCCAAGTGCGCCCTGCACACCGAGCGGCTAGAGCGGCTGGAGGTGGTGGACGCGCCATGCGGGGAGACCCTGCGCAAGGTGCTCAAGTACCGGCTGCGCGAGCGATATGGGGCGGGGGAGCCGCCGAGCACGAGGCGGGGGCTTGCACCCGTTGCGGGGCAGGGCCTCCCATCCGGCACGGAGCAGGGCTTCCCGCCCGGCACGGGGCGGGGGCTCCCACCCGATACAGAGCAGGCGCTCCCACCCGGCACGGAGCAGAGACCCCCCACCCGGCACCCCGGCGAAGCCCCCACCCGGCACCCCGGCGGAGCCCCCCCCTACTCCGGGACGGTGAAGTAGCGGGCAAACGCCTGGACGATCTCCTCCTCGCCGACCCGGCCGTCCCCGTCCGTGTCCAGCGCGGCGGCAGCCGCACGGCAGAGGTCGTCCTTGACGCCCAGGATGCGCAGCACCCGCACGGTGTCGGCGACCGTGGCGGAGCCGTCACTGTCGGCGTCGGCGACCGCGAGGGCCGCGTGCAGGAAGGGGCGGGCGATCTCGGCGAACCGGTCGGGGTTGTCGCGCAGCCGCTTGACGGCGCTGCTGACGAACTCCTCGCGGCTGATGCGCTGATCGCCGTCCCGGTCCGCTATACCCGCCATACCCTGCCAGAACGCCTCCGCCCCGACATACAGAGCCTGGCCCTTGTCGGAGCGGGCCGCCGTGGTGAACTCGGCGAGCAGCGCCTTGGCCGCCCCGCTGAAGTCCTCCCGGTCGATATAGCCATTGCCGTCCTGGTCGAAGGTGGCGAATCGGGCCGCGATCCTGCGCTCGTACTCGCTGCTGACCATGTCTCTTCGGGCCGCCTTACGTCACGTGGGGTGCATCCGTGCTGGAGCGTACGACGTCCCGGGGGCTCGCGGAGCGGGAAAACGACGGTTGGGCCAAGACCGGGGAAAATTTGGGACAACGGCGTGGCCGGGCCGGGGTCGGCGCGGTCAGGCCGACAGCGTGCGGGGCGTCCCGGTCCCGGTGCTGTCGGCGCCGGGGAGGTCACCCTGGGTGACGGCGGTCTTGACATCGGGCTGGACATCGAAGAGGCGGCGCACCCCGAGGGCGTTGATCACCCGGTTCACATGCGCCCCGCCGGGACCGGCGTCCATCCCGTCGGCGGGCAGGATCAGCCGCAGCCGCCCCTGACAGGAGCGCATCAGCCGCCGGGTGGCGATCAGTACGCCGACCCCGCTGGAGTCGCAGAAGATCACGTCGGAGAGGTCGACCACCACCTGGCGCCGCCCCTCGGCGACAGCCTCGTGCACCTGCTGCCGCAGCAGCGGTGAGGACACCAGATCCAGCTCGCCCGACACCCGGAGCACGGTCCAGTCGCCGTGCTCATCGCCGGTCACGTTGAACGCCACCACCATGCCTCTCGCTCGCCGGAACCCCCGGACCGCCAGGCAACCGGAAGCCGTTCCTACGCTTCCCTGCCGGACGGCTGCCCAGCCGCCGTTCCCTGAAACACTTCCGCGAAAACGATAAGCAGTCGATTAAGGCTTGTTTCAGTCGACTTCGATCCTGTTCGATCGTATGGATACCGCGTCTGATCATTCGGGCGGTGGGTAGGCGAGACAGAAGCCGTGAGGTGTACCAAAGGTCGCCGGACACCCTTGGCCTGTCGGGGGCGTGCGTTGCCACAAGGGGGCGTGCGTTGTCAGACGTGCCGACTACATTCGAGAGCAAGGCAGGCGCACTCTGATCACGGTACGGACACCGGCACGGGGAGGGGGCCGCATGGCGCAGAAGGGCACACCACTGCGCTGGGACCGCAAGATGCAGCAACGGCTGGCACGCGGTGAGGCCGCCGCCCTCGGCGAGCTGTACGACCGCTTCGCCTCCCTGGTGCACGGCCTGGCCCACCGCGTCCTGGACGACGAGCGCGCGGCCGACTCCCTCACCCGCGAGGTCTTCGCCCACGTCTGGGAGCACCCCGAGACCTACGACCCCCGGCAGGGCCCGCTGCGCACCTGGGTGGCCACGCTCACCCACCGCCTCGCCGTCCAGCGGCTGCGCGCCACCGTGGCGGCGGCCCTCGCCGACGGCGACGATGACGGCGGCACGGGGCAGGCCGAGGAACTGGAGCGTACGGTGCGCAGCGCCTCGGTCACGGCCCGCGCCGACTACATCGTGCAGTCGATGCCCGCACCCCTGCGGGCCGCCCTGGAGCTGGCCTATTTCCAGCGCCGCGACTACCGCCAGACCGCGACCGACCTCGGGGTCACCGAGGACGAGGCCCGGCGCCGGCTGCGCCTCGGCCTCCAGCTCCTCGCCACCGCCCACGACACCGGGACCCCGGGCACCCCGCCCGGGTACGGAGGTGCGGCGTGAGCGCGTACGACGAACGCGGCGGCCCGGACGACAGGGAGCACCGGGAGCACGGGGAGGACCGGGACGGTGACGCGTTCTCTTCGGGGGACGGCGGCGCCCGGCCCGGCTCCCCCGCGCCCCGCATACCGCTGCCGCGCGCCTCGGTGGAGGACGGCGGCGGGTCCCTGCCGGAGCTGCCCGGCGCCGGAGCGGCCGGTCCGCCGCCCGTACTGGGGCACCGGGTGCTGAAGTCGCTGCTCGGCGCCTGGGCGCTGGCCGCCTGCTCGGCGGAGGAGGCCGCCGCCGTCGAGGAGCACCTCGGCACCTGCGGGACCTGCGCCGACGAGGCACTGCGGCTGCGGGACGCCGTCGGGCTGCTGCATCCGCCGGAGACCCTCGACCTGGACCCGGCGCTGCGCACCCGCGTCCTCGACCACTGCCTGGCCCGTCGCCCGCCGCGCATCCCCATCCCGGTCTGGGCGAAGCCGTACGACGCCGAGGCCGCTCGGCTGGACGCACTGCTCCAGGACTTCGGCGACGCGGAGTGGCACGCGCCGGTACGGCTGCGGTGGTTCGACGGGGTGGAACCGGCCACCCGCCGGACGACGGTCGCCGGTGTCATCGCCCATCTGATGGCCGTCGACGGTCTGATCGCCATGTCGCTCGGTCTGAAGGACCCGCTGGGCGGCGCGGCGCCGGACGGCGTCACCGGCCCGGCGGACCGTACGGAGGCGTACTGGAAGGCGTCGCACTTCCCGCCGACCCGGTCGGTACGCGGACCCTGGCGGGACCAGGTGCACGGCATCGTGCGGACGGTGGCGTTCACCGGCGGCGGCGCGGGCAAGCTCGCGGTGTCGTACGGGGACTTCGCGCTGCCGCTGCACGACGCGATGACGGACCGGGCGTTCGAATGCTGGGTGCACGCGGAGGACATCGCGGACGCGGTCGACTACCCCTACGACCCGCCCGCGCCACGCCATCTGCACGACATGATCGACCTCGCGGCGCGCATGCTGCCGACCGCTCTGGCCGCGCGGCGGCAGGCGGGGCTGTCGGGGCCGGGGGAGGCGGCGCGGCATCTGGTCGCGGCGGGGGCGCCGGGGCGCAGTGTGCGGCTGGAGATCGAGGGGTCGGGGGGCGGGGAGTGGCTGGTGCCGCTGGACTCACCGGCGGCGGTGGGCTCCGCGGCGCACGAGGTGGCCCATGTCGCGCTGGACGGGGTCGAGTTCTGTCATCTGGCGGCGGGACGGATGGAGCCAGAGGAGGCGGTGGCGGGCCAGGTGGGCGACCGCGCGGCGATCAAGGAACTCCTCTTCGCCACGGCGAGCCTGAGCCGGCTGTAGGGGGTTGAGGGCGGGGGGCGGGGATACGGGCGTGACGCGCATCCGCGCGAGCGGGGTGCCTCCCCCGGAGAGGCCCAGCGCCCACCCTCCCCCACCTGCCCGCAGGCATCCGGGCCCGTAGACATCGGGCCCGTAGACATCCGGGACCGCAGGCATCCGGGCCCGCAAGCACCCGCCGCCTACGCGAACACCACAGTCCGACGCCCGTTCAGAAGGATCCGGCGTTCCGCGTGCCACTTCACGGCCCGCGCCAGCGCCTGGCACTCCACATCCCGCCCCACCGCCACCAGCTGATCCGGGGTGACCCCGTGCCCCACCCGCTCGACCTCCTGCTCGATGATCGGCCCCTCGTCGAGGTCGGCGGTGACATAGTGCGCCGTCGCCCCGATCAGCTTCACACCCCGCGCATGGGCCTGGTGATACGGCTTCGCGCCCTTGAAGCTCGGCAGGAAGGAGTGGTGGATGTTGATGATCCGTCCGTTGAGCTGCTTGCACAGATCGTCCGACAGCACCTGCATGTAGCGCGCCAGCACCACCAGCTCCACGCCCTCCTCGCGGACGATCTCCAGCAGCCGCGCCTCCGCCTCCGCCTTGGTGTCCCGGGTGACCGGAATGTGGTGGAAGGGAACGTCGTAGGAGCCCACGAGTTCGGCGAAGTCGGTGTGGTTGGAGACCACCGCGGCGATCTCCACCGGCAGGGCCCCGATCCGCGCCCGGAACAGCAGATCGTTCAGGCAGTGCCCGAATCTGCTGACCATCAGGACGACCCGCATCTTCTCGTCGGCCCGGTTGATCTGCCAGTCCATCTGGAAGGAGTCCCCGATCGCCGCGAAGCTCGCCCGCAGCTTGTCCACCGTCACCGGCGGCTCCGCCGAGAAGTGCACCCGCATGAAGAACAGCCCCGTGTCATGATCACCGAACTGCTGGCTGTCCTCGATGTTGCAGCCGGTCATGAACAGATAGCTCGACACGGCGTGCACGATGCCCTGCTTGTCCGGGCAGGAGAGCGTGAGGACGTACTGATCGGCACGGGAGGCGGGGGAGGCAGGTACCGCGCCCCGGCTGGAGGGCTGCTCGTTCATGCAGCACAGGGTCCCATATCCGGGCCCCGGAACCCCTGCCCGCGCCCCTACCCGTGCCGCCGCCCCTGCCGCCGGACGGCGGTCACGCCGAGCGCGTCATGATCCGCAGCACTTCCAGGGTCCGCGGCGGCGCGTCCGGGTCGTCCCCGTCGCTCACGGCCAGCCGAACATGCGCGTCGCGCGCCGCGCGGACCGCCTCCGGCCAGGCGGAGTGGTCGACGTAGGAGGAGACGGGCGCGTCGGGGCCGACCTGGTGCATGATCCGCAGGACCCGCAGCACGGCGGTGTCGACGAGCGCCGCCTCCTGCGAGTCGCGGAATATCGTGCCGACGTATTTCTCGGCGGACCAGCTGTCCAGCCAGGTGTCCTCGACCAGGCGGTACACGGCGTCGGTGACGTCCCCGTACCCCTCGGTGCCGGCCAGCCAGACATCGCGCTGGAACACCGGGTCGGAGAGCATGTGCAGCGCCGAGCGCACATTGCTGCGCCAGCGCCACCACGGCATGTCATTGAGCGGCATGCCGCCCATGGTGGAGGAGCGACGGCCACGACGGGAAGTGTTCTCCGAACCTTGCACGGTCACCGATCGTACGTTCCTCGTCCACGACCCTGTACCGACCCCCGCAATTCACCTGCGCGTCACCAGGTATTGACCAAGGGTCACGCTCTGGTTAGTGATGTGGCGGAATCGTGCGGAACCATGACCGGCAGGCGCCTCCCCCGAAGCACTTTCCCCCCCGCCTCACCCGCCGCACCTTCCCCATGTCCGGCGACCGGGTCCCTGACCAGCCCGGCGAGCGGACCCACGACCGGACCCGAGACCGGGCCAGGGACCGGACCCGAGACCGGGCCAGGGACGAAACCGGCGACGACCGGGGCCTCGCCCCGCCCGACGGCCCGGTCCCCGCGACCGGGTCTGCGCGCGGCGGCGGCCCTGATCGCCTGTGCCTCGCTCACCGTCGGCTGCGGAGCGATCCCCGGCCTCGGCGGCGACGGCGAATCCACCGACATCACCGTGATGACCTGGGCCCCGGAGGAAACCGACGCGACCAACAAACCCGGCATGCCGGCCTTCGCCAGCGCCTACGCCCGCTGGATCAACGCCCACGGCGGCCTCGACGGCCGCAAGCTGCGCGTACTGACCTGCAACGACGAGAACAGCGGCGTCGGCGCCGCCAAGTGCGCCCGGCGCGCGGTCAAGGAGCAGGCGGTCGCCGTCATCGGCTCCTACAGCCAGCACGCCGACTCCTTCTTCCCCATCCTGGAGGGCTCCGGGATCCCCTACATAGGCGGCTACGGCACCACCAGCGACGAGTTCACCTCCCCGTTGTCCTACCCGGTCAACGGCGGCCAGCCGGTCCTGCTGGCCGGGCTCGGCAACGAACTGGCCAAGGAGTGCGACGCGACCGTCCTGGTCCGCCCGGACACCATCGCCGGCGATGAGCTGCCGACCCTGCTCAACGCGGGCCTGATCGCCGGGGAGAGCACGGACGCCACCGATGTCCGCGCCCCCGAGGACGCCACCGCCTACAACAACGCCGCCCACCAGGCGCTCCAGCAGGCCACCTCCGACGAGACCACCCGGGGCTGTGTGGTCCCCGCGCTCGGCGACCGCACCAGCACCTTCATGGACTCCTTCCGCCGGGTCCGCGAGGAGTACCCGGGCGTGGCCACCGGCACCGTCCTCGGCAGCGTCGACCAGACCGTCATAGACGCCTCCGGTGGCAGTTCCGGCCCCTATGAGGGGTCGTATGTGACCAGCTGGTACCCCGGGGCCACCGACAAGCGCTGGGACCCGATGAAGAAGGTGATCAGCGAGCAGGCGTTCACCGACACCCGGATCGACACCGGCGACGCCGGGGTGCAGACCACCTGGATCGCCTACACCGTGTTCAAGGCGGTCGTCGACCGGATCGGCGGCAGCGAGGTCAGCGCCGACACCGTGCGCCGCGCCCTGGACTCCGGGATGAAGATCGACACCGGTGGGCTGACGCCGGTGCTGCGCTGGCAGTTCTCCGACAAGCTGGGCTCGGTCGGCTTCCCGCGCCTGGTCAACGCCAACGCCACCCTCCAGGTGGTGCGCGACGGCCAGCTCGTCTCCGCCCGCGAGGGCTTCATCGACGTGACGGAGACCCTCTCCAACGCCGACACCGTCTGAACCCGACCCGGGCCGGAACGGACCCCGGAGCCGGAACGGATCCCGGCCCTGACCCCGGCCCCGCCTCACAGCTGGGTCGGGGTCCGCTCGGTCAGCCCGTAGCGCTTGGCGATGGCGTTCCACAACGCCGCCGCCTTCTCCTTCTCGGCGGTGGCGGTGCCGCTGGCCCGGTTCCCGGCCTGGGTCTGGCCGGTGGACTTGGCCTCGGCTCCCTTGCGGCAGGACTTCTTGTCCGCGGCGACCTGGTCGGCCCAGGAGGCGTAGTGGTTGTCGGCGGACGCGGACGCCTGCCACGCCTTGGTGAGCGCGGTGGTCAGCGCCGCGTTGTCGGGCAGTTGGTCGACGGAGATCCCGGACAGCTGGGTGACCAGCCCGGTGCGCTGGGTCGCCGCGTCCCGCAGATCCTTGGCCGCCTGACCCAGGTCCTTGCACGCCTTCACATCCGCGACGGCGTTGATCACCGCCGTCCGGCTGGCGCCGCTGTCGGCGAGCAGCTTGTCCAGCTCCACGGCCTGCGCCTCGGCCGGATCCGCGGACGGCGACGGCGACGCCGACTCCTCCTCGCTCGCGGGCGCGGTCGCCGACACGGTCTTCGGCGCGTTGTCGCTCCCGCTCCCGCCGCCGCCCATCAACGCGCCCGCGCCGACCCCGATGACGGCGATCAGCACGCCGACCGCCGCGAACAACGGCACCTTCGACCGGGTACCGGCGCCACCGCCGCCCCGGCGTCCGCCGCCGCCGCTGTCGTCCCGCCCGCCGGCTCTCCGGCGGCCACCGGATCCGTCGTACGGTCCGGCGGGCGACGGGTGCCCGGGGCGGCCGGGGGGCGGGGCGTGCAGGTCGACGCGCGGGAGCTGCTGGGTGGAGGCCGCGGGGCTGTCGCCGGGCTCCTGCCGGAAGAGTCCGGCGAACTCGGCGGGCGGCCCGGCGGCGGGGACCCTACCGCCCGCGCCCGCGCCGGGGACCGGCGGGATGAACTGGGTGGCCTCGGAGTCAGGGCCCCCGCCCTGCGGCTGCCCCGGCGACTGCCGGGGACCGGTGCCCAGGAACGCCGTGGTCTCGGCGGCCCGCGCCACGGGCGCCCCGCCCGCCGGAACCTCGGGCGGCAGCGCGCCCGGCCCGACCGGCGGCAGATACCGCGTCGCCGCGGAGTCCCCGGCGGGGGCGGGGGGAACCGGCGGAATGAACTGCGTCGCCGCCGAGTCCCCGGTCGGCGCGGCCGGACCCGGGGGAACCGGCGGGATGAACTGCGTGGCCCCCTCGTCGCCGCCCGGCATCGCGCCGGGGGCTCCGCCCCGCACCGGCGGCAGGTACTGCGTCGCCCGGTCCTGCGCGGGCGGCAGCGCGCCCCCGTGCGACGACGGGGCCATCGGCAGCCCATGACCACCGCCGGGCTGCGGCTGGGGCAGGTGAGGGCTCTGGGGAGCGTGGGGCGGCTGAGCACCGTAGCCGGGACCGGCGGGACTGCTGGGACCGGCGGGACCGGCGGGACTGCTGGGGTCACCCGGGCCGCCGGGGCCGGCGTACGCCGGCCCACCGGCACCGGCGGGACCACCGGGGCTGGCGTAACCCGGTCCACCGGGACCGGCGGGGCCTGCGTAACCCGGTCCACCGGAGCCACCGGGGTAACCCGGACCACCGGGACCACCGGGACCACCAGGGCCGGCGTAATCAGCCCCACCCGGACCCCCGTACCCCAACCCAGGAGAAGGCGTCCCGTAAGTCGGCGGAGCCGCGCCGTAGCCCTGCCCGCCGCCGTACGTCTGCTGCGCGCCCTCCGGCGGCAGGGGGCCGGGGTGCGGCGGAGCCGGGGTGGTGGGGTTGCCCCAGGGTTCGCCCTGGGCGGCGGGCGGGTTCTGCCAGGGCTGGTCGGCCGGTGGGACGCCCGGCCGGTCCGGGCCCCACGGCTGGTCCCAGGACTGGGCGCCCGGAGGCGCCGACGGGGGTATCGCGCCGCCACCGGGCGGTACCGGCGCGGGACCGCCCGGCTGGTGCAGCGTGCCCGGCAGCAGGGGCTCACCGCCGTCGGAGGGCAGCACGATGCCTTCGCGCGCGGGCCGCGCCGAGGGCTCCTCGCCCTGTCCACTCTGCGTCACCGGGACTCCTACGAATGGGGGACCTTCGGGATCGTCGGCTCACGCTACCGGGTCCTCCGAGCCCGGTGCCACGCAGCACAGGGCGCGACCTCGTGCCCTGTGACCGGCGTTACGCGACCGGCCCGCCGTATGCCGCTGACGTCACCTCCCGCTCGTCCGGCCGGTGTTACCCATGCGTTCACCCGGCACGCCGGGAGCGTTCACGCCGCCTGCTGGAGATCCAGCCGCGCCCCGAACTCCCGGACCACCGGCTCGTCCCGGTACGGCTCCAGCCGCTGCTGGAAGTCCTCCAGATATTCGGCGCCCCGGTTGGAGCGCAGCGAACCGAGCAGTTCCACGGCCTTCATCCCCGTGGTGCACGCCTCCTCGATCTCGCGTTTCTGCACCTGGGCGGTGGCCAGCAGCACATAGCCGATGGCCCGCCTGCGCGCCCGGCCGACGGGGTGCCGGTCCAGGGACTCCTGGGCGCAGCGGGCCGCCGCGTCGGCCTGGCCGAGGTCGCGGTGGCAGTGCGCCAACTCGTCGGCGAGATACGCCTCGTCGAAGTGCGCGATCCACACCGGGTCGTCCCCGGACTCCGGTTCGACCCGGTCCAGGGCGCTGACCGCCCGGCCGGCGGCGTTCTGCGCGGAGCGCGCGTCGCCGAGCAGCGCGTGCCCGCGCGCCTCCGCGGCGTGGAACATCGCCTCCGCGCGCGGGGTGACCTGTCCGCGCGCCCCTTCCTGCGCGGCACGCGCCAACTGGGAGATCTCGCGCGGGTTTCCGAGCTGGGCGGCGAGATGGCTCATGGACGCGGCCAGCACATATCCGCCGTAGCCGCGGTCGCCCGCGGCCTGGGCGAGCCGCAGCGCCTGGATGTAGTAGCGCTGGGCGAGGCCGGGCTGGCCGGTGTCGACGGCCATGTACCCGGCGAGTTCGGTCAACCGGGCGACCGCGGCGAACAGTTCCCGGCCGACCGCCTCCCGGTAGGAGCCGGCCAGCAGTCCGGAGACCACGCTGTTGAGGTAGTGCACGACGACCGGGCGCACATGCCCGCTCCCGTACTGGTGGTCGAGATCGACGAGGGCCTGGGTCATGGCCCGTACGGCGGCGACGTCGGACTGGCCCACGCGGGGGCCCGCGGAACGGGCGACCTGGGTGTCCGGTGTGGAGATCAGCCAGTCCCGGCTGGGTTCGACCAGCGCGGAGGCGGCGACGGACGAACCGGACAGGAAGTCCCGGCGCCCCACATCACTGCGCCACAGCTCGCAGACCTGCTCGATGGCTCCCAGTACTGTCGGCGAGAACTGGAGTCCGACCCCCGAGGCGAGGTTCTTGCCGTTGGCCATGCCGATCTCGTCGATCGTGACCGTACGGCCGAGCTTGCGGCCGAGTGCCTCGGCGATGATCGCCGGGGCGCGTCCCCGCGGTTGCTGTCCGCGCAGCCAGCGGGCCACGGACGTCTTGTCGTAGCGCAGATCGAGTCCGTGCTCGGCCCCGCACATGTTGACCCGGCGGGCGAGCCCTGCGTTCGAGCAGCCCGCTTCCTGGATGAGCGCTTGCAGCCGTTCATTGGGCTGCCGCGCGACGAGTGGCCTAGCGGCCATGGGCCTACCCCCTGCTTTCTGGCGACAACGGTGCTTGCCCTCGCACCTGGTTGACGTGACTTTCTGACCGGTTCTCTTCGCATCCAGCCCGTCTCGCGCCGGTCTCTCGTCCGTCTGTCCACGGGAAGATGCCGAAAATTTCCGGCTGTGAAGATCAGTGCCCAGTGGACATACCGCTAATGCGAGGCATGCGAGGATTGCAGCAGTAAAAGCGGATGACGCCCCCATCACTGGCTACCCAGCCCCTCCTGCGGATCCTCTCGCGCGCCCCCACCTGTGCACCCATGCGCCCCAGACGCAGGAGCGATGCCCCTCCCCGGCGCGCGAAACGGCCGTAACTCGCGATTAGCCTGGTAGTTGTGTTGAGCGTGGAAGAGACGATCGCGGGCACCGAAGCCGCCCAAATCCCGCAGCAGCGCGGGGAATCCCTGCTGGAGACAGCCGTACGGTATGCCGAGGAGCGCCATTGGGATGTGTTCCCCGGCACCTGGCTGGAAGCAGTTGACGGGATGCAGCGCTGCTCGTGCGCCGACCCGGCATGCGATGCGCCCGGTGCGCACCCCGCGCGCCCCGACTGGGCGACCCAGGCGACCGGCAGCGCGACCGTCGCCCGGCGGATGTGGCAGAAACAGCCCACCGCATCGATCCTGCTGCCGACCGGGCGGACCTTCGACGCGATCTCCGTCCCGGAGACGGCCGGGTTCCTGGCGCTGGCGCGGATGGAGCGGATGGAGCTGACGCTCGGGCCGGTGACGCTGACGCCGGACCGGCGGATGCGGTTCTTCGTCCTCCCCGGCGGCTCGGTGAAGATCCCCGATCTGGTGCGCAAGCTGGGCTGGCTGCCGTCGTCGCTGGATCTGATCGCGCTGGGCGAGGGCGGGTATGTGGCGGCTCCGCCGACGCGGTTCGGGTCGCGGGGGGCCGTGCAGTGGGCCTGCCGGCCGACTCCGGCGAATCGGTGGCTGCCGGATGCGGAGGAGTTGATCTCGGCGCTGGCGTATGCGTGCGGGAGGGATCGGTAGCGGGGCGCGCACTGCGGGTGCGTGGGTGATCGTCTGAGGCGGCTGTCCCTTTTGGGGGTGGTCGCCTCTCGTTTGCGTGGATTGTGGGCGGTTTGCGGCTTTCCCGCCGTCGGGGCTGGTCGCGCAGTTCCTCGCGCGCCTAGCAGGTCGGATACGTGCACGTAGGGTGCATCCATGACCTCTGCTGTACGTATTGTCGGTCTTTGGAAGCGGTTCGGGGACCAGGTGGCCGTTGGGGGGATCGATCTCGATCTGCCTGCGGGGAAGTTCATCGGGCTGGTGGGGCCGAACGGGGCCGGGAAGACCACCACGCTGTCGATGGTGACCGGGCTGCTCCGGCCCGATCAGGGATCCGTCGAGATCGTCGGGCACGACGTCTGGCGGGACCCGGTGGAGGTCAAGGCCCGGATCGGGGTGCTGCCCGAGGGGCTGCGACTGTTCGAGCGGCTGTCGGGGCGGGAACTGCTCGCCTACACCGGGCGGCTGCGCGGACTGCCCGGCGACGAGGTCGACAAGCGGGCCACGCAGTTGCTGGACGTGCTCGATCTCGCCGGGGCGCAGCACAAGCTCGTCGTGGACTACTCGACCGGGATGCGCAAGAAGATCGGACTCGCCTCCGCGCTGCTGCACAACCCCGAGGTGCTGTTCCTGGACGAGCCGTTCGAGGGCGTCGACCCGGTGTCGGCCCAGATCATCCGGGGCGTCCTGGAGCGCTACACCGCCTCCGGCGCCACCGTCGTGTTCTCCTCGCATGTGATGGAGCTGGTGGAGTCGCTGTGCGACTGGGTCGCGGTGATGGCGGCCGGGCGGATCCGGGCGCGCGGGCCGCTGGCCGAGGTGCGCGGGGACGCCCCGACGCTTCAGCAGGCGTTCCTGGAACTGGTCGGCGCGGGTGCCCGCGACACCGGGTCCGAGCTGGACTGGCTGGGCGGCGGCGCCCGATGACCGCGGAGACGACTCCGGCCGCCACAGCGACCTCCCTCCCGGCCTCCGCGCTGACCTCCACCTTCGTCCGGCTGAAGCTGTCGTTGTTGCGCAATGGGCTGCGGCAGTCCGGTGGGCGGCGGTTCGCGTTCATCTCGTCGGCGGTGGTGGTGCTGCTGTTCGCCGCGCTCCAGTTGCTGGGGTTGATCGCGCTGCGCGGGAACGCACACGCCGATGCCGTGGTCGTGCTGCTGACGGCCGTGCTGGGGCTGGGGTGGGCGGTGATGCCGCTGTTCTTCCCCAGCGGTGACGAGACCCTCGACCCGACCCGGCTGGTGATGCTGCCGCTGCGGGCCCGGCCGCTGGTGCGGGCGCTGCTGGTGGCGTCGCTGGTGGGGATCGGGCCGGTGTTCACGCTGCTGCTGTTCATCGGCTCGGTGATCGCGGTGGCCCATGGCCCGGCGGCGTATGCGGTCGCGGTGGTCGCGATCGGGCTGGGGCTGCTGGTGTGCGTGGCGCTGGCGCGGGCCGTCGCCGCCGCGAACATCCGGCTGCTGACCAGCCGTAAGGGCCGTGATCTGGCGGTGCTGAGCGGGCTGGTGATCGCGGTCGGGGCGCAGTTCGTCAACTTCGGGGTGCAGCGGCTGGGCAGTTCCGGGCTGGGCCAGCTCGACCCGGCGGCGGAGGTGCTGCGCTGGATCCCGCCGGCGTCGGCGGTGGGCGCGGTGGACGCGACGAGCCGGGGGGCGTACGGCACGGCCGCGGTGCAGCTCGCGCTGAGTGCGGCGGCGGTGGGGGTGCTGGTGGCGGTCTGGGCGCGGCATCTGAACCGGCTGATGACCTCGCCGGACGGCTCCACGCTCCGGGCGGCGAGCGAGAAGTCTGTACGGGAGCGGTCGGGGGGCGGGGCCGGGCGGCTGCTGCCGGGCGGGCGCACCGGGACGGTGATGGAGCGCAGCCTGCGGTATGTCTGGCGGGATCCGAAGACGAAGGCGGCCTGGGTGACCTCGCTGGCGATCGGGCTGATCGTGCCGGTGTTCAACGCGTTGCAGGGCACCGGGTCGATCTACTTCGCGTGCTTCGCCGCGGGGATGCTCGGGATCCAGATGTACAACCAGTTCGGGCAGGACACGTCCGCGTTCTGGATCGTGGCGATGACGATCTCGTCGCGGCGGGACGCGTATGTGGAGCTGCGGGCGCGGGCGCTGGCGCTGCTGGTGATCACGCTGCCGTACACCGTGCTCGTGACGGTGCTGACGACGGCGATGCTGGACGACTGGGGGCGGCTGCCGGAGGTGCTGGGGCTGTCGTGCGCGCTGCTGGGGGCGATGCTGGCGACCGGCGCGTGGAGCTCCGCTCGGTACCCGTACTCGATTCCTCAGGAGGGGTACAAGAACGTTGCTCCGGGGCAGAGTGGGCTGGCGTTCATGTCGATCTTCGGGGGGATGGTGGCGGCGGCGCTGTTGTGTGCGCCGGTGATCGTGCTGGCGGTGGTGGTGCGGGTGAGTGCGGGTGCGGAGGGGTTCGCGTGGGTGTTGTTGCCGGTGGGTGTGGCGTATGGGGTGGGGGTGGGGTGGCTGGGGTTGCGGATGGCTGCGCCTCGGGTGGCGCGGTGTCTGCCGGAGATTTTGACGGCGGTTAGTAAGGGGTAGAGGGGGGCGTTGGGGGGTGGGGTGGGGGTGGGGGTGCGGGTTTTCTGCCGGGTGCGGGTGGGGGGTGGTTGCTCGCGCAGTTCCCCGCGCCCCTCGGGGGCGGAGGGTGGGGGTGCGGGAGGTTTGCCGGGTGCGGGTGGGGGGTGGCTGGGCGCGCAGTTCCCCGCGCCCCTCGGGGGCGGAGGGTCGGGGTGCGGGAGGTTTGCCGGGTGCGGGTCGCATGTGGTTGGGCGCGCAGTTCCCCGCGCCCCTTAGGGGGTGGGGGTGCGGGATCTCTGGCAAGTGCGGGTTGGATGGGGTTGGGCGTGTTGTTGCTCGCGTCCCTGACAAGCGGGGGGGGTGCGCCCCAGGGGCTTAGGGGCGCGGGGAACTGCGCGAGCGGGCAGCGTGCTGGCGGAGCCGCCCGGTGGGAGTGGCCCGGCAGATGGGTGGGCGGGCGGTGCCGGGAGGCTACCCCACTCGGTCCAGGAACGGCTCTATCGCGGAGCGCCACGCGCCCGGCTGGTCGTAGTGGACCAGGTGCCCGGCGTCCGGGACCTCCGCGTACTCCCCGTGCGGCAGGACACGGACCATTTCCTGGGCCTCGGCCCGTCCCAGTTCGCCGTCCAGACCCCGGACGACCAGCGCGGGGCAGCGGACGGAGGACAGATCGTCCCAGTGGGCGTCGTAGACCCAGGTCTCGCGGGTCTTCAGCATCTGCTCCGGTTCGAAGACCGGGCGCCAGCCGTCCGCGGACTCCTGCATGACCTCGGCGTAGAACTCCCCGCGTGCGGCGCTCGGCCGCTCCACCCAGGGGTCGTCCTCGCCGAACCACTTCCGTACGTCCGCGAGCGTCGCGAACGGCAGGGGCCAGGAGCGGAACCAGTCGGCCCACTCCCGCTGCGACGCGGCGCCCAGCGCGGACGCCCGCATGTCGCAGATGATCAGCCCGCGCACCAGATCCGGCCGTTTCGCGGCCAGCTGCCATCCGGTGAGCGCCCCCATCGCATGGCCGACGAGCACGACCGGCGCGAGCCCGAGCTGCTCCAGCGCCGCCTCGGCGTCCTCCACATACGCCTCACGGGTGAACGCGGCCCCCGGCGGCTTCGCGCTCTGCCCATGGCCCCGCTGGTCGAGCGCGACCGCGCGATGCCGCTCGGAGAGCCAGCGGGCGGTCGAGGACCAGTGCGAGGCCCTGCCCATCAGGCCATGGAGCAACAGCACCCCCGGCGCACCCGCGCCGTCCTCGATGCCGGCGCGGCCCCGGCCCGGCTTCTGCGGATCGCCGAACTCCCAGGCCGCCAGCCGTACCCCACCCGTTCCGGTTACGTCGATGCGCCGCGCCATTGCTCCTGGTACCCCCCAAGCTCCGCTCGGCCCGCCCGCCCGCTCCGCCGGATCTTTCGGAGGGGCGCGGTCCTGTCCACCGCGTCCTGCCTGCCGTAGTACCGCTCTCCTGTTTCGGGCCGATGTCCGTCACCGTGTCAGGGGCGATCGCGCTTCCCCCCGCGCACATTATCGAATGCACGTTCGAAAGTGGCGGTTGCGCGGGCAACACCCCTCGTATGAGTGACCCCCCGCCAGGAATGATCGCCGCGGCCCCGGGGAGACCTTTTGCGGGAGGCGGACCGCTCGGGGAAACCGGTCCGTGGGGAACGACCCTGAGAGCTCGGGGCTCCGGGTCGACACCGGGGAGGACAGGCCCCGGCGCCACACGGCGCCGGGGCCTCTGTGTGTCCGCGGCACATCCGCCCACCCCCTGCCGGTCATATGCCTCACGCGACAGCGTGACACGGGATCCGCCACCGCGCTGCTGTTCGGCACAGCCGGATCAGGATTTGACGCAACGATGAAGGTGTGCGGTCAACTGCCCTCCGGAGGTGCGGAGTTGGCACTCCGGGCGGGGCCCCGCGCTGGTCCCGGCGACCCTGGTCCCAGCGACTCTGGTCCCAGCGACTCTGGTCTCAGCGACTCTGGTCCCAGCGACTCTGGTTTCAGAGACCCTGGTCCCGGCGACCCTGGTCTCAGCGCTTGGCCACGAAGACATGCGACGCGACGTCGGACTCCAGCTCCGCCGCCTCGCCGCCGCTGCCGACCAGCACCCCGCCCGCGGACTCCGTGACACTCACCACCGAGCCGGGCTGCACTCCGGCGCGGCGCAGGGTGTACATCAGCTGGGCGTCCGTCTGGATGGGCTCGCCGATGCGGCGGACCACGACCGTCTTGCCCTCCAGGCCCGGGTCGAGGTCGGCCAGCGAGACCATGCCCTCGTCCAGGAACGGGTCGGCGCCGTCCTTCTCGCCCAGCTCCTCCAGACCCGGGATCGGGTTGCCGTACGGCGATTCGGTGGGGTGGCGGAGCAGCTCCAGCACGCGGCGCTCCACCGCCTCGCTCATCACATGCTCCCAGCGGCACGCCTCCGCGTGCACCTGCTCCCACTCCAGCCCGATCACATCGACGAGCAGGCACTCGGCGAGGCGGTGCTTGCGCATCACCCGGGTGGCGAGGCGGCGGCCCTCGTCGGTCAGCTCCAGATGGCGGTCGCTGGCCACGGACACCAGGCCGTCGCGCTCCATCCGCGCCACGGTCTGGCTGACCGTCGGGCCGCTCTGGTCGAGCCGCTCGGCGATCCGGGCGCGCATGGGGACCACACCTTCCTCTTCCAGTTCGAGGATGGTGCGGAGATACATCTCCGTCGTATCGATCAGTCCGGACATACGTGCCCCTCGGTGAGATCTGCCGGAGGCTCGACGGCTCTCCGGAGCGTGCGCTGGCCCTGGACCCAATTCTGACGCATACCACTGACAAGCGTGCCGGGCCGGAGGAACGGGGCCGTACCGGGGACCCCGCGACCGCCACCACCGTACGCGCACCGGGCCACTCGCCGTATTGACAGCGCGTTGGTCCAGACCGCACGGTGATCCGCGACACCGGGTCAGGCACTGCGAGGGCGAAGGGGCTCTGCATGAGCGACGGCAAGCTGGCCGACCAGTATTTCGACGCGGCGATCGACCTGCTGCGACGGGTCCGGGACGAGGACGCGGAGGCGGTCACGGCCGCCGGGACGCTCATCGCCGACACCGTCGCCGAGGGCGGGCGGCTGTTCGCGTTCGGCGCCGGTCACTCCTCGCTCGCGGCGCAGGACATCGTCTATCGGGCGGGCGGGCTGGCCCTGATGAATCTGCTGACCGTACCGGGCGTGGTCGGGGTCGATGTGATGCCCGCCACACTCGGTTCGGCGCTGGAGCGGGTCGACGGGCTGGCCGCCGCCGTACTGGACTCCTCGCCGCTGCGGTCCGGCGACGTACTGATCATCATCTCGCTGTCCGGGCGCAACGCGCTGCCCGTCGAGATGGCGACGAACGCCCGCGCGCTGGGGGTGCGGGTGATCGGGGTGACCTCGGTGGCGTACGCCGGGGAGACCTCGTCCCGGCATGTCTCCGGGACGTATCTCAAGGACCACTGCGACATCGTGCTCGACTCGAAGATCCCGGTCGGGGACGCCGAGCTGACCCTGGAGAGCGTCCCGGCGCCGTTCGCGCCCGCGTCCACCGTGGTCACCTCGGCCCTGCTCCAGGCGGTCATGGCCACCGCCGCCGGATCCCTCGCCGACCGCGGCATCGAGCCACCGATGCTCCGCTCCGGCAACGTGGACGGCGGCCACGAGTGGAACGGCCGGGTCATGCGGGAGTACGGGGACCGGATCTTCTACCGGCACTGAGCGGTCGCCGCGCCCGGCCGACCCTGACGCGCCGGGCCCCACCGGGCTCGGCGCCCCTGGGACGGCGGCCCACTCCGGCCGCCGTCCTTCGCGCGACGCCGGGCCCCCGGACGGGCCGCCCCTCGCCGGGGCCGAACCGCCACCGGTCCCGGCCAGCCCTGGCACCCCGCTGAGCCCCGGGCCCGGGCCCCCCGCACGCGGCGCCGAGCCCCTCGCCGGTCCCGGTCGGCCCTGGCACCGCGCCAAGCTTCCCGGCCCCCGCCACCCCGTCCACCACCAAGCCCCCAGCCCCGGTCCGGCCGCCCCGCCCCCACGCGGCAGCGCCCCGCCCGCCTACCCCTCACCCGCCCCCAGCACCTCCGACAGATCCAGCGCCGTCGCTATGCGCACCGCCACATCCTCCGCGTAGCTGCTGTCGGTGCGTTCGAACTGGGTGCGGCCGGGGCCGCGGAGGAAGGTGACGACGCCCAGGGTGCGGCCCCGGCTGCGCAGTACCGCGCACAGGGCGTGGACGGAGTCCGCGGGCCACTGCCGGGACAGGGCCCAGGCGCGGGCCTGCTCGGCGGGTATGGACCCCGCGCCCGCCCGTACCGACCCGGCCCGCTCCACGCACTGGAGCGCCGGGTGCCCGGGGGCGTAGCGCGCGGGCAGCCCGGCCCGGCCGCCGAACCGGCTGGGGCCCGGCGTCCCGGCGGGCGTCTCGGCGACCCGTACCAGCCGGACCGGGCCGGAGGCCGCCGTGCCGTCGGCGAGGGGGCCGCCCGCCACCCGGTCGATCAGGGCGTGGTCGGCGAAACCGGCCAGCGCGAAGTCCAGATGGACGGTGGCCGCCTCCGCCGGGTCCTCGCACTCGGCGGCGGCGCGGGCCGCCCGGTGCAGCTGATTGGCGCGGAAGCGCAGCAGCGCGGCCTCCTGCTCGCCCTGCTTGGCCTCGGTGACGTCCTGGAACAGCCAGCCCACCCCGAGCGGCACCGGCTCCTCCGCGAGCGGGGAGGCCAGCCGCAGGAAGCCGCTGCGCCAGCAGCGCCGCCGCTCGCCGTCGGGGGTGCGGACGGTCACCCAGATCTCGGCGGGCGCGGGGGGCGCGCCCTCGGCCAGGACATGGGTGAAGGCGCTCTCCAGTTCCTCCACGCCGGTGGCGAGGAGTTCCCCCAGCGGACGGCCCAGCAGGCTCGTACGGCCGCTGCCCAGCGCGCGGGCGGCGTGTCCGTTGACGACGGCGGGGCGCAGGTCGACATCGACCAGGACGACCCCCCAGCTGGCGTCCTCGAAGAGGGCCTCGCTGAGGGCGATGGACCGCTCCAGGTCGATCTGCGCGTGCACCTCGCTGAAGGCGCAGTACACCCCGGCGGGCTTGCCGTCGGGGCCGCGTACGGCGGCGGACTGGGTGCGCACCAGGACCCGGCCGCCGTCCTTGGTGAGCAGCGCGAACTCATGGACCTGGCGGCCGGGGGCGTGCATGGCGGACAGCAGCCGCCCCTCGACCTCCTCCGCGTCCGCCGCGCGCACCGCCCAGCCGGCCAGTCCGGGCCGGCCGACCGCCTCGGCGGCGCTCCAGCCGAGGATCCGCTCCGCCTCGCGGTTCCAGTGGGTGATCACACCGTCCGCGTCGAACGCGCACAGCGCCGCGTCCATGCCGTCCAGCAGGGCGGCGAGCAGATCCGGGCCCCGGGTGCCCCCCGGGCCGCCGGGCGCGGGATCCGGGCCCGCGCCGGAGCCGGAACCCGCGCCATGGGGGTCGCCGGGGCCGTCCGGGCCGATCTCGTCCGTGGCCCCGCTACGCCGGGAAGCACTCATGTCGACCCCCTGCACGTTGGCGTCCGCACGGACGGCGCGTCGGTTCGCTCACTGGCCATCATTCAACTCGAACGTGATGCAGCACACATCTGGTTCCCACAAGATTGCGGGGAATCGTTGTACGCCGGAGACGCCCGGCCCCGTGGTCATGGGGTGACGCCCGTCCACCGCAGGTCGATCCACTCCACCTGCTCCTGCTCCGGTTCCTCGCGCTCCTCCGGGAGCACATAGCGTTCGCTCTCGGTGAAGCCCCGTTCGACGGCGAAGCGCAGTCCGTCGGTGTTGGCGGCCAGCACCACCGTCTCGATCGCGCGGGCGCCCCGCTCGCGCGCGTGGGCGAGCCCGTCGGCCCACAGGGCCTGTCCGATGCCGCGTCCCCGGTAGGCGGGCAGGGTGCGGGCGATGACGGTCACCACACCCTCGGGGGTCGGCGGCCGGACGGTGGAACAGCCCACCGGTACGTCCCCGAGATAGGCGTTGACCAGCCGGTACCGTTCCGCCCGCGCGCGTACCTCCGCCTCAGTGAGCGCGGCGGGCGGGACGACGGTGTTGTGCGCCTCGCGCCACTGTTCCAGCATGGCGTCCCCGGTCGCGGGCGCGAGCCGCAGCCCGCGGACGGGGCCGCGGCGGGCGTCCACCTCGATCTCGATCCGCATCCGGGGGTTGGCGAGGCCGCACACCATCATCGTGGCGGCCGGGCGCACCGGGCCGAAGACCGCGCGCAGGACGGGCCAGCAGGGCTCGAAGTCCTCGCGGGCCGGGAGCAGGTAGCGCACCCGCACCACGTCCTCGAACCCGCACCCCGCCTCCGCGAGCGCGGCGGCGATGTTGCGCAGGCACTGCTCGGTCTGGGTCACCACGTCGTCGGAGATCGTCATGGTGGTGTAGTCGAAGCCGGTGGTGCCGGAGACATGGACCCGGTCGCCGTCCACCACGGCACGGGCGTAACCGATCCGCTCCTCGAACACCGACCCGCTGAGAATCGCCCGCCTGGGGACGTCCGTCCGGCGGGGGGCGTCTGCCCGACGGGGGGCGTCGGTCGGGCGGGCGGGGCCGTGGTCGAGGTGGGAGGAGGGGCTGTCGGTCATGCTCCGACGCTAGATGATCAAGCGGCCGTCCCACAGGCCCCGGCAAAGAAAACAAAAAACAGTTGATCGGTGGGCGATCCGGTTCTTAAGGTGGCGGGCACACGAGAAGGGAGGTGGTTCGGCAGATGTATGAGAACCGGACGCGTGAGGTGGCTGCGGGCTAGCGGCTCGCCACCACACTCTGTGCGGTGCCGGACCAGCGCGTGACCGATGCGCGCAGCCGGCCCAATCCCAGCAGTCACCCGACCCGCGAGTCGCCGGTAACGTCCGGCCGGCTCCTCTCCGGAGGAACCCGACTCGCGGGTCGTCTGCGTGTACGCCCGAACCTGCGGGTCAGCTGGTCGGGCAGACAGGGCGGGTCAGCCGGTGATGCCGGACCAGCCGTCGATCTCCCGGGGGTCGCGGACGCCGGGGCCGGTGTAGCGGGCCGAGGGGCGGACGAGACGGCCGGTGCGCTTCTGCTCCAGGATGTGCGCGGACCACCCGGCCGTACGGGCGCAGCTGAACATCGAGGTGAACATGTGCGCCGGGACCTCCGCGAAGTCCAGCACGATCGCCGCCCAGAACTCCACGTTCGTCGCCAGCACCCGGTCCGGGCGCCGGTTGTGCAGCTCGGCCAGGGCCGCCTTCTCCAGCGCCTCGGCGACCTCGAAGCGCGGGGCGCCCAGCTCACGGGCGGTGCGGCGCAGGACGCGGGCGCGCGGGTCCTCGGCGCGGTACACCCGGTGCCCGAAGCCCATCAGTCGCTCGCCCTGGTCCAGGGTCCGGCGGACATAGGCGTCGGCGTCCCCGGTGCGCTCGATCTCCTCGATCATGTGCAGGACGCGGGAGGGTGCGCCGCCGTGCAGCGGGCCGGACATGGCGCCGACCGCGACGGAGAGGGCCGCGGCCACATCCGCGCCGGTGGAGGCGATGACGCGGGCGGTGAAGGTGGAGGCGTTCATGCCGTGCTCGGCGGCGGAGGTCCAGTAGGCGTCCACGGCGGCCACATGGCGGGGGTCGGGCTCGCCCCGCCAGCGGATCATGAACCGCTCGACGACGGACCGCGCCTTGTCGATCTCCCGCTGCGGCACCATGGGCAGGCCCTGGCCACGGGCGGACTGGGCGACGTAGGACAGGGCCATCACGGCGGCGCGGGCGAGGTCGTCGCGGGCCTGGGCGGCATCGATGTCGAGCAGCGGTTTCAGGCCCCACACCGGGGCGAGCATGGCCAGCGCGGACTGGACGTCGACCCGGATGTCACCGGAGTGCACGGGGATGGGGAACGGCTCGGCGGGCGGCAGCCCGGGGTCGAAGGCCCCGTCGACGAGCAGGCCCCAGACATTGCCGAAGGAGACCTGGCCGACCAGATCCTCGATGTCGACACCGCGGTACCGGAGGGCACCGCCCTCCTTGTCCGGTTCGGCGATCTCCGTCTCGAACGCGATGACTCCCTCAAGTCCGGGTACGAAATCGGACATCAGGCGGCTCCTCAGATGTGTACGGATGTGTACGGGCGATGCGAGGGCGTAGACGGGGTGCGGCTGCCCCCGGCGGAGGTGCACGGGCACGAGACGGCCGTCCGGCGGATCCGCGGTCCGGCTCTGGGACTCGCGGTCCTGGGCGACACGGTTCTTCGAATCTTCGAGTCTTCACATCTTCGAGTTGTCGAACCTTCGAGTCTTCGAGTTGTCGAATTATCGAATCTTCGAGTCTTCGAACAGGTCCTAGGGTCATGCCCCGTGCGGTCGGGGGTCATCCGACCGGACGGCAGGAGAACAGTATCCCCGAGTGCCACCTTTGGGGAGAGGGGGCGGCACTCAGTGCCACTCCGTGACCAAGGACACCGTACGGGCGGCGGGGGCGGTGGGGACGATGGGGCAGGATGACCGCGTGACCGACCCTGATCTCGATCCCGCCGCGATGCGTCGGCAGTACCGGGCCACGGGCCTGACCGAGGACGAGCTGGCGGCGACGCCCGTGGCGCAGTTCGCCCGCTGGTTCCGGCAGACGGCGACGGAGGCCGGGCTGTTCGAGCCGAACGCGATGGTGGTGTCCACGGCCGACGCCCAGGGCCGCCCCAGCTCCCGTACGGTCCTGCTGAAGCACTTCGACGAGGACGGCTTCGTCTTCTACACCAACTACGGCTCCCGCAAGGCCCGTGACCTGGCGGAGAACCCGTATGTCTCGCTGCTGTTCCCCTGGCATCCGATGGCCCGGCAGGTCATCGTCTCGGGCACGGCCCGGCGCACCGGCCGTGACGAGACCGCCGCGTACTTCCGCACCCGGCCGCACGGCTCCCAGCTCGGCGCCTGGGCCAGCGACCAGTCCACGCCGGTCGACGGCCGGGCCGCGCTCGACACCGCCTACGCCGAGCTGAACGCCCGCTATCCCGAGGGCGAGCAGGTCCCGGTGCCCCCGCACTGGGGCGGCTTCCGGGTGACCCCGGCGACGGTGGAGTTCTGGCAGGGCCGCGAGAACCGGCTGCATGACCGGCTGCGGTACGAGACGGACGGGACGGGCGGCTGGAGCGTACGGCGGCTGGCGCCGTGAGCCGCCGGGCCCGGGGCCTGTCCGCCCGCCCCGGGCCCGGGGACCTGCGGCGAGCGCGCCGGGTCAGTCCAGTGCGCGTGCCACGATGTCCGCCCACTGGGCCACCACCCGCTCGCGGCGTGCCGCGTCGTCCGTGAGGAGGTTGGCGAGGCCGAGGCCGCGGGCCATGTCCAGGAGGCCCTGGACGGTCTCGCGGACGCCGGGGCGGGTCTCGTCGGCGGTGAGCAGGTCGACGGCGACGCGGTGGGCCTCGCGGCCGACGCGGGCCTCCAACTCGGTGACCCGGGCGCGCAGTTGCTCCTCGTCGGAGGCGGCGACCCAGAGGTGGAGGGCGGCGCGGAAGAGGGGGCCGGTGTAGAGGCCGACCAGGGCCGTGACCACCACCCGCCGGTCACCGCAGGCGCCCTCGGGGAAGAGGGCGCGCAGGGCGAGGGAACGCTCCTCGGCGACATACTCCACCGCCGCCGTGAACAGGTCCTCGCGGGTCGGGAAGTGGTGCTGGGCCGCGCCCCGCGAGACCCCGGCGCGCTCGGCGACGACGGAGACCGTGGACCCCGCCCAGCCGTACTCGGCGAGACAGGCCACGGCCGCCTCCAGCAGCCGCTGCCGGGTGAGCCGGCTGCGGTCCTGCTTGGGCAGCCGGTCGGCCGTCTGGTTGATCGGGTCCGCCGCGCGGTCGTCCGTGTCCTGTGTGGCGCTCACTCGCCGTTCACCTCCGTGCCGGGCCCTCGTCGCCCGTTCTCATCGCGTCCATGACGGATCCCGCCGTTCCAGGAAGGCCGTCATCCCCTCGCGGGCCTGGGGCGAGGCGAACAGCCGGGCCGAGAGCGCGGTCAGGGTCCGCGCGTCCCGGTCGAAGGACTCCAGCACCTTAGCCGTGAGCAGCCGTTTCGTCTCCGCCAGGGCCTCGGGGGCCGACGCCCGCAGCCCGTCGAGGACGGCGGCGAGGACGGCGTCCACCTCCTCCCCCGCCGCCGTCACCAGGCCGATACGCGCCGCCTCGGCGGCGTCGAAGCGCTCCCCGGTGAGGCAGTAGCGGGCGAGGGCCCGCGGGTCGGTGCGCGGGAGGAGGGGCAGGGAGATCACGGCGGGCGCGACCCCGATCCGGACCTCCGTGAAGGCGAAGGTCGCCGCGGGTGAGGCCACGGCGATGTCGCAGGCGGCGAGCAGTCCGAGGCCGCCCGCGCGGACATGCCCGGTGACCCGGGCGACGACCGGTTTCGGCAGTTCCACGATCGCCCGCAACAGCGCCACCAGGGCCTCCGGCGCGGGCGGGTTCCGCAGGTCGGCGCCCGCGCTGAAGGTGGTGCCGGTGTGGGTGAGGACGACCGCCCGTACGTCGTCGTCCGCCGCGCAGTCGGTGAGCGCGTCCGCGAGGGCGGCGACCAGGGGCGCGGACAGGGCGTTGCGGTTGCCCGGCGAGTCCAGGGCGAGGGTCTCGACGCCTCGCTCGCGGGTGCGGGCGATGAGGGGTACGGGGGTTGTTGTCGGCTCGGATGCCGTGGGCACGGGCGCCTTGGGCTCGGATGCCGTGGGCTCGGATGCCGTGGGCACGGGCGCCTTGGGCACGGGCGCCTTGGGCACGGGCGCCTTGGGCACGGGCGCCTTGGGCACGGATGCCGTGGGCTCGGGCGCCGTGGGCTCGGGTGCCGTGGGCTCGCTCGTCATGGGCGCTGCCTCAGTTCGCGTCGGAGGATCTTGCCGGAGGCGGCGCGGGGCACGCCCTCGATGAACGTCACCCCGCGCACCCGCTTGTAGGGCGCGACGCGCTCGGCGACGTACATCATCACCTCCCCCGCGCTCAGGTCGGCGGCGGACGGCTGGGGGACGACGTAGGCGTGCGGGACCTCGGTGCCGCCCTGTTCGTCCTGGACGCCGATGACGGCCGCGTCGGCGATGCCGGGGTGGGTGAGGAGCAGGGCCTCCAGTTCGGCGGGGGCGACCTGGAAGCCCTTGTACTTGATGAGTTCCTTCACCCGGTCGACCACGAACAGCCAGCCGCCCTCGTCGACATGGCCGACGTCCCCGGTGTGCAGCCAGCCCTCCGGGTCGATCATCGCGGCGGTGGCGTCGGGCCGGCCCAGATAGCCCTTCATCACCTGGGGGCCGCGGATCAGGATCTCGCCGGACTCCCCGGGGCCGAGGTCCCGGCCGGGCTCGTCCAGGGACACGATCCGCATCTCGGTGCTGGGGATCAGCCGCCCGACCGTCCCCGGCGGCGCCTCGCGCATCGCGTCCAGGGGGACGACATGGGTGCCCGGGGAGAGTTCCGTCATGCCGTACGCCTGACCCACCGGCGGCAGGTTCAGCCGCCGGGCGCAGGCCAGGGCGAGGGACGCGTCCAGGGGCGCGGCGGCGCTGATGACGTACCGCAGGGAGGTGAGGTCGTAGTCGGCGACCCGGGGGTGCTTGGCGAGGGCGAGGACGATCGGCGGGGCGACGTACAGGCCGGTGATGCGGTGGTTCTGGATCGCCGCGAGGAAGGTCTCCAGATCGAAGCGGGGCAGGACGACGACCGTGGCGCCCTGCTGGAGCGGGGAGTTCATCAGCGCGGTCAGACCGTAGATGTGGAAGAACGGGAGCACGGCGAGGATCCGGTCCCCGGGGCCCGACGGGATCACGGACGTCGTCAGCTGGGCCAGATTGGTGGCGATCTGGCGGTGGGTGAGCATCACACCCTTGGGCGTGCCGGTGGTCCCGGAGGAGTACGGCAGGACGGCCACGTCCGTCACCGGGTCAAGGGCGACGGACGGCTCGGGCGCGGTGGACGCCAGCATGTCGATCAGCGAGCGGTGGCCGGGCGCGCTGTCGCAGACGAAGATCTCCCGCACCCCGCCCGCCCGCTCGGCCGCCTCCCTGGCCACCGGCAGCAGCGGGGACACGGTGACGATCCAGCGCGCCGCGCAGTCCGCGAGCTGCTTGGCGAACTCCGCCGCCGTGGCCAGCGGATGCACCGTCGTCACCGAGGCGCCCGCGCGCGTGGCGGCGTAGAACGCGGTCGGGAACGCCACCGTGTTCGGGCTGTGCAGGGCGAGGACATCGCCCTTGCGCACCCCCGCGTCCGCGAGCCCCGCGGCGACCCGGCGGTGGAAGCGGTCCAGTTGCTCATAGCTGAGGGTGGTGCCGTCGGTGCCGTCGACCAGGGCGGGCGCGTCCCCGAACGCGGCGGCCCGGCCCAGCACGGCGTCATGGATGGGCAGTTCTATCGGCGGTACGTCGGGGTACACGCTGCGGAACATCGACGGCTCCTTCCACACTCCACATGGTCGGTCGATATGGCCCGGTATGGCCCGGTGCGGCTCAGTACAACTCGGTACAACTCAGTACGGCTGAGTACGACGCTCAGTACGGCTCAGTACGACTTCGGCAGGCCCAGGCTCTGGTGGGAGACGAAGTTGAGGATCATCTCCCGGCTCACCGGCGCGATCCGGGCCACCCGCGCCGCCGTGATCAGCCGGGCCAGCCCGAACTCACGGGTCAGCCCATTGCCGCCGAGGGTGTGCACGGCCTGGTCGACCGCCTTCACACATGCCTCCCCGGCCGCGTACTTCGCCATGTTCGCCGCCTCCCCCGCGCCCAGGTCGTCGCCCGCGTCGTACAGCGCCGCCGCGTGCCGCATCATCAGCCGGGCGAGTTCCAGCTCGATGTGCGCCTGGGCGAGGGGGTGGGCGATGGCCTGGTGGGCGCCGATCGGGGCGTTCCAGACGGTCCGCTCCCGGGCGTAGTCGACGGCCTTGGCGAGCGCGTAGCGGCCCATGCCGATCGCGAACGCGGCCGTCATGATCCGCTCCGGGTTCAGCCCGGCGAAGAGCTGGAGCAGTCCGGCGTCCTCGTCGCCCACCAGCGCCTCCGGCGGCAGCCGTACATCCTCCAGGACCAGCTCGAACTGCTTCTCCGCGGCCTGGAGTTCCATGTCGATGGGGTGCCGGGTGAAGCCGGGGGCGTCCCTCGGGACGATGAAGAGGCAGGGCTTGAGACGGCCGGTGCGGGAGTCCTCCGTCCGGCCGACGATCAGGACCGCGTCGGCGAGGTCGACGCCGGAGATGAAGACCTTGCGGCCGGTGAGGAGCCAGTCGCCGGTGTCGCCGTCGCGGCGGGCGGTGGTGGTGATGCGGTGGGAGTTGGAACCGGCGTCGGGTTCCGTGATGCCGAACGCCATTGTCTTCGAGCCGTCGGCCAGGCCCGGCAGCCAGGTCCGCTTCTGGGCGTCGGTGCCGAAGCGGGCGATGACCGTGCCGCAGATCGCCGGGGAGACGACCAGCATGAGGAGGGGGGCGCCCGCGGTGCCGAGTTCTTCCAGAACGATGGAGAGTTCGGATATGCCTCCGCCGCCGCCTCCGTAGGCTTCGGGGAGGTTGACGCCGAGGTAGCCGAGTTTTCCGGCTTCGGCCCAGAGGGCTTCGCGGTTGTAGGCGGGGCCGTGATGGGCGCCGAGGGCGGCCACGGCGGCGCGGAGGGCCTGGTGTTCCTCGGATTCGGATCCGGCGAGAGTGGGCATGTCCGTCCCTTCGGGTGCGGGTTTCGTTGTGGCTGGCCCCTAAGGGGTCGGGCGGCCCCTATGGGGTCGGCTGGGCCTAAGGGGTCGGCTGGACCACCGCCAGCAGTGTGTCCACCCGCACCTGCTGTCCCGGCGTGACGTGCAGGGCGTGCAGAGTCCCCGTCACGGGGGCCGTGATCCGGTGTTCCATCTTCATCGCCTCCAGCCACAGCAGTGGCTCGCCCGCCTTCACCGGGGCGCCCTCCGCCAGGCCCTCGGCCACCCGGATCACCGTCCCCGGCATCGGGGCCAGCAGGGACCCCGGCGCGTGCTGGGGGGTGGGGTCGGGGAAGCGGGGCAGCGCGGTCAGGGAGGTGTTGTTGACGTGGATCCGGTCGCCGTAGCGCGCCACGGTGTACGTACGCCGTACACCCGCCACCTCCAGCACCACCCTCCCCGCCTCCACCGACACCACCCGTACGCCCTCCGCCTCCCAGCCGCCCCCGCGCGTCGGGCGGTAGGCGGCCTCGTGTTCCTCGCCGGCCATCAGATAGCGCTTGGTCCGGGGCTGGGAGGGGACGTTGCGGAAGGCGCCGAAGCGGGAGCGGCCGTGGGCGTCGGCGAGGGCGGCGGCGAGCGGGGCGTGGGGGTCGGGGGCGGGGGTGGTGAGGTCGGGGAGGTGGCGGTCGTAGAAGCCGGTGTCCATGCGGGCGGCCGTGAACTCCGGGTGGCGCAGGGAGCGGACGAGGAGGTCGCGGTTGGTGGGCGGGCCGTGGATCTCGGCCCGGTCCAGGGCGCCGGACAGCCTGCGCAGCGCCTCCGCGCGGGTGGGGGCGTGGGCGACGGCCTTGGCGAGCATCGGGTCGTAGTGGACGGGGATGTCGTCGCCGTCCGCGTACCCGGTGTCCAGGCGGACCGCGCCGGGCACGGCGAGGCGGTGCAGGGTGCCGGTCCCGGGCGTCCAGTCGCGGGCCGGGTCCTCGGCGTAGAGGCGGGCCTCGACGGCGTGCCCGCGCGCGGGCGGCGGCTCCGGCGGCAGGGCGTGGCCCTCGGCGATCCGGAGCTGCTCGGCGACCAGGTCCAGGCCGAACACCGCCTCGGTGACGGGGTGTTCGACCTGGAGGCGGGTGTTCATCTCCAGGAAGTGCGCCCGGCCGTCGGCGACCAGGAACTCCACGGTCCCGGCGCCGACGTAACCGACCCGGCGGGCGGCGCGCTCGGCCAGCGCGTACAGCTCGCCGGTGAGGTCGGGGCCGAGACCCGGCGCCGGGGCCTCCTCGATCACCTTCTGATGGCGGCGCTGGAGCGAGCAGTCACGGGTGCCGAGCGTCCACACCGTGCCGTGGCTGTCGGCGAGGAGCTGCACCTCGACATGGCGGCCGTGCTCGATGTACGGCTCGACGAACACCTCGCCGTCGCCGAACGCGCTCGCCGCCTCCGCGCGGGCGCCCTCCAGCGCCGCGTCCAGTCCGGCCAGTTCGCGCACGATCCGCATCCCGCGCCCGCCGCCGCCCGCCGCCGCCTTGACCAGCACCGGGAGGTCGGCCTCACCGACCTCGCCGAGGCCGAGCGGGGCGAGCCCCAGCAGCTCCTTGGCGCGGGTCTTGGAGGCCATCGCCTCGATCGCCTCCGGCGGCGGCCCGACCCAGGTCAGCCCCGCGTCCAGGACCGCCCGCGCGAAGTCCGGGTTCTCGGAGAGGAAGCCGTAACCGGGGTGCACGGCATCGGCACCGGCCGCCAGCGCCGCCTCCACGATCAGCCCGCCCCGCAGATAGGTGTCACCGGTCGCGGCCCCCGGCAGCCGTACGGCGTCATCGGCCAGCCGGGTGTGCAGGGCGCCCGCGTCGGCGTCCGAGTACACCGCGACGGTCCGGATGCCCAGCTCACGGCAGGTACGGAAGATCCGGACGGCGATCTCGCCCCGGTTGGCGACCAACAGCGCGGAAATCACCGACATCTCGCTCGTACTCGTACTCGTACTCGTACTCGTGCTCATCGTGGGCCTCACATCCGGAAGACGCCGAAGCCGCCGCGTACGCCCTCGTAGGGGGCGGTGTGCACGGCGGACAGGCACAGGCCGAGGACAGTTCGGGTGTCGCGCGGGTCGATGACCCCGTCGTCGTACAGCCGCCCCGACAGGAACAGGGGCAGCGACTCCGACTCGATCTGCCGCTCCACCATCGCGCGCAGCGCGGCATCCGCCTCCTCGTCGTACGGCTGCCCCTTCGCGGCGGCCGACTGGCGGGCGACGATCGACAGGACCCCGGCGAGCTGCTGCGGCCCCATGACGGCGGACTTGGCGCTCGGCCAGGCGAACAGGAACCGCGGCTCGTAGGCCCGCCCGCACATCCCGTAGTGCCCGGCCCCGTACGAGGCGCCCAGGAGCACGGACAGATGCGGGACGCGGCTGTTGCTGACCGCGTTGATCATCATCGCGCCATGTTTGATGATCCCGCCCTGCTCGTACTCCTGGCCGACCATGTAGCCGGTGGTGTTGTGGAGGAAGATCAGCGGGATGTCCCGCTGGTTGGCGAGCTGGATGAACTGGGCGGCCTTCTGCGACTCGGCGCTGAACAGCACGCCCTGGGCGTTGGCGAGGATGCCGACGGGGTAGCCGTGCAGCCGCGCCCAGCCGGTGGCGAGACTGGTCCCGTAGAGCGGCTTGAACTCGTCGAAGTCGGAGCCGTCCACGATCCGGGCGATCACCTCGCGCGGATCGAAGGGGATCCGGAGGTCGCCGGGGACGATGCCGAGGAGTTCCTCGGAGTCGTACTTCGGCGGCTCGGCCGGGCCCGGGTCCTCGTACGCCTTGCGGTGGTTGAGGCGGGCGACGACCCGGCGGGCCCGGCGCAGGGCATCGGGCTCGTCCATGGCGAGGTGGTCGGCGAGTCCGGAGGTACGGGCGTGCATCTCGGCGCCGCCCAGCGACTCGTCGTCGCTCTCCTCGCCGGTCGCCATCTTGACCAGCGGCGGGCCGCCGAGGAACACCTTGGCCCGTTCCTTGACCATGATCACGTGATCGGACATCCCGGGGATGTAGGCGCCCCCGGCGGTCGAGTTCCCGAAGACGACGGCGGTGGTGGGGATCCCGGCGGCGGAGAGCCGGGTGAGGTCCCGGAAGATCGCCCCGCCGGGGATGAAGATCTCCTTCTGCGACGGCAGATCGGCGCCGCCCGACTCCACCAGGCTGATGACGGGCAGCCGGTTGGCGAGCGCGATGTCATGGGCGCGCAGGGCCTTCTTCAGGCTCCAGGGGTTGCTGGCGCCGCCGCGCACGGTCGGATCATTGGCCGTGACCAGGCACTCCACGCCCGCCACCACCCCGATCCCGGTGACCAGCGACGCCCCCACCGCGTAGTCGCTCCCCCAGGCGGCCAGCGGCGACAGCTCCAGGAACGGGGTGTCGGGGTCGAGCAGCAGTTCGATCCGCTCCCGGGCGAGCAGCTTGCCGCGCCCCCGATGCCGCCGCACAGACTTCTCCCCGCCCCCGGCCAGCGCCTTGGCATGCTCGGCGTCCAACTCGGCGAGCTTGTCGAGCATGGCGGCGCGGTGCGCCCGGTGATCGGGGCCGGTGGGGTCGAGGGTGGTGTTGAGAATGGTCATGGGGTGGCCTCCGGCGCGGAGTTCGTGGGGGGAGTGGGGCTCACGGGGTGGGCGGGACTCACGGGGTGCGCGGGGTGCGCGGGACTTAGGGGGTGCGCGGGGTTCACGGCACGCCCGCCTCGCCCGGCCCGCCCGGAATCCTCAGTCGCCCCCAAAATCGCCTCCGGAATGTCCAGATGCCGGGAGCGGAGCCACTCCCCCAGCCCCTTGCCCTGCGGATCGAACCGGGCCCGCGCGGCGACCCCTTCCCCGAGAATCCCCTCCACGACGAAGTTCAGCGCCCGCAGCCGGGGCAGCACATGCCGAGTGACGGGCAGTTCCCGCGCCTCAGGCAGCAACTCCCGGACCCGCTCGACGGTCAACTCATGCACCAGCCACCGCCACGCGTCCTCGCTCCGCACCCACACCCCGACATTGGCGTCCCCGCCCTTGTCCCCGCTCCGGGCCCCGGCGACCAGCCCGAGCGGCGCGCGCCGGGTCGGCCCGGCGGGCGACAACGGCTCGGGCAGCGACGGCTCCGGGACGGCATCGAGGACGAGGGTGTCGGCGGCCGGCGCGACCTCCACCCGGCGCCCGTCATGGAGCACCGCCACCTGCCGGACGGCACCCTGCGGCACGTACTCCGCCCCGAACACCCCATAGGGCGAGCCCTTCCCCGGGGGCGCGAGCACATGGAACCCGGGGTAACTGCCGAGCGCCAGCTCCACCGCCGCCCCGCTGAACGCCCGCCCGACCTTCCGCTCGTCCGGGTCGCGCACGACGAGCCGCAGCAGCGCACTCGCCGTCTCCTCGGTGTCCGCGTCGGCCCGATCGGTACGGACCAGCTCCCACCGCACCCCGGCGGGCCTGGCCTGCGCCATGCCCTCCTCCACCTGCCCCTTCACCAGCTCCGCCTTGGCCTCGACATCCAACCCGGTGAGCACGAAGACGACCTCGTTGCGGAATCCGCCGAGCCGGTTG
This sequence comes from Streptomyces sp. NPDC004610, assembly GCF_040609715.1. NCBI lineage: Bacteria > Bacillati > Actinomycetota > Actinomycetes > Kitasatosporales > Streptomycetaceae > Streptomyces > Streptomyces sp. NPDC004610. The sequence continues at coordinate 220,332 of NZ_JBEXLA010000007.1, read as the reverse complement.
AGCCCGACCTTGAGCGTCGGCGGCGGAGCCTCCCCCCGCACCCCCTCGATCCGCACCCGGTCCACCCCGTCCCGCGCCAGCCGTACGGTGTCCAGTCGCGCGGTGACATCCGGCCCGGCGTAGCGGGCGCCGCCCGTCTCGTAGAGCAGTTGCGCGGTGACCGTCCCGAGGTCGACGAAACCGCCGGTGCCGGGGTGTTTGGTGATGACGCTGGACCCGTCGGCATGGATCTCGGCGAGCGGGAACCCGGGCCGCCGGACGTCCGCGCCCCCCTCGGCGAAGAAGGCGTAATTGCCCCCGGTGGCCTGCGTCCCGCACTCCAGCACATGCCCGGCGACGACGGCCCCCGCGAGCCGGTCGTACTCCCCCGGCCCCCACCCGAAGTGCGCGGCGGCGGGCCCGCTGACGAGTGCGGCATCGCTCACCCTCCCCGTCACCACGATGTCGGCGCCCTCCCGCAGACAGGCGGCGATCCCGAACCCGCCGAGGTAGGCGTGGGCGGCGAGGGTGCCGGGGTGGACGGGTGGTGTGAGTGTGGTGAGTGTCCCGGGGTGGGCGGGCGCGGTGAGATCGTCCCCTTCCACATGCGCGACGCGCACAGGCACGCCGAGCCGGTCGGCCAGCTTCCGTACGGCGTCGGCGAGGCCCGCCGGGTTGAGCCCACCGGCGTTGGTGACGATCCGGACGCCCCGCTCGTGGGCGAGGCCGAGGGTGTCCTCCAGTTGCCGCAGAAAGGTACGGGCGTATCCGGCGCCGGGGTCCTTGAGCCGGTCCCGGCCGAGGATCAGCATGGTCAGCTCGGCGAGATAGTCACCGGTGAGGACGTCGAGCGGACCGCCGGTGAGCATCTCGCGGACGGCGTCGAAACGGTCACCGTAGAAGCCGGAGGCGTTGCCGATCCGGAGGACGGGCGGCGTGCTCACCGGTGATCCCCTCCCCCTGTCCTCGCCGGGCGCCCGGCGCCGGGGGGTCCGGCGAAGGCTTGGGCGATGTCCAGCCAGGTGTCGGCGTCCCGCCCATCGGCCCGGACATCGAGGTCGTCGCGATGGGCACGCTGGGTGACGAGCAGACAGAAGTCGAGCGCGGGCCCGGTGACCCGCTGGGCGGCGCCCTCGGGCCCGTAGGCCCACGCCCCTCCCGACGGGGCGGTCAACTCCACCCGGAACTCCTCCGCCGGAGCCGCCAGCCCATGCGTCCCGAAGGCGAAGTCCCGGGCCCGGACCCCGATCCGCGCGACATGCCGCAGCCGGTCGGTGGGCTCGCGGACGACACCGAGCGCGTCCGCGATGTCCTGGCCGTGCGCCCAGGTCTCCATGATCCGTCCGGTGGCCATCGAGCCGACGGACATGGGCGGCCCGTACCAGGGAAAACGGGCGCCGGGCGGGGATGCTCTCAGGGCCCGGTCGAGCGCGGCCCGCCCTTCCCGCCAGCGCGCCAGCAGTTCGGGTGGCGGCAGCGCGGCGCCCGCCTCGGCTCCGGCATCGACGAAGGTGTCCGGCGCGGCGAGGGCCTCCTCCACCACCCCCCGGAACCCGTCCCGATCGGTCATGCTGAGCAGCGCGGCGCGGTCGGTCCAGGCGAGATGCGCGATCTGATGGGCAACGGTCCAGCGCGGCGCGGGAGTGGGCAACGCCCACCGCTCCCCACTCAACTCCCCCACCATCAGGTCGAGTTGCTCACTCTCCGCGCACAGATCATCAAAGACGGGCGTCGGGTCGGCCATGGGGACGAGAGTGGCAGCGGGCGAAGAACAAATCAAGCACGCCTGCCTGATTTTCTCTTCGGGCAACTTTCACATCTGTACGCATCCGAATGGCTACGCTCAGTCATGGAGGGGGTACCGACATGCCCATCCGCCAACTGGACCCCACCGCGTCCCCCTTGAGCTACTACGGCAGCGAGTTACGCCGCCGCCGGGAGGCAGCGGGACCGACCCAGTCCCAACTGGGCTCGATCGTCTTCTGCACGGGCTCCCTGATCTGCCAGATCGAGACAGGGCTGAGGGTCCCCCAACGCGATTTCTCCGAACGCGTGGACGCGGCGCTGGACACGGACGGGACGTTCTCACGGCTGGTGGGGTTGGTTCTTCTGATTCGGCGGCTTTGATCGTCCGCGTGATGGAGGACCGGTATGGAGACCAACCTGAACTTGACGGGCGCAACCTGGCGTAAGTCGTCTTACAGCGGCGACACCGGAGGCGAGTGCATCGAGTGCGCCCCACTGAACGCGGCCACGTGGCGCAAGTCGCCTCACAGCGGCGGCACCGGTGGCGACTGCGTCGAATGCACGCCTCTCGGCGCAGCCACCTGGCACAAGTCCACCCACAGCGGCAGCAACGGCGGGGACTGCGTCGAGTGCCTGCCCCTCGGCACAGCCACATGGCGTGCATCCACCCACAGCGGCGACACCGGCGGGCAATGCCTCGAAGCCGCCGCCCTCACTCCTCACATAGCCATCCGCGACTCCAAGAACCCCTCCCACGGAGCCCTCACCGTCACGGTGGAAGCGTTCTCCACGTTCGTGGCCGCGGCCTCGCGGGGGGTTCTTGCCGCCGGTCGGGTGTGACCCGTCGGCCACGGGCACGGCTCAGCGCCGGTCCGTGGCCCGTGGGCCTCATGGCCCCCGGAGTCGGCAGTCACATAACGACATCCCGTGGATCAGGCACCGGCCCGTAGTCCTCCCCGTCGCGGGTCAGCGCGGCCAGCAGTTCCGGGTCCGAGTGCGCCTCTGCGGTGTGCCGCCAGGCGATGAGCAGTTGCGCGACGGACGCACTGTTGCCGACCGAGTCCGCGGCGCGCATGGTGTCGACCAGTTCGACGGCGAAGGCGTGCAGATCCGGCTCCGGCAGAAACCGGACCCAGGGAAAGGCGTCCGGCAGCAGATCGAGCAGCGGTTCCATGCTGCCGGGCTCCCGGCGGGCCATCGCCGCCACCATTCTCATCGCCGTCGCCTCCACAGGTCTCGTCCCCTTCCGGGCTCGTTCTCACAGCGGATCGGGCGTGATCTGCCAGATACTCACGAGTTCCGTGCGCGGCGTGACCATGTAGACGAAGAAGCCACCGGCGACAAACGCATGCCTGGCGCCCTCGTCCGTGCCCTGCCACGACGGGCCGTGCAGATGGAGTGCCTCCGCGGCCCGGACCAACTCCTCGGCCTTCTTCTCGACCTCCGCGAGGAAGGCCGATGGCGCGCCGGAGGCCACCGTCTCCTCATCAGGGACGTACTCCCACGTCCAGGTCACGCCTCCCGCACCGCCTGCGCGGCATCGCGGTAGATTCCGGCCGCGTCGGCCAGGTGCCCGCGCGCCTCTTCCGGAGATGTGGCGAGCTGGGCCAGGTACTCGGCCCGGTGGTACTCCTTCGCCGTCCGAGGGTGCCGCTCGATCTCGATCAGCGCCGACCAGTGCCACAGGCACGCGTGCACGGGGGCGAGTGAGCCGTGTTCCACCGCCTCCGCGAGTGCCTGGTCCTTGGCCTGGTCAAAGGCGGGCAGAAGCTGCGGGGCGACAACGGCGCAGGCCGCGCGCAGGGCGTCGGGAGTCCGCTCCGGGCGGGGGATCAGCGGCCGGTCACCGGCTGCCCTGGTGTGCTCCAAGCCCATGCTGGCGTTCCCTTCGCGTCCACGGCGGTTCCACCGGTCACCGCTGCCGACTCTAGTCGCCGCCGAGCCCAGCCGGGCGCCGCGTCGGATCTGAGGAACCTGAGGAACCTGAGGAATCCGAGTAGTCCGCGTAGTCCGCGTAGTCCGGGGAACTCGCGGAGTCCGGAGAAAGAGTCCCCTCTCCTCTTCTTCCTCCTCTTCCTCTTCCCTTCCGGATGCCCTTCCCCCGACCCCGCCCCACCTGCGTCCGCACCGCCCCCATGCTCGCCGCGATGACCAGGGCGATCGCTGCCGCCTCCGTCGCGGCGAGGGCCTGGTCCAGGACCAGGAAACCCGCCGTCGCCGCGATGGCCGGCTCCAGGCTCATCAGGATGGCGAAGGTCGGGGCGGGCAGGCGGCGCAGGGCGAGGAGTTCGAGAGTGTAGGGCAGGACCGAGGACAGCAGCGCCACCGCGCCGCCGAGCAGCAGGATCTCCGGTTCCAGCAGCTTCATGCCGGACTCCGCGATGCCCAGCGGCAGGAACAGCACCGCCGCCACCGCCATCGCCAGGGCGAGCCCGTCCGCCTGCGGGAACCGGCGTCCGGTCCGCGCGCTGAAGACGATGTACGCCGCCCACATCACCCCCGCCCCCAGCGCAAAGGCCGCGCCGACCGGGTCGAGGGTGTCGAAGCCGCCGCCGCCCAGCAGGAACACCCCGGCGAGGGCCAGCCCGGCCCAGACGAAGTTGATGGCTCTGCGGGAGGCGATGACCGAGAGGGCGAGCGGGCCGAGCACTTCCAGGGTGACCGCAGGGCCCAGCGGGATGCGGTGCACGGCCTGGTAGAAGAGGCCGTTCATCCCGGCCATGGTGAGCCCGAAGACGATCACCGTGACCCAGTCGGCCCGGACGTACCCCCGCACCTTGGGGCGGCAGATGATCAGCAGCACGATCGCCGCCACCGCCAGCCGCAGGGTGACGATCCCGAGCGCCCCGGCCCTGGGCATCAGGGTCACCGCCAGCGCCCCGCCGAACTGCACCGACAGCCCGCCCGCCAGCACCAGCCCGACCGGCCCCAGCGAACCCCGGCGGCCGGGTCCGCGTCCGGCGGATGCCGGGCGGGAGGGAGCGGAGACGGAGGCAGAGGCGATGGGGGTGGTGGTGTCGGGGGAGGTCACAGGGCGTTCCAAAAGGCTCGGTGTGGGCGGCTGTTGGTGGGTGCCGGTCGGCAGGGAATGTTCATTGCCGTGGACTTTTCAGTCCAGGGTAGTGGACTAAGTCAGGCGTGTGAACCGGGTATGCCACTGACGTGGGTGTCACGCTCCTCACGTCTCCCCGGGCTCCAGCCCCTCCACGAGCCCCTCCGCCAGCCCTTCCGCGAGCGCCTCCGCCAGCACCTCCGCCAGATGCCGCCCCCGCACCCCCGCCAGCTGCTCCAGCTGGGTTCGGCAGGAGTAGCCGTCCGCCAGGACCACCGTCTCCCCGTCCGTCGCCGCCCGCAGCGACGGCAGGAGCTGTTCCTCCGCGCAGGCCCGGGAGACCTCCGCGTGTCCCCGTTCGAAGCCGAAGTTTCCGGCCAGGCCGCAGCAGCCGCCGGACAGGTCGCCGGTCAGTCCCGCCGCCGCGCGGAGCCGGCGCTCGGCCGCGTCGCCCAGGACCGCGTGCTGGTGGCAGTGGGTCTGGCCGGCCGCCGGGCGGTCGAGGCGGGGCGGTGTCCAGTGCGGGGCGTGCTCCTCCAGGGTCTGGGCGAAGGTGCGTACCCGGGTGGCCAGCCGTGCCGCTCTGGGGTCGTCGGGGAGCAGTTCGGGCAGATCGGTGCGGAGCGCCGCCGCACAGCTCGGCTCCAGGACGACGACCGGGGCGTCCGTCTCCAGCACCGGTTCCATCAGGTCGAGGGTGCGGCGCAGCACCGCGCGGGCGCGGTCGAGCTGACCGGTGGAGATATAGGTGAGCCCGCAGCAGACCCGGCCCCGGCCCCGCAGCAGGGTCATCGGGTCGAGGGCGACGGAGATGCCGTCGCCGATGGGCGGGCGCTTGAAGTGGACCGTCGGCGGGAGCGCGACCCGCAGCCCGGCGGCCTCCAGGACCCGTACGGCCGCCTCGCCGACGGACGGGGAGAGATGCTCGGTGAAGGTGTCCGGCCAGAGGATGACCAGCTCGGCGCCCGATCGGGCCCGGGTCCGTCCGCGCCGCGCCTCCCACCAGCGGCTGAAGGTGCGCCGCGCCAGGCGGGGTACCGCCCGGCCGCCGTCGACCCCGGCGAGCCGCTTGCCGAGCCGGGCCAGCGGCGGCACCGCGCTGAGGGCGTTGACCAGCCACGCCGTCCGGGTCCGGGCGGTCCAGCGCAGCCAGAACGGGAGCCGCCCCAGCGTGTAGTGGGCGGCGGGCCTGCGGCGCCCGGCGTAGTGGTGGTGCAGGAACTCCGCCTTGTAGGTGGCCATGTCGACGCCGACCGGGCAGTCCGAGCGGCACCCCTTGCAGGACAGGCACAGATCGAGCGCGTCCCGTACCTCGGTGGAGCGCCAGCCGTCCGTCACCACCTCCCCGGCGAGCATCTCGTGCAGCAGCCGGGCCCGACCCCGCGTCGAGTGCGCCTCCTCGCCGGTCGCCCGGAAGGACGGGCACATCACGGCGGACCCGGTGGCCGTGGTCGTCCGGCACTTGGCGACGCCCACGCAGCGGCGGACGGCGGCCGAGAAGTCACCTCCGTCGGCCGGGTAGCCGAAGGCCACCTCGACCGGCTCGCGGGGCAGCGGCGCGAACCGCAGGTTGGCGTCCAGCGGCGCGGGCCGGACCAGGATCCCCGGGTTGAGCAGGCCGTCCGGGTCCCAGACGCCCTTGACCCGCTCGAAGAGGGTCACCATCTCCGGCCCGTACATCACGGGGAGCAGCTCCGCGCGGGCCTGTCCGTCGCCGTGCTCCCCGGAGAGCGAGCCGCCGTGCGCGACGACCAGCGCCGCCAGTTCCTCGGAGAAGCGGCGGAAGCGGGCGATGCCGGGCCCGGTCAGCAGGTCGAAGTCGATCCGGACATGGACGCAGCCGTCCCCGAAGTGGCCGTACGGGGTGCCGCGCAGCGCGTGGGCGGCCAGCAGGGCGCGGAAGTCGCGCAGATAGGGGCCGAGACGGGCGGGCGGGACCGCGCAGTCCTCCCAGCCGGGCCAGGCTTCCGTGCCGTCCGGCATCCTCGTCGCCGTACCCGCCGCGTCCTCGCGGATGCGCCACAGGGCGCGCTGTCCGGCCGGGTCGGTGATCACCCGGGCGTCGAGGGCGTCGGCGGCGCGGACGACACGGTCGGCCGCCGCGCGGGCCTCGGCCGCCGTGCCCCCTCCGGTCTCGACGAAGAGCCAGGCACCGCCGCGCGGCAGCCCCGCCGAGGGGTCGGACCGATCCCGCACCAGATCGGCGGCCATGCCCTCCACCGTCAGCGGCCCGAGCGGCAGCAGGGCGGGGGCGGCCTCGGCGGCGGCGCTCTCGTCCCCGTACCCGAGCACCGCCAGGGCTCGGGCGGGCGGGGTCTCCACCAGGCTCACCACCGCCTCGGTGAGCACCCCGAGGGTGCCCTCGGAGCCGCAGAACGAACGGGCGACATCCGCGCCCCGCTCCGGGAGCAGCGCGTCGAGGGCGTAGCCGGAGATACGGCGGGGCAGGTCGGGGAAGCCGGTCCGGAGCCGCTCGGCCTCCGCTTCCCGCTCGACCAGCGCGCGCAGACCGTCCGGCGCCCCGGCCCACCGCTGCCCCAGCCGCAGGGCCCGGCCCCGCGCGGTGAGCACGCTCAGCTCCCGCACACTGTCCGCCGTCGTGCCCCACGCCACCGAGTGGGAGCCGCAGGAGTTGTTGGCGATCATCCCGCCGAGGGTGCAGCGGCTGTGGGTGGACGGGTCGGGGCCGAAGCGCAGTCCGTGCGGGGCGGCGGCCTCCTGGAGCCGGTCCAGGACCAGCCCCGGCTGCACGACGGCGGTACGGGCCGACAGGTCCAGGGAGACCAGGCGGTTCATGTGCCGGGTGAAGTCCAGCACCACGCCCGTGCCGGTGGCCTGCCCGGCGATCGACGTACCGCCCCCGCGCGGGACGACGGGCACGCCGTACGCCCGGCACACGTCCAGCACCGCCGCCACATCGTCGGCGTCTCTGGGCGCCACCACCCCCACCGGGACGCGCCGGTAGTTGGACGCGTCCATGGTGACCAGCGCACGGGCGCCCGCGCCGAACCCGACCTCGCCCCGGACGGCCTTGCGCAACTGTGCTTCGAGATCCGTGTGATCCGTTCGATCCATGTGATCTGTCTGATCCATGCGATCTGTTTGATCCGTGTGATCCGTCGTCATGGGTCAAGAATGCACGCGGTGACGGACAGTGACGTCGAGTTGTCCACAGGGGCCCCTCATTTGTCACACCACCATTGAACGGTTCGTTCAACATATCCCGTTGACATCAACATGCGCCATGGCGCACGCTGATCCCATGACCGACCCCTTCACCCCGCCCCACCCCGAACAGGCCCGAGCCCAGCGCGTGTACGCCTCCCTCCTCCGGATCGCCGAGCGCCACGCCGCCACCGACACCCAGCGGGCCCGCCAGACCCACCCCTCCTTCCTCGGCCCGCACGAGGCCGTCCGGCTGGTGTCGTTCCTGCTCAGCGGGGCCGCCCTGCGGGAGGAGGGGGAGCCCGAGGTCGACCGGGCGGACATCACCGCCGCGCTGAGCCTCGTACCGCTGGTCCGGGGTGAGCTGGACGAACTGGAGACCGGACTGCTCCAGATGGCCAGAGGCCGGGGCATGACCTGGCAGGAGGTCGCCTTCGGACTGGGGCTCGGCACACCGCAGGCGGCCCGGCAGCGATACGAACGCCTGGCGAGCCGGACGACCGCGGAGGAGGGCGAGGCGCAGAGCGAGGAGCAGGGCGAGGACGAGGAGAGCCCCGCCCGTTGAGAAGAACCCCGCCCCTTGAGCCGCCCGAGCGGGCCGACCCGCGCTCGTCTCACCCGACGGACACGGTTCCGCCCGGTTTCGCCCACCGGATAGCCTGCGGGTCGTGGCCGACATCCAGATTCCCGCTGACATCAAGCCCGCCGACGGTCGATTCGGCGCTGGCCCCTCCAAGGTGCGTGTCGAGGCGCTGGACGCCCTCGCCGCCACCGGTACCTCTCTGCTGGGCACCTCCCACCGCCAGGCCCCGGTCAAGAACCTGGTCGGCTCGGTGCGGGACGGCATCCGCGAGCTGTTCCAGCTCCCCGACGGCTACGAGGTGATCCTCGGCAACGGCGGCTCCACGGCGTTCTGGGACATCGCGACGCACGGCCTGATCGAGAACAAGTCGCAGCACCTGAGCTTCGGCGAGTTCAGCTCGAAGTTCGCGAAGGCGGCCAAGCTGGCGCCGTGGCTGGCGGACCCGGAGGTCATCACCGCCGACCCCGGTACCCACCCGGAGGCGGCGGCGTCGGCCGGCGTCGACGTCTACGCCTTCACCCACAACGAGACCTCGACCGGTGTCGCGATGCCCATCAAGCGGGTCGCGGGCGCCGACGAGGGCGCGCTGGTGCTGGTGGACGCCACGTCCGGCGCGGGCGGCCTCCCGGTCGACATCGCCGAGACCGACGTCTACTACTTCGCCCCGCAGAAGTCCTTCGCGTCCGACGGCGGACTGTGGCTCGGCGTCTTCTCCCCGGCGGCGATCGAGCGCGCGGAGCGCGTCCACGCCTCGGGGCGGCACGTCCCGGAGTTCTTCTCGCTGCCGACGGCGATCGACAACTCCCGCAAGAATCAGACGTACAACACCCCCGCGCTCGCCACCCTCTTCCTCCTCAATGAGCAGTTGGAGTGGCTGAACGGCCAGGGCGGCCTGGACTGGTCGGTACGCCGTACGGCCACCTCCGCGCGGACGCTGTACGGCTGGGCGGAGGACGTGAAGTTCGCCAGCCCCTTCGTCACCGACCCCGCCAAGCGCTCCCAGGTCATCGGCACGATCGACTTCAGCGACGAGGTGGACGCCACCGCCGTCGCCAAGGTTCTGCGCGCCAACGGCATCGTCGACACCGAGCCCTACCGCAAGCTCGGCCGCAACCAGCTGCGCGTGGCGATGTTCCCGGCCATCGAGCCGTCGGACATCGAGGCCCTGACGAAGTGCGTGGACTACGTCATCGAGCAGCTCTGACCCAGGCACACGGGAGAACACCGAAGGGCGCCCGGCGGGACCACTCCGCCGGGCGCTCTTCGCGCGGGTACGCGACCTAGCCCTGCTCGGCGCCCTCGTCGCCCTCGGCGAACAGCTCATCGGCGTCCGTCACGGTCAGCGCGCGGTCGAACCAGCGGTCCAGCACATCGAGTTCGGCACCGGCGGTGATGCGGTCGCGGACGGGGGCGGGGACGTCGATGGTGCGGGCGGCGAGGATTCGGAGGATGTCCTCCCTACGGCTCTCGGCTCGGCCTTCCTCCAGGCCCTGAGCCCGTCCCTCCTCCTGCCCCTTCGCCCGCCCTTCCAGCCAGGTCTCCTCCAGGAGCGTGCCGCTGCCGGGGAAGTTGGGGGTGTATTTGCGCATCAATTGCCTCCAGAGGTCTCGGTCCGAGCCCGTGCCCAGACCAATCTCCACGTACTCCGCCCACATATCGATGCTCAGACCCTCAGCGGGCCCCGCATCGGCCTCGGAACTGGCCTTCATCCCGGCCGCCAGCGCCTCCAGTATGGCAGGCAGCCCCGGGTCCTTGGCGTGGGCGAACGCCGAGAACACGGCCAGCGGGACATCCGCCGCCACCTCGCCGGGATCCGTGATCGCGGACAGATTTCCGGGCCCGAGGACCATCGGATACACATGCATGCTGGTGTGAAAGCCGGGACCGACCCGGATGGGCTCCATCGCCCACGCCGCCGTCGACTTGTCCCGGCAGAGAACCACCAGGACAGGCGGCAGGCGGTACTTGGCATACAAGTACGCCAAGTAGTACGTCCAGCTGTTGCGCTTGTCCGGGTCCTTCTTCCCCTGCGCCTCGACCGCGAGCAGGAAGCCCCCGTCGTCGGAGGCGGCCCGCACCCGGAACAGGCTGTCCACCCGGCGCTCCATCGGCCGGATCTCGGTGAGGTCGGTGTCCAGCGGATCGATCGAGTAGTACTCAGGGAAAGCGATGCCGGCCCTCGGCAGGAGCCTGGCGAACAGTCCCGGGTCGTCCCGGAAGATCCGATGCATCGCATCGTGTGGCGAACTAACCATATGACGGACGGTAGTTGGACGAGTACGCGGATTACGCGGAATCGGCCCTCACTTCAACCAAACGAGTGAATATGCCACATGAATATGCCAGTGCCACATCACCACCCATGCCCCCACGCCCCCAGACACCCCTCACCCCCCAACGGCCGAAAACCTCACCCGAACTGCCGCACAAACGCCTCCCACCCGTCCCGCGACACCGTCACCCACGGCCCATCAGGGTGTTTGCTGTCGCGGACGGTCCGGCCCTGGGGGGCGGTGGGGGCGACTTCGACGCAGTTGCCCTGCTGTCCGGAGTACGACGATCTCCGGAAGGGGCCCACTACGTCCGTCACGATGAGTCTTCCTTGAGGGTCCGCACTATGGCCCGCAGGTACTTCGAGCTGGCGTCCGGCGTCAACGCTGCTGATCGTAGTAGGTCGAACGTATTGCCGTAAGCTGCGAGGTCTTCGGGAGCTTCGAGGACGGACGTGCCCCGGAGGTTCTCCATCGTGACCGCCTCGGCGGCGGGTTCGTTGTCGAAACTGAACGACGAGAACGCCGAACTCGCCGCCGCCAGCGCCCCCGCGCTGAACGGCAGCACCTGCACCGTCACGTTCTTGCGCCGGCCGACCTCAAGGATCGCGGCGAGCTGCTCGCGATGGACCTCGACACTCACCAGCGGATGCGCGATCACCGCCTCCCAGATGATCGCGGTGTACGACGCCCCGCCCTCCCCGATCTTCGCCTGCCGCCCCCTGCGCACCTTGACCAGCTGCGCGATCACCTCCGGCGCAACATAGTCGGGCCCCGCCGAGATCACCGCCTCCGCGTACTGCGGCGTCTGCAACAGCCCCGGCACCAGCACCGGTTGCCACTCGCGGATATAGGTGGCGTCGTCCTCCAGCGCAATGTGATCGACGTAGTCCGGGCGCAGATGAGCGGCGTGTTCCAGCCACCAGCCCCGGCTCTTGGAGTGCTTCGCCAGCTCCTCCAGCTTGGTACGCACCTCGGGGTCGTCGACGCCGTACGCGTCCAGCAGCAGGCGCACCTCGATCACCCGGGCCGTGACATGCCCGCTCTCCAGACGGCTGACCCGGGCCTGGCTCGCCGCGATGACCTCGGCGGCCTGCGGCTGGTCGAAACTGGCGGCATAGCGGTACTGCCTGAGCGCCGTACCCAATCGCCGACTGCGCACGGTCGGCCGTCCACCTGCGGGCATGTGACCTCCCCTCTCTGCGGTCACCTTCCCACAGCGATCACGGACCGTGAGCGCCCATCACTCGATCGAGGGACGAGTGAATACATTCAGTTGAGTGGGTGCATTCGGGACATATTCGCGACATATTCGCGGCGATTTCAGCACGCCATCGTCCCGAACGCCCCCTCGTCGGCCCTCCCCGTACCTCCCTACCGGCTGAGCCGCTGGAACCGCCGGACGGCCAACGGCAGGAAGATCGCCGTCAGGATCAGCGGCCACAGCCCGGACATCAGCAGCGCGTTCTGCTCGACCCAGGAGTCACCGCCCCCGACCGGCGTCCCGAACAGATCGCGGGCCGCCGCCGCCGTCGAGGAGATCGGGTTCCACGCGGCCACCCAGCCCAGCCAGTCCGGCATCAGCTGCGGGGCGACGAAGATGCTGGAGATCATGGTGAGCGGGAAGGCCACCGCGAACAGACCGCCCGCCGCCTCCGGGTTGGGCACGATCAGGCCCAGCCAGACCCCGACCCAGATCAGCGCGAACCGCAGCCACAGCAGCAGTCCGAAGGCCGCCAGGAAGCCCCAGCCGCCGTCCGGGCGCCAGCCCATCGCCATCGCGGTCAGCATCATGATGGCCAGTTCGGCGCAGGCCACCAGCAGATCGGTGACCCCCCGGCCCGCGACCACCGCCGACGACGACATCGGCATGGACCGGAACCGGTCGATGACCCCCTTCGTGGAGTCGTAGACCACGACCGTCGCCGTGTTGATGAACCCGAAGGCCATGGTCATCACGAACATGCCGGGCATCAGGAAGTCCTTGTAGTCCCCGCCGCCCGGCACGGTCATCGCGCTGCCGAAGACATAGCCGTAGAGGAGGACGGAGAGGATCGGGAAGCCGAGTTGCCAGGCGATGTTCACCGGCTGGCGCTGGTAGTGGGTCAGACCGCGGCGGACGATGTTCCAGACATCCGCGAGCAGCCAGTACGCATCGCCGCGGGTGGGCGGTGCGTCGGTCGATTTCAGATCGAGGGTGCTCATGCGGCGGCCGTCTCCTTCTCCACCCGGTGTCCGGTCAGGCGCAGGAAGACATCGTCGAGACTCGGCCTGCGCAGCCCGATGTCCTCGACCTGGACGCCCTCGTCCTGGAGGACCCGGGCGACCTCGGTGAGCGCCGCCACCCGGTCGGTGACGGGGGCGTGCACCCGCAACTCCGTCTCGTCGGACTCCGGTTCGCCGTCCGAGACCCGGGCGACGACCTTCACCGCGCGCGGGATGTCCGAGCGCTCGGCGAGGACCACCTCGATCCGGTCGCCGCCGATCAGGTTCTTCAGCCCGTCCGGGGTGTCGTCGGCGATGGCCCGGCCCTGGTCGATGACGGTGATCCGGGAGGCCAGCTTGTCGGCCTCCTCCAGATACTGGGTCGTCAGCAGCACCGTCGTACCGCCCGCGACCAGGGCGCGCACCGATTCCCAGACCTCGCCCCGGCTGCGCGGGTCGAGGCCGGTCGTCGGCTCGTCCAGGAAGAGGACCGCCGGGGCGAGGATCATCGAGGCCGCCAGGTCCAGTCGGCGGCGCATGCCGCCGCTGTAGCCTCCGGCGCCCTTGTCGGCGGCCTCGGTGAGGTCGAACTGCGCCAGCAGCTCGGTGGCCCGGCTCTTGGCGCGCCGCCCGCCGAGATGGAAGAGACGGCCGAACATCTCCAGGTTCTGCCGGCCCGTGAGCACCTCGTCCACCGCCGCGTACTGGCCGGTCAGACCGATCCGGGCGCGGACCTCGCGCGCCCTGGTCGCCACATCGAGCCCGGCGACCGCGGCCCGCCCGCCGTCCAGCTTGACCAGCGTGGACAGGATGCGCACGGCGGTGGTCTTCCCGGCGCCGTTCGGCCCGAGCAGGCCGTGCACGGTGCCTTCCCGCACGACCAGATCGAAGCCGTCCAGCGCCCGCTTCTCGCCGTAGCGCTTCTCCAGGCCCTGGGCCTGTACCGCGAATCCGTCGTCCATGTGCCTTCCCCCTCAGCGGCCCCTTGGTGGGGCCTCTTCCCGCGACGAGCCCTGCCGCTCACCGACCAACTGAGTACAGCGTACCCGATTGCGCGTACGCTGTACTCAATTTTTACTCCGCACCCCCCACCAGCCCTTTAAAGTGGTGCCATGACGAGCAGGAAGAAGGCCGGCGCCGATGGCGACGGGGGCGGCGGCCCCGGCGCGAAGGGCCCCAAGGGGACCGGCTCCAAGGGGCCCGGCGCCACGGAGACCAGCGGCGCCGGGGACGTCGTCCGCACCCTCGAACTGCTCTGGGACATCGGCCGCCGCCCCACCCGCGGCCCCAAGCCCGGTCTGACCCTCGACCGGATCGTGGAGGCGGCCGTCGGCGTCGCCGACACGGAGGGCCTGGAGGCGCTCTCGATGCGCCGGGTCGCCGCGGAACTCGGCACCGGCGCCATGTCGTTGTACCGGTACGTCCCCGGCAAGGCCGAGTTGCTCGATCTGATGCTGGACCGCGTCCAGCGCCCCTCCCAGAACCCCGCCGACCTGGGCACCGGCGGCTGGCGCTCCGCCCTGGAGGCGATGGGCCGCTCCACCCTCGCCCTCTACCGCCGCCACCCCTGGCTGCTCCACGTCAACCAGTCCCGGCCGATCCTCGGCCCGAGCGCGCTCGACGGCATGGAGAAGGTGCTCTCCCTGATCCGCCCGATGGGCCTGCCCGACCGCGAGCTGGTCTCGGCGATCGTCCTGGTGGACAGCTATGTCGTCGGCGCCGCCCGCACCAAGGTCCACCAGGCGGAGGTCGAGCGCCGCACCGGGCTCACCGACATGGAGTTCTGGGAGGCCCAGATCCCGATCCTCACCGAGGTCCTCGACAGCGGTCGCTTCCCCCTCATGGCCTCCCTGGACGAGAACACCTGGGGCTCGAACTTCGACCACTTCGAGTACGGCCTCCAGCGCCTCCTCGACGGCCTGGAGGCGGAGGTGGCCCGCCGGGCGGCGCGGCACGACGGGTCACCGAGAACCCCCGAGGACATCGACCCCACCTGCGCCCCGGGCGCCCCCTGACACCCACCGCCCCCGGGAACCACCCCTCTCACCCCCCGCGTCCTCCCCGACGCACCGGAACGCCCATCGGCACGGGGGAGGGCACCGCCCATGATGTTCGGGTACGGCGACGACTGGACGGTCCTCTTCCTCGTCCCCCTGCTGCTCTGGGTCCCCTGCGGACCGTTCCTGATGGCCGCCACCGGCGTCTGGTGCGCCCGCCGGCCGGGCTGGGCACCCCGCCTCTGGTCCGTCCTGCCGCCCCTGCTGCCGGTCACGGTGGGCATGGTCGTCGTCGCCTTCCCCCGCGCGAACGGCCCCGGCACCGACTGGGACGACATCACCGGCTTCGTCACGGTCTACATCGGCGGCATCACCGTCCTGCCCTGGCTGCTGGGCTACGGCATCACCCGGGCCGTCCGCGCCCACCGGACCCGCCGGGAGCAACGACAGCAACAGGCAGAAGGGCGCTAACCCCGCCGCCGCCTGCGCCGCGCCCC
This sequence comes from Streptomyces sp. NPDC004610, assembly GCF_040609715.1. Classification (NCBI taxonomy): domain Bacteria; kingdom Bacillati; phylum Actinomycetota; class Actinomycetes; order Kitasatosporales; family Streptomycetaceae; genus Streptomyces; species Streptomyces sp. NPDC004610. Next base: position 204,838 of record NZ_JBEXLA010000007.1, on the reverse strand, counting down.
CAGCACCAGCATCACCACCACCGCCGCGCCCAGCGCCCCGGCCCCGACGGACAGATTGCGCCCGTCACCGGCCCCGCTCCCCGAGTCCTCGGCCCCGGCCGCCGAGTCGGCGGATCCTGCTCCCCCGCCACCGTCCCCGGGCGGGTCCTCGGGCAGGACCTTGCTGCCCTCCCCCTCGGCCCCGTACATCAGCCGGCCGCCGTCGGCGGTGTAGGTGACGGACTCGCCCTGGACGAAGCCGGTCGGCACGCTCAGCCGCTCCAGCCGCTTGAGCTGTCCGCCGTTCCAGGTGTAGGCGACGGCCCCGAAGTAGCTGCGGACGACGAGATACCGGGCGTCCGGGGAGAGGGTGGCGTCGGTGGCCTCCAGATCGGGGACGGCGGCGATCGGCTCGAACACATTGGTGCCGGACGGCGACAGCTCGGCCGGCCCCTCGTACAGCTGACCGCCCTCGGCGTTCTTGTCGACGATGTAGACCCGCCCGGTCTCCGGGTGCACGATCAGCGACTCGGCGTCCCGGGCGCCGTCCTCGTACTGGACGACGTACTGGGTGGCCTCGATCGTGCGGTCGGTGAGTTCCTTCGGCTCGGGAAGCCGGTAGATCCAGACGTGGTCCCAGGTGCCGCCGAGGTTGTCGCCGATGTCGCCGACGTAGATCTGATTGCCGGGGCCGATCGAGATCGCCTCGACATCCCTCGGGGTCCCGACGCCGGTGAGGGTGAGGGTGGCGACCGTCTCGCCGGTGGCGCTGTCGACGGCGTAGAGGAAGGCGCCGTCGTCGCTGTCGTTGTGCGTCCAGTAGATCCCGGGGTGCTGGCGGGACGCGGCGAGGCCGCTGGACTCGGTGATCCGCGGGTCCTCGATGGTGAACCCCTCGTCACCGTCGGCGGCGGACGCGGTCGACGGCGACGACAGGGCGAGCAGACCGCCGGTGAGCAGAGCGGCGGCGACGGCGAGGGGGACCAGGGATCGGCGCATGCCCCAAGACTGCCATCCCGTACGCCCGTTCCGGCCCGCACATCCGTGCGCCCGCATACCTATGTACGTCCCGGTAGACCCTGCGCACCCGATACCCACCCCCGGCCCGTACCGCTCCCCCGCATCCCCCATCATGAGCGGATGCTCAGGTTGATGCCGGTAGGCGACTCGATGACCATCGGCAGTGCGGGCGAGCACACCTGGCGCTATCGGCTGTGGCGGCATCTGTGCGCCAGCTACGGAGGGCCGTTCACGCTGGTCGGCCCGAGGGAGACGCTCTACGACAAGGCCGCCGACGCCCCCGTGTCGTACGCCTACGCCGAGCCGGACTTCCCGCGCCGGCATCTCGCCGGGTGGGGCGAGGGCTGGCTGCACATGGCGCCGGTGATCGGGGCGACGGCCCGCACCGCCAAGGCCGATGTCCTGCTGGTCTCCCTCGGCCTGATCGACCTGGGCTTCTACACGGACGCCGGGCAGACCGCCGCCAACGTCCGGGCGTTCGTCGCCGGGGCCAGGGAGACCCGGCCGGGGATCGGCATGGTCGTCCTCCCGGTGATACCGAACATCCGGGCCGCCGCCGACGACCACTTCGCCACCGAGGTCACCACCTTCAACGAACTCCTCGCCAAGGCCCTGGCCGACCTGGACGAACCCCGCTCCCCCCTGCTCCTGGCCTCGCCCCCACCCGGGTACGACCTGCACACCGACACCTACGACGGCACCCACCCCAACGCCGACGGCGAGCACAAGATCGCCGCGGCCTTCGCGGAGGCGCTGTACCAGGGCTGGGACCTGGGCGCCCCCTACACGTCCTGAGCGCGGATCCGCCCGACGATCGCCGCCGCGCACTCCGCCACCCCACCGGGCGCGGCGCCCACCGCCTCGCCCAGATACCCCCGCCGCGCCCACTCCAGCACCGGCCGGTGCGGCGCCGGGAGCCGCTCGGCGGCCCAGCCTGCCGCCGCGTCCTTGCTCCTGATGTCCCCGGTGACGAGGGTCGTCCAGATCCGGGCGAGGGTCAGCAGCACATTCCGGGTGTCCGTCGCCAGCTCGGCCAGCAGCTCCGGCACCCCGGCGACGATCGCCCGCCGCAGATCGGCGTGCGGTACGGCGGGCAGCAGCGCGTGCGCCGACGGTCCGTACAGGGGGGTGTCGGCGGCGCAGGCCATGGTGATGAGGGGCGCGAGATCGGGCATGGGTTCCGGCCCGGGGACGTACCCGCGCGCGTACTCCTCCCGGAGCCACTCCCCGTAGAGGAAGTCGCAGGTCGGCGGGTACCGCCAGGGGTCGATGTCGGCGCGCGCGACGACGATCAGCTCGACGGGCCTGCGCCCGGCGTCCCCGACCGCGCCGGACACCCCCGGCAACGCCCGCACCAGCGCCGTCCGCCGCCCCTCGCTCAGCGACCGCGCCACGACCACCAACAGATCGACATCGCTGTACGGCCGCAGCCCGGCGAGCACGGCGGAGCCATGGAGATAGACACCGAGGAGACCGTCACCGAGGTGGTCGTGGAGGAGGGAGAGGACGGCGGGGGTGGGGTCGAGGGGCGGCACGGCGGGAGTGGGGTCGACGGGCGGCACGGGGTCGGTCGGCTTGTCCGGGGCTGGCGGCATGTCCGGCACTATGGGCGGCGCTCACTCCCCGTGTCCACGCTTTATGCCTATCGTTGGACCGCGCGGCTGTCCTCGTTCGTGAGGCTGCCGGGGAGGAGCGCCAGGATGTCCGTCGTAGAGATCGACAGGATCGACATGGCCGAAGAACGCGACGAGCTGACTCTGGACCTGCTGTTCGAGTGGCTTGCGAAGCTGCCCATCCCCGAGGGAACGAAGGTAGAGATCGTCGGGGGGAACATCTTCATGTCGCCGCAGCGGGACACCCACTGGGACATCATCCTGGATCTCATCGAGCAACTGCGGGCCAAGCACCCACGCGCCCGCCTCAAGTCCGATGTACGGATCGACTATCCCGGCAGGCTGAACGGCTTCGCGGCCGATGTGACGCTGCTGTCCGAGACCGCCGCGAAGAACGCGGACGGGATGTGGGCCTGCGAGGACGTCGTCTTCGTCGCCGAGGTCATCTCCAAGGGCACCGCGACCAACGACTACGGGCCCAAGAAGGCCGCCTACGCCGAGGCGGGTGTCGCCGTGTATCTCATCGCCGACCCCTACCAGGGCAAGTGCCACCTCTACACCCAGCCGAAGGAAGGCGAGTACCTCACCCACCTGTCCGTCGCCTTCGGCGTGGATCTGGACCTCAGCGCCACTCCCGTCGACCTGACCCTCAAGACCCACGACTTCCCCCGCGACTGAGCCCCCGTCCCCACCGCCTCCCCACTTGCCTGGAGCCCACTCCAAGTCGTTGGCTTGTGGACCATGGAGTACACGCAGCTCGGACGCACGGGACTCAAGGTCAGCCGACTCGTCCTCGGCACGATGAACTTCGGTCCGCAGACGGACGAACCCGACAGCCACGCCATCATGGACGCGGCGCTGGACGCGGGCATCAATTTCTTCGACACCGCGAATGTGTACGGCTGGGGCGAGAACAAGGGCCGTACCGAATCGATCATCGGCACCTGGTTCGCGAAGGGCGGCGACCGCCGGGACAAGGTCGTCCTCGCCACCAAGGTGTACGGCAACATGGCGGCCGACGGGGACGCCTGGCCCAACCACGACAAGCTCTCGGCGAAGAACATCCGCCGCGCTGTCGACGCCTCTCTCCAGCGCCTCCAGACCGATTACATCGACGTCTACCAGTTCCACCACATCGACCGGTCCACCCCGTTCGAGGAGATCTGGCAGGCCGTCGACGTCCTGATCCAGCAGGGCAAGATCCTCTATGTCGGTTCCAGCAACTTCCCCGGCTACAAGATCGCCCAGGCCAATGAGATCGCCGAGCGCCGCGGCGGCACCATCGGCCTGGTCAGCGAGCAGTGCCTCTACAACCTGTCCGAGCGGCGCGCCGAGATGGAGGTCATCCCGGCCGCGCAGGAGTACGGCCTGGGCGTCATCCCCTGGTCCCCGCTGCACGGCGGGCTGCTCGGCGGTGTGATCAAGAAGGAGGTCCAGGGCGGACGCCGCGCCTCCGGCCGCGCCGCCGCCACCCTGAGCGACCCGGCGGCCCGCGCCCAGATCCAGTCCTACGAGGATCTCCTCGACAAGCACGGCCTGGAACCCGGCGAGACGGCCCTGGCCTGGCTCCTCACCCGCCCCGGCATCACCGGCCCGATCGTCGGCCCCCGCACCGCGGAGCAACTGGAATCCACGCTCCGAGCGGTCGACCTGCACCTCTCCGACGACACCCTGAAGGCCCTCGACGACATCTTCCCGGGGCCGGGGCCCAGCCCGGAGGCGTTCGCCTGGTAGTCGAAGTGGTCGAAGTGGTCGAAGTAGTCGAAGGGGTTCAGCTGCTTCGGCTCTTCATCGGGCGGAGGGGGACGGCCGACCTCAGCGGCACCGGCCGACCCCAGGGGCGCCGGGGGTGAGGGTGCCCCTCCGGGCGCCCGCGGCCTACCTCCCCACCGCAGAGGCCAGAGCGACAACCACGAACAAAAGAACAAGCGCACCGGCCATAATCCGGTTCCGGGTCTTCGGATCCACGCCCCGAGCCTAACCGCCGCCCCCGAGCGCCCAGCGCCCGACCACCTCGTACCGTGGCCGGGCGCCCGGCACTCCCCGCGCAGGCGGGTTGCTGCGGACCAGCGCGAGGTCCAGGACCGTCCACTCCGGCCCCCCGAACCCCGCCAGCGCGGCCACATACTCCCCCACGTCCAGCACCCCGCCCCGGCTCCGGGCCAGCGTCACATGCGGCCGGTACCGCCGGTGCTGCCCACGCTCCCCGTGCTCCCGGTGCCCCCCGTGCTCCCCCTGCCCGGCACCGGCGGCCCGGCGCCCCGCCGCCTCCGCCCGTTCCGCGAGCCGCCGCAGCACCGCGAGATCCCCCTCGGCCCCGGCCCACAGCGCCCGCCCGTGCCCGAACTGCCCGCCGCCCCGTACGGCCAGCGCGAAGGGTGGCGTACGCCCCGCCGCCCGCGCCAGCCGGGCCGACAGCTCGGGGACGACTCCGTCGTCGACCTCCCCGTAGAAGGCGAGGGTGAAGTGCCAGCCGGACGGGTCGGTCCAGCGCAGCGCCTGGGCGCCGGGCAGGCGGCGCAGCGCGGCCACCTCGTCGGCGAGGGTGGCGACAACGGGTCCGGGCGGCGGCAGCACGGCCGCGAAGAGCCTCACGGCCCCCGACCCTGCCACACCCGGCCGGGTCAGGCAGCCCCGGCCAGCTCCTCCCCGGAGGGGTCCCGGTCCCCGTCGTCGCGACCGTCCCGCTGCCGTGGCACGAACCGCAGGCGGGGCCGCCCCGCGTCCCAGCCCATGGAGAGCCGCAGTCCGCCGACCCGGGCGAGGATGACGCCGATGGTCGCGGCGGCGAGGGCGGCGACCGCGCCGCCGACCGCGAGGCCGATCCGGGCACCGTAGGTGTCGGTGATCCAGCCGACGATCGGGGCGCCGACCGGCGCTCCGCCGAGGAAGACCATCATGTAGAGGGCGAGCACCCGGCCCCGCATGGCGGGGTCGGTGGACATCTGGATGTTGGTGTTGGCGGTGACGTTCACCGTCATGCCGAAGAGGCCGATCGGGATCATCATCAGGGCGAACATCCACAGCTGCGGTGTCGCCGCGGCGACGATCTCCAGCGTCCCGAACAGCAGCGCGGCGGCGCTGAGCACCCGCAGCCGCGCGGTGCCCCGGCGGGCGGCGAGCAGCGCGCCGGTGACCGAGCCGACGGCCATCAGGGTGTTGAAGAGGCTGTATGCACCGGCTCCGCCGTGGAAGACATCGTCGGCGAAGGCGGACAGATACACCGGGAAGTTGAAGGCGAAGGTGCCGATGAAACCGACCAGCACGATCGGCCAGACCAGCTCGGGCCGCCCGGCGACATAGCGCAGCCCCTCGCGGAGCTGTCCCTTGCCGCGCGGGGCGCGTTCGACGGTGTGCAGCTCGCGGGCGCGCATCAGCAGCAGACCGGTGAGGGGGGCGAGGAAGGACAGGCCGTTGAAGAGGAAGGCGTAGCCCGTGCCGACCCCGGTGATCAGGACTCCGGCGACGGCGGGGCCGATCATGCGGGCGGACTGGAAGTTCGCGGAGTTGAGGCTGACCGCGTTCTGGAGCTGGTCGGGGCCGACCATCTCGGAGACGAACGACTGCCGGGCCGGGTTGTCGACGACGGTGACGAGACCGACGGTGAGGGCGGCCAGATAGACATGCCAGACCTCGACCAGTCCGGTGAGGGTGAGCACGGCCAGCGCGAGGCCGGTGAGGCCCATCGCGGTCTGGGTGAACAGCAGGGTGCGGCGCTTGGGGAGCCGGTCGACCAGGACGCCGCCGTAGAGACCGAGGAACAGCATCGGCAGGAATTGCAGGGCCGTGGTGAATCCGACGGCGGTGGCGGAGCCGGTGAGGCTGAGCACCAGCCAGTCCTGGGCGATGCGCTGCATCCAGGTACCGGTGTTGGAGACGACCTGGCCCATGAAGAAGAGCCGGTAGTTGCGGATCCGCAGCGACGAGAACATGACGGAGGACCGGCGCTTCTCGCGGGGGTCCTCAAGGGGGTCGTCGGGGGTGGTGTCGGGTTCTGGTGCGGGTGCGGAAGGTATTCCGGGTCCCGTACTCAAAGGGGTTCGCCTCCTTGGGACGAGGGATGATGACTTGGATCACTGGAGCGGGTGAAGTGACGGGTGAAGTGACCGGAGGGGCTGAGATGACTGGAGGGGGTGGAGTGGCTGGAGGGACTGGAGTGAGTCGCGCGACGCCATACCTCCGGCGGCGGACGGCACCCGTCGACTGACCGCGCCCGGCACCTACGGATTGCCCGGCGACCGCCCGTGCCCGGCACCTACGGATGCCCGGCGACCGCACACCCCCGCCACCGCCCGCAGCCGTCCACCCCGCCCCTACAAATGCGCGAGCTTCTCCAGCACGGGCGCGGCGGCGCGCAGCTTCGCCCACTCCTCCTCGTCGAGGCCCTCGGCCAGCGTGGCGAGGAAGGCGTTGCGCTTGGCGCGGCTCTCTTCGAGCATGGCCTCGGCCCGCTCGGTCTGGGTGACCACCTTCTGTCTGCGGTCTTCCGGGTGCGGCTCCAGCCGGACGAGCCCCTTGGCCTCCAGCAGCGCGACGATCCGGGTCATCGACGGCGGCTGGACATGCTCCTTGCGGGCCAGCTCACCGGGGGTGGCGGTGCCGCAGCGGGCCAGGGTGCCCAGGACCGACATCTCGGTCGGGCTCAGAGACTCGTCGACCCGCTGATGCTTGAGCCGACGGGACAGCCGCATCACGGCCGAGCGCAGAGAGTTCACGGCGGCGGCGTCGTCGCCATGGGTGGTGAGGTCCGACATGTCTTTAGCGTAACTCATTACTCTCTCTAAATACCACCCTCGGGAACGCCCTCGCGCGAGCACGCCCCCGTGCCCACCCCACCGGGCGGCGAAACCGCCGAAACCGGCATGCCACCCGAACGGGTGAGCCGGTTCCGGAAAGCGACGTGCCGGACACCCCGCTGCGGTGACCCTCGTGCCCATGGGGACCAGCGTGCTCAGCCTGCGTATGGACGAGGAGCTGCTCGGCCGACTCCGGAGCCATGCGGCCAGAAGAGGAATGAGCGTCCAGGACTATGTGGTCCGGACGCTCATTCGGGACGACTTCGACCAGCGCTTCAGCGCGGCGGTCGAGGAAACGGAGAAGTTCTACGGGGTCACCTGAGCCCCGGAGACACGGCCCGAAGGCCCTGCCAGCACCCCGGGCGCCTTACGTCAGCCCCAGCGCCGGCATCAGGTAGTAGAAGGCGAAGACCCCGGCCACCGCGTACATCGCCACCGGGATCTCCTTCGCCCGCCCGGCCGCGAGCCGCAGCACGACGAAGGTGATGAAGCCCATGCCGATGCCATTGGTGATCGAGTAGGTGAACGGCATCATCACCATCGTCACGAAGGCGGGGACGGCGAGGGTGTAGTCGGACCAGTCGATCTCCTTGATCGACCCGGCGAGGATCAGGAAGCCGACCGCGACCAGGGCCGGGGTGGCCGCCTGGGACGGGACCATGGTGGCGACCGGGGTGAGGAACAGCGCGACGGCGAAGAGCGCGCCGGTGACCAGGTTGGCGAAGCCGGTGCGCGCGCCCTCGCCGACACCGGCCGTCGATTCCACGAAGCAGGTGGTGGCGGAGGAGGAGCTGGCGCCACCGGCCGCGACAGCGATGCCGTCGACGAAGAGCACCTTGTTGATGCCGGGCATCTGACCCTCACCGTCGGTGAGCTTGGCCTCGTCGCTGACGCCCATGATCGTGCCCATGGCGTCGAAGAAGCAGGACAGCAGCACGGTGAAGACGAAGAGGACGCCGGTCAGCACCCCGACCTTGGCGAACCCGCCGAACAGACTGACCTCGCCGAGCAGCCCGAAGTCGGGCGTGGCGACCGGGTTGCCGGGCCACTTCGGGGTGGTCAGCCCCCAGGAGGGGATGGTGGCGACGGCGTCGATGATCATCGCGACGACGGTCATGGCGACGATGGAGATCAGGATCGCGCCGGCCACCTTGCGCACGATCAGCGCCAGCGTCAGCAGCACCCCGAGCACAAAGACCAGCACGGGCCAGCCGATGAGATGACCGCCGCTGCCGAGCTGGAGCGGGACGGTGGTCTGGGCGGCGTCCGGGATCCGGGACACGAACCCGGCGTCGACCAGCCCGATCAGCATGATGAACAGGCCGATCCCGATGGCGATGGCCTTGCGCAGGGAGTACGGCACGGCCGCCATCACGCGCTCGCGCAGCCCGGTGGCGACCAGCAGCATCACCACGAAACCGGCCAGCACCACCATGCCCATGGCGTCCGGCCAGGACATCCGGGGGGCGAGCTGGAGGGCGACGACGGAGTTCACCCCGAGCCCGGCGGCGAGCGCGATCGGAACGTTTCCGATCACCCCCATCAGCAGGGTGGTGAACGCCGCCGTCAGGGCCGTGGCGGTGACCAGCTGGCCGTTGTCGAGCTGGTGACCGTACATGTCCTTCGCGCTGCCCAGGATGATCGGGTTCAGCACGATGATGTACGCCATCGCGAAGAAGGTGGCAAAGCCACCGCGAATCTCCCGGGGCAGGGAGCTGCCCCGCTCGGAGATCTTGAAGTAGCGGTCGAGAGCCGAGCTGGGCATCGTTTAGAGGTTCCTACGAAGATAAGTGGCCAGTAAGAAACAGTTTCAGTATGAACATATGAAGCCGAAAACACCTATCTCCGCGCGTAGACCGGCGTGGGGGATCCGACCCCCGGCGGACCCCACCGGCCTCGTAAGCTGGCCCCATGGCGAAGTGGACACCCCGGCACGAGGCACCGGAGCCCCTGGAGGGCCCCGTGGTCGCCACCATCACGGGCGGCACGATCCTCTGGTTCGCCCTCTTCCTGGTCCAGCTCCCGTTCTACGGCTGGTACGCCGACCACGGCCACACCTGGTGGCTCTGGACCTGCCTGGCGGGCGCGGGCCTGGGCCTGATCGGCATCTGGTACGTCAGGAAAAGGGACCAGGCGATCAAGCGGGCGGCGGCGACGGCTGCGGCTTCAACGGGCTCCTGATCCGGTCGGCGCTCACAGCAACGCCCCCAATCCTTTAGGGGCGCGAGGAACTGCGCGACCACCCCCCACCAACCCGCACCCATACATCCGAGGCACGCCCCCCTCCTCCCCTGGTCGGATCTTCCCCACCACAACGGGTACACGCCCCCTCCCCCACGTACCGTCAAAGGCATGACGCACACCGACGCGGGTACCGGCCTGAACCCTGCGCACCCCCCATCCCCACCCCCGGGACGGGTCGGCGGACTCACCGGCGCGGAGGTCGCGGAGCGGGTGTCGCGCGGGCAGGTCAACGACGTCCCCGTCCGCAGCAGCCGCTCCCTCGGGGAGATCGTCCGGGCGAATGTGTTCACCCGGTTCAACGCGATCATCGGTGTGCTCTGGGTGATCATGCTGTTCGTCGCGCCGATCCAGGACAGCCTGTTCGGGTTCGTGATCCTCGCCAACACCGGGATCGGGATCATCCAGGAGTGGCGGGCGAAGAAGACCCTGGACTCCCTCGCGCTGATCGGCGAGGTCCGTCCGACGGTCCGCCGGGACGGCACCGCCACCGAGATCGGCACCTCGGAGATCGTGCTGGACGACGTCATCGAGTTCGGCCCCGGTGACAAGGTCGTCGTGGACGGGGTGTGCGTCGAGGCGGACGGGCTGGAGATCGATGAGTCACTGCTGACCGGCGAGGCCGACCCGGTCGTCAAGCAGCCCGGCGACGAGGTGATGTCGGGCAGTTTCGTGGTGGCCGGCGGGGGCGCGTTCCGGGCGACGAAGGTGGGCCGGGAGGCGTACGCGGCGCAGCTCGCCGAGGAGGCGTCCCGCTTCACGCTCGTCCACTCGGAACTCCGTACGGGTATCTCCACGATCCTCAAGTACGTGACCTGGATGATGATCCCGACGGCGATCGGGCTGATCATCAGCCAGCTGGTGGTGAAGGAGAACGCGTTCAAGGACTCGGTGGCGCGGACGGTCGGCGGGATCGTGCCGATGGTCCCGGAGGGTCTGGTGCTGCTGACCTCCGTGGCGTTCGCGATCGGGGTGATCCGGCTGGGCCGCAAGCAGTGCCTGGTGCAGGAACTCCCGGCGATCGAGGGGCTGGCCCGGGTGGACACGGTCTGTCTGGACAAGACGGGCACGCTCACCGAGGGCGGTATGGATGTCATGGAGCTGCGCCCGCTGGACGGGGCACAGGAGTCGTATGTCCGCACGGTGCTGGGGGCGCTCGGGGAGTCGGATCCGCGGCCGAACGCGTCGCTGAAGGCGATCATCGACGCCTATCCGGACGGCGAGGAGTGGCGCTGCACGGAGTCGCTGCCCTTCTCCTCGGCCCGCAAGTACAGCGGGGCGTCGTTCAACGAGGGTGGCGAGAGCGGCGGGGAGTCGAGTACGTGGCTGCTGGGGGCGCCGGACGTGCTGCTGGCGGCCGGTGACCCGGCCCTCGCGGAGACGGAGCGGCTCAACGAGCGGGGCCTGCGGGTGCTGCTGCTGGCGCGGGCGGTACGGGAGCTGGACGACCCGGAGGTGTCGGCGGGGGCGCGGCCGGTGGCCCTGGTGGTGCTGGAGCAGCGGCTGCGGCCGGACGCGGGGGACACCCTGCGGTACTTCGCCGACCAGGATGTCCGGGCGAAGGTGATCTCCGGGGACAACGCGGTCTCGGTGGGCGCGGTCGCGGGCAAGCTGGGCCTGACCGGGACGGTGATCGACGCCCGGGAGCTGCCTGCCGGGCGGGAGGAGATGGCGGGGGCGCTGGACGAGGGCACGGTGTTCGGGCGGGTCACCCCGCAGCAGAAGCGGGACATGGTGGGGGCGCTCCAGTCCCGGGGGCACACGGTCGCGATGACCGGTGACGGGGTGAACGATGTCCTGGCCCTGAAGGACGCGGACATCGGTGTGGCGATGGGCTCCGGCTCGGAGGCGACCCGGGCGGTGGCGCAGATCGTGCTGCTGAACAACAGTTTCGCCACGCTGCCGAGCGTGGTGGCGGAGGGCCGCCGGGTCATCGGGAACATCACGCGGGTGGCGACGCTGTTCCTGGTCAAGACGGTCTACTCGGTGCTGCTGGCGATCCTGGTGGTGTGCTGGCAGGTGGAGTATCCGTTCCTGCCCCGCCACCTCACCCTCCTGTCCACCCTCACCATCGGCATCCCGGCGTTCTTCCTGGCCCTGGCGCCGAACAAGGAACGCGCGAAACCGCACTTCGTCCGCCGGGTGATGCGGTACTCGATCCCGGGCGGGGTCCTGGCGGCGGTGGCGACCTTCACGACGTACCTGATCGCCCGCCACCACTACACGGGCCCGGACGCCCTGGACGCCGAGACCAGCGCGGCGACCCTGACCCTCTTCCTCATCGCCATGTGGGTCCTGGTGATCATCGCCCGCCCGTACACCTGGTGGCGGGTGGTGCTGGTGGCGGCGATGGGCGGCGCCTTCGTCCTGGTCCTCGCGGTCCCCTGGCTCCAGGACTTCTTCGCCCTGAAGCTGGTCGGTACGACGATGCCGTGGATCGCGGTGGGGATCGCGGCGGGGGCGGCGCTGGTGCTGGAGTTCCTGTGGCGGTGGGTGGACCGGCGGTTCCCGGCGTGAGCGGTCCCCGCGGATACCCGCGCGGGGGGGCGAGGAAAAGACACGGGGGCGAGGAAAAGACACGGGAGCCGCGAACCGGCCGCCGCCGGTCCGAGGCTCCCGCGCCCGGGTGATCCCCGGGCAATCCCCTGGGGGATCTACTTCACGTCGATGAAGTCACCGGTGGCGTTGACCGCGGGGGTCGTGCTCGTCCCGGCGAAGCTGTAGCGGTAGTAGCCGTCCTGGGACGCCTTGACCGTGGTCTTCAGCTCACCCTTGCTGTTGGTCTTGATGGTCTTGACCGTGGTGTAGGTGCTGGAGCTCTTCTTACGGAACTGGAGCTTCACGGGCTGGGTGGAGTAGCCGGCGTACTTGCCGGTGTCCCAGTTGGCGCGGGACAGCTTGCCGGTGACCGTGATGGTCTTGCCCTTCTTGACCGGCTCGGGGCTGGCGTTGACCGTCAGCTTGGAGAGGCGCTGGAGCTTGGTGGTGGTGACCTTGTCCTGGTCGACGTAGCCGATCTGGCCCCAGTCGGCGTTCGGGTCGAGCGGGTCCTGGCCGTTGAGGTCGATGGCGTAGCCGACGCCCTTCCAGCTGGTGGCGTCGGCGTTGGTCAGCTCGATGTCGGGGTAGATGTCGATCTTCCCCTTGCAGTTGGCGGCGGTCGACGAGGTGGCGGTGCAGGTGTGCGGCTCGTCGCCGTAGAGGAAGTTGGTCGGGTCGGTGAAGTCACCGCGGTAGATCTCGACGTTGACGAACAGCTCGGGGTCGGTGATGTCGATGTCCGCGGCGTGCGTCACCTTGTACGTCACCGGGACGCTGACGATCGCGGACGTACCGGCGACGATCGGCTTGCCGTTGTTGACCTTCACACCGGAGAACTTGAGGTCGAGGGTGTAGGGAACGCCCGGCTCCGCGGCGGCGGCGCGGAACGCGCTCTTGCCGTCGGCGGCGGCGGACGCGTCACGCGCCGCCTGGGCGATCTTGGAGATGTCCTCCGGGGTGTACGAACCGCCGTCGGCCTGCGCGGCCGGCACGGCGAGGGCGGAGAGGGCCAGGGCGCCGCTGACGACGACGCCGAGGGTGACCCGCTTGCGCATGTGCTTCCCCCCTGGGAAGTTGGGGCCCCGGCGGTCGCGCGGCGCGCGCTGCGCGCGCCGGCGCGTGGTCACGCCCGGGGTCCAATTGATCAGGTGAGCCTGTTGGCTCACCTGATCAGATGCATCAGACGCCCCAATGGTTGTACACATCCATGAAGAAATCGTGAGCACGTTCGGGGCGCGATCCGGCGCTTCAGGCTCCGGGAGACGAGTGAATGAACGACAAGCAGACGATCACGAACGTCCGTGACAATCCCGGAGGGTACGGCCTGAACCAGACCTACTACGCGACGGCCATGTTCCTCACGGGAGTCGATCTCGGCAGGTCGGGCGGGCTGCTGCGGGGCTTCACGGAGTGGCTGGTCGTCCGCAGGGGTGAGTGCAGCAGCTTCTACTGGCACAAGCAGGTCCTCCTCGACCTGTTCCCTGACGAGCGGCTGGTCGGAGACTGGCGGGAACCGGACCATCTGACCCCGGCCCAGAACCGCGAGGCCGTGGATCACCTGTGCTCACTCGTCCTCGCATTCCTGGAAGTGCGGGACAGTTCGCAGAAGCTGAGCCTGATGTACAAGCGATTCGCGGCGATGCACGCGCACATCTGGGACTAGGGGGCAGCGGAGAGGCCGCCCCCACCGGCGTCTCACCGGTAGGGGCGGCCTCTCCGCGCGTGCCACCCTCAGTCGAACCACCGATCCCGGGCCAGCTCCTCCGTCCGGGACGCGTCCTCCAGCAGGGCCGCGACCTCGAAGCGGCGGGGCCACTGGCGGGACGCCCACGCCAGGCCCGCCGCCACGCCCTCCAGGGTCGCGGCGTGCAGGACGCCGTCGTCGGTGAGCCGCCAGTCGACCTCGACACCGTCGACGAGCAGTTCCTCGTGCTCGACGTATGTGAGCGGGGTCGAGGGGCCCAGCAGGACCCGTACCGAGTCCGGTACCTCGTGCTCCGTGCCCTGCGAGTCCACCACCCCCGACACCGACTCGCTCAGCCGCCGTACCTGGAACAGTTCGGCCAGTTCGGCGGCGCGGGCGGGGCGGACCGGGAGGAGGGGGATGCCGTCGGTGAAGGGGAGGAGGTCCGGGGAGTCGACCACGACCGCCTCCGACGCGTCGACCACCGTCACCCGCCCGTCCCGCACGGCACGCAGCTCGTCCGGCAGGGTGACCTGCTCGGGGTCGAGGTCGGCCAGGGCGCCGTAGAGGGCGTGGAGCTGGGCGCCGGTGACCTCGCGGGAGGGGTCGGCGAGGCGGTCGAGGAGTTCGGCGGCGCCGCCCGGCTCCTCCAGGAGCGCGGCGACGGAGGTGCGGACGCCGAGCGCGCGCAGCACCTGTTCGTCGTCGAAGCCGGTGGCGTCCGCCTCCTCGTAGAGGCCGCGCAGCAGCGGGTCGCCGCCCGCGGCCAGCAGTCCGGCCGGGCGGCGGCCGTCGAGCACCGGATTGCCGCGCAGCCACCACGCCGTGTACGGCCGGACGACCTCGTGGGTGCCGTCGGGGAGGAGGACGCGGACCGGCTGGATGAGGGCGTCGCGCAGAGGCGGCCGGGCCAGCAGGGCGAGGGCCTCGGGCCACTTGTCCTCGTCCACCAGATCCAGATCCCGTACGGCGATCAGCTCGGTGGCGACGGGTGGGACCGGGGAGTCGGGGAAGCGGTCGAGGATGTCCTCGCTCCAGACGTCCACGGCGTCGAGGAGTCCGGCGTCGTCGGGCTCGGCGTAGTCGCCCTCGCGGGGTTCGAGTTCATCGGGGTCGAGGACGACGTCGGTGGCGCGGACGAGGGCGAAGGTGGCGAGGACCCCGCAGGCGGCGAGCGGCTGCTCACCCCATTTCGCGGCCAGCTCGGCGTCGACATAGGCGAGTTCGTCCTCGCGCATGACGGCGGCGAAGGGGCTGCCGGGGAGGACGAGTTCGCCGGCCGGGGCGGGTTCGCCGTCCTCGTCGGGGAGGGCGAGGGCGCCGAGCCAGGGTTCGTCGCCGGGTTCGAGGGCGGCGGCGCGGACCAGGGCGAGGACGGTGTCCGCGAGTTCGTCGGGGTCCGGGGCGTCCTCCTCCCAGCCGATGCTGCCCCCGCCGCCGTCGTCGTCCAGGGAGGCGGCGACGGCGGCTCGGACCTGGGGGGTGGTGAGGACGGCCCGGGGGGTCGCGGGCAGGGCGCCCAGCTTCTCCAGCAGAGGGTGCGTGGCGTCCGGGTGGGCCATCTTCAGCCCGAGCCGGGCGAGCACCTCGGGGTCGAGCCCGGCGGAGTCGGGGGTGGGGAGCAGCACCTGCCGGGGCCCGATGGTCGTCCGCCCGTCGGCGAGAGGAACAGGAAGCCCGGAGAGGCGGTCGGGATCGACCCCGGCGAGACTGTCGTACAGCCGCCACCACCACTCCGGTGTCTTCTCCAGCCCGGCCAGCCGGTCCACGGCGTCGGTGAGGGGCACGCGGGCGACCCCGAGCGTGCGCAGCTCGGAGCGCCGCTCCAGCCCGGCGGGCAGCAGCGTCGGCAGCACTTCCGCCAGCACCCGTACGGTGTCGGCGCCCGCGCCCTCGACGACCTCCGCGTCCCAGGGGCGCAGCGACTCCGGGGCGTCCTCGTCGGTGGGCGGCAGGGCGGGCGGCAGGAAGGCGGTGCGGGGCAGGCGCTGGAGGATGGCGGCGCGCAGGGCCCCGTCCAGCTCACCCTTGCCCAGGGGACCGGGGACCAGCGGAATGATCCCGTCCGTCACCGGGCGCCAGTCGGCGAGGAGTTCGGTGTAGGCGTCGGCGGCCCGCTCGACCAGGAAGTCGGTGAGGGGGCCGGGGGCGGTGTGGCGGCGGGTGGTGTCCTGCGGGAACGACGCGATGAGCAGGGCGGGGACGCCGAGGGGTTCGTCGCTGGGGGTGGGCGCGTGCAGCACGGGGCTGGTCCGGGGGCTGACGGGAGTGCCGTCCGCGTCCACCGGCACGGCCCAGGTGACCGACCAGTGGGGCCGCAGCCGTTCCTCGACGGGCCGGTCGGCGAGCAGTTCGGGCGCGACGGCCCCGTGCGCGGCGGCGGTCCGCCACCGGGTGACTCCGTCCCGGGAGTCGTCCACGACGGTCAGCGCCCCGTCGCTCCCGCGCCGCAGCGTGCGCTCCCCGTCCCCCCTCTCCACGACGACCTCCGCCAGCCCCGGCAGGGCGAGCAGCAGGGCGTCGTCCACGGCGTCGAGCAGCCGCTCGGCGAGTTCGGCGGCGGCGGTGTCCCGCAGGGGCAGGATGACGGCGGTGTCGTACGGGTCGGGCGCGGTGCCCTCGGCGGCGAACGGCAGCCGGAGCAGCGGTACGTGCCCGTCGCGCCGCCGGATCTCGTCGCCGAGGCCGGGGCTGTGCCGGGCGGTCCCGGCGGCCAGCTCGCGCGCCTCGGCGAGGGACCAGCGGACCCCGCCGTGCCGTCCGACGACGGCGGGCTCGTCGGTGACGGCGATGACGGCCGCGAAGCCGACGCCGAACCGGCCGACGGACGACTCGTTGTCCCGCTTCGCGGAGGCGCGCAGGGTGGCCAGCGATTCGACTCCGGCGGCGTCCAGCGGGGCGCCGGTGTTGGCGGCGACCAGCACCCCGTCACGGAGGGTGAGCCGGAGCCGTCCCGGCACCCCGGCGCGGGCGGCGGCGTCGGCGGCGTTCTGCGCCAGCTCGACGACCAGCCGGTCCCGGTAGCCGCCGAGGACGAGGTCCTCCTCGGCGTTGGCGTCCTCGCGGAAGCGGGCGGGGCTGGTGGCCCACGCGTCGAGCACCCCACGCCGCAGCCGGGCGGTCCCGAACGGGTCGGCCCCCTCGGCGGCCGGCCGCACGAACTTGCTCACGTTCACTCTCCTCATCGGCGTGGGGATGACCGTACCGCTCCGGGCGGGGGGTGGGGCCCGCGCGGCGGGTGGGGGTGGGGTGCCGTGCGCTCAGCCCGCCCTGAGTCGTTCCAGGAACTCCGGGACTCCTTCGACCTGGCGGTGGGGCTCGAAGGCGGGGGCCAGCTCCTTGACCAGGGCGACGCATCGGGGCGCACCGATACGGGTGGCGAGATCGAGCGACCGGCCCGTGACGGCGAGAGCCTGCTCCACCTCGCCGGACTTCAGCAGTCCGGTGGCCTGATAGGTCAGGAAGATCCCGCGCGTCTTGTCCCGTGCGGCGGGCAGCAGGGCCATGCCCTCGGCGATGTGGGCCTGGGCCTCGGCGGTGCGGCCGAGGTCGAGCAGGCACCGGCCGGAGTCGACGGCGAGGTCGGCCGGCCCCATCCAGGCGCACCAGCCGGGTGCGGGGTCCTCGGCGTCCCGGTCGAGGGTGGCCTCGGCCCGCGCGAGGTCCCGGTAGCAGGCGGGGCGGTCGCCGAGGGCCGCATGCGCTCGCGCCCGCCGGAGCAGCAGCAGGGACCGGGCGGCGGGGTGCCGGGTCCCCGAGAGCGCGTGGCCGAGCTGGTCGACGGAGACCCGGGGGCGGCCGAGCCAGTTCGACTGATAGGCGAAGTCGGAGAGGACCCCGGCGCCGTGGTCGCGGTCGCCCGCGGCGTGCGCGGACTGGAGGGCGGCGCCCCAGAGTTTGCCCGCCGCCCAGTGACGACCGTGATCGAAGCGGTACCAGCCACAGGTCGTCGCCAGGGAGGCCGCGAGCAGATGGAGACGGCGGCCCGTGGCATCGGTGTAGCGGCCGTCGGCGAGGAGATCGGTCACCGTGGCGAGGTGCGCGTCCATCAGCCGGATGGTGTGCTGCCGCTGTTCGGTGGGCAGCGCGGTCAGCTCTCTGCTGGTGTCCTCCAGCCAGCCCACCAGTTCCGCGTCCACCCGCTTGCCGCCAAGGGCCGCGGCCGGGCGTTCGGGGGCGATCGTGGCCCACTGGGCGGCGAGGCCCGCCAGCGAGACAGCGCTGTAGGTCATGAAGTCACGGCGGTCCATGGCGGCTCTCTGTGCGTCGTGGAGTGCGGGGAGGGCGTGGGCGGCGCCCAGCGGCAGCGGCTCGTCCCGTCCGGGGAGCCAGTAGGGCCAGCCGTACGCGTCCAGGTCTCCCGGCGGGATGCCGAAGGCTTCGGCGATCAGGAGCTGCGATTCGGGGTTCGGTGTCTTGCGCCAGTTCTCCCACCGGCTGACGGCGGCCTTGTCGGCGCCGGAGCGCAGCCCGTGGCAACGGGCCGCCCGGTCGAGGGCGACGGCGAGATCGGCCTGGGACCAGCCACGCAGACCGCGCGCGTAGGCGAGGGGGTGCCGGATCGGGTCGTCCACACCATCCATCCCATCATCGACGGTGACCGCGAGCCTACTGACAGCGAGGCCGGGACCACTCCGGGACCACCCGCAATGCCTCTGCGGGGCCGCCGAGTTGGGCTGTACTCGAAAGGCACCGAACAGTTCCTTGCAGGAAGTGAAAAGGAAAGGAGGAGAGGAAGAGAGATGACGCAGATGACGCAGGAGCACACCGCGGAGTCGACGAGGGACGCCGACGCCCTCGCCGTTCCCTCGGTGGTCCCCTCGGTCATCGTCCTGGGTGACGCCGCCGCGCTGACGCGTGGCAGCGACCAGAGCGGCACCGAGTCGAAGTCGTACCCGTACGACTGATGGCAGAGGGGCGGCCCCGCCGGGTTCGGAACACCGGCGGGGCCGCTTCGGGACCCCGGCGGGGTCGCTTCGGTTCCTCGCGACCGTTCAGGTGGAGAGATGAGAGAACGCGTAGCACCGTGGTACGGAGGCCGCGCCCCGGGCAGCCGCGGCCCCGCCGCCGCGACGCCGGTCGGCGCACGGCTGCTCTGGCGTGATCCGGCACTGTGGGTGGTCCGTGATGCCGGGCAGCCCACCGCCCATGTACGGACCGTGGAACGCGGGGGCGCTCGCCTGGCCGTGCTCGGCCCGTGCTCCGCGTCGGAGCGTGAACTCGCCCGCGCTCTGTCGTCCCTCGACCTGGGCGAGGCAATCGGCTCGTGGGCGGGGACCCACACGGTGGTGCGCATGGACGGAAGCGGGATCGTGGAAGTCCTGGCCGATACGGCGGGCGCTTCCCCCCTCTACGTCGTGGACACTCCCGGCGGGCCGGTGTGGGGGTCCAGCTCCCTCGCGCTCTCCTCGCTGACCGGCGCGAAGGTGGACGCCGAGTGGCTTGCCGCCCGTCTGCGGGATCCGTTCTCGCCCCTTCCAGGTCACAGCGCATGGGCAGGGGTGAGGCCCGTACCCCCCGGGCACGTACTGACCCTTGGGGCGCCTGGAGCAGGTCTGTCCCCGTGGTGGAGGGCTGTCCGGCGCACACCTGAGGAAGTCGCGCGGAGGCTTCGGCGGGTGCTTGCCGAAGGAGTCCGGGTGCGGGTGGAGGGCGTGTCCGCGACCGCTGATCTCGCGGGCATGGACTCCACCACGATCACCCTGCTCGCCGCGCGCTACGGGCCGGTCACCGGCGTGACCCTCCACCCCGAGGGAGTGACGCGCGGGGGAGACCTGGAGTACGCCCGAGCGTTGTCCGTGCCCGGACTGGACCAGAGGTTCCTTCCACTCGGCACCCGGCATCTGCCGTTCGCCCCGAGTGACGTACCGCTGCCCGCCACCGACGAGCCGGCCACCTCCACCGCCACCTGGTCGATGTTCTCGGACCAGCTCCGGATGATCGCCGAAACCGGCTCCGGCTGCCATCTGACCGGCGACGGCGGTGACGCGCTGTTCCTCGCCGCGCCCACGCATCTCGCGGCCCTGGTCCGGCGCGGACGGTGGCTGCGGATGCTCGGGGACGCGATGGAGTGGGCGCGGTTGCGCCGCCAGGACCCGAGGCCGCTGATCGCCGCCGCGCTACGGGGCGACGCCGGACGCATCGGCCGCGCGCCGCGCCCCCGGCCGCCGTGGCTCGCCGCCCCCGTGCCCGAGGTGAGCCCACCGGCGGGCACGGCCGCACACCCGGTGTTCGTCGCCTCCCTGCGGAACGCCGCGCGTACCGCCCACTCCGAGATCCAGCTCGCGGCAGCGCTCGGTGTCGGTCTCGCCAACCCCTACTTCGACGGCGCGGTCCTGGACGCGGTGGTCTCGGCACCCGCCGGACAGCGCTACTCGGCACGCCGCTACAAGCCGCTGCTCGCCGACACCTTCGCCGAGCTGCTCCCCGAGGCGCACCGCGAGCGCGCTACGAAGGGAGTGTTCGCGGGCGACTTCCACCAGGGGCTGCGCCGCCATCTCCGACGGGTCCTCGCACTGACGGACGGCCGCCTCGCCGCCGGAGGCATCATCGCCCCCGGGCCCCTGCGGGAGGCTCTCCACTCGGCAGCGCTCGGCGCCCCGACGGTGTGGCCGCCGCTGCTGGCCGCGCTCGCCGCCGAAGCCTGGCTCGAAGCCGTCGAGAACGCGCCGGTTACCCGATGGGAAGCGGCTGCGCCACCCCCCGGCGATGTCCGATGAGTCCGATGAGCCCGTTGAGTCCCATGAATTACACCCGTACCGTTGCCGCGCTCGCACCCCATGTCTGCGTACTGATCGACTACGACACCGGACACACCGAGCTGCGCCCGAGATCCGGTGCCGCCACGTCCATGGCGGCGACGGTGGTAAGGCTGCCCGAGACCGCCGTGTCGTGGGGAACCGTCGAGCAGTCCGCCGCCCTGCCGGAACGGGCGCCGGTCTCCCTGCGGTGGCGGGTGGCTGCCGTGCCGATCGTGCTCGTCACCGCTGTGGCGGGTGTGGCTGGTCCCCGTCGCGGTCGGTTCCCTCGGCTCGTACGACTCGCCTGCGCGGGGCGCGCGTTGCCCCCGGCCACCGCCTCCCAGGCCCGCTACGCTGTGCGCGCCGTCCGCCGGGCCGCGCGGTACCTGCCGATGCGCTGGGCTTGCCTGGAGGACTCGACGGCCGCCGCGCTGCTGCTGGCGGCGGCCGGTCGCCGCGCCGAGTGGCGACATGGGGTGGCGCTGGACCCCGTACGGCTGCATGCCTGGATCGCCGACCCTGAGGGGGAACCCGTCGAAGAGCCGGCGGACACGGCGCTGTACGTCCCCACCTGCACACCGGATGGACCCGGCCCGCCACGGGCCCGAGGAGGAGCACGACGATGACCACCGACCCCCACATCCTCCTGAAGGGCGAGACGCTCGCCCTGGGCATGCCCCGCCAGGACCTGCTGCCGAAGTACCACGCGTGGGAGAACGACCCGCGGACGGTCCTCGCGTACGGCAATCAGTGGGCGCAGTCCTGGGAGGTCCGCGCGGCCGGGTACGAGCGGCAGCGGGGCAATCAGCGGTTTCAGCAGTTCGAGGTGGTGCGGCTGGCGGACGGCGAGGCCGTGGGGATGACGATCCTGGAAGTCAACCCGCACGCCCGGACCGCGGAGTTCGTGATCGTGCTCGCCCCGGAGGAGCGCGGCAAGGGCTACGCCACGGGGGCCACCCGGCTGACCCTGGACTGGGCGTTCCGGATCGCCGCGCTGCGCATGGTGTGGCTGAAGGTGCTGGAACCCAACCGGGCCGGGATCGCGGCGTACGCGAAGGCGGGATTCCGCGAGTCCGGCCGGCTGCGGCGGGCGGGGTACTGGCTCGGTGAGCCGGTGGATGAGGTGTTCATGGATGTGTTGCCGGAGGAGGTCCCCGGTCCGTCGCCCGTACGGTCCGCGCTGGGCGCCTGAGGTGCCGTGCGGTCAGTGGACGGAGCTGTAATCCACGAAGGCGGCCCAGGCCGTCACGCCGACGGCGAAGCCGGGGGTTTTGATGTCTTTGGAGTCGCGGATGCGGATGGTGGTGGGGGTGGCCGCGATCTCGACGCAGGTGTCTCCGTCGGGACCACCGCTGTAACTGCTCTTGAACCACGCCAACTCGGAGGCATCCCCGGTCGTGGGCTTGCGGATCATGTCTCTCCCAGCAGTTGCTCGATGAGGGCCAACGACTCCTCGGGACGAAGAGCCTGCGCCCGGATAGTGCCATACCGCAGTTCGAGGACCCGAAGCTGCCTCAGGTCCTCGACCGGACGACCCCCAAAGGCCCCATCAGAGCGCCCAACGCCTGTCCCGTCCGCGAACTTCAGCAGCTCGATCCGGCCGCCCATCCCCGAGTGTGCCCCACTGTCCATGGGCATCACCTGGAGAGTCACGTGGTTCATGCGGCCCAATTCCAGCAGACGTTCGAACTGTTGCCGCCTCACCATTGTGCCGCCGACTCGTCGCCGAAGCGTCGCCTCTTCCAGGACGAAACCCAGGGCGGGGGCGGGCGAACGGCCGAAGACGCTCTGCCGTGCCAGGCGAGCGGCCACGCGCCGTTCCAGGTCAGCTGGCGAATAGGCGGGCAGCCACGACTCCAACAGCGCCCGCGCATGTTCAGGTGTCTGCAACAGCCCAGCGATGTAGCTGCATTCGTACACCCCTATTTCAACTGCCCGGCCCTCCATCGTGGCCATGTCCCGTACCGCCTTCGGGTACCGGACCTTGGCCACGTCCTCCTTCATGGCCGAGATGAGACCACCTGCGCCAAGCACCTCGTCGGACTTGTCCAAGTACTCGGGTCGGGGAATCCGCTTCCCGCCCTCCACCTTGTAGACGAGGTCGTCGCCGTACCCGATCGCCTCCGCGAAGTCCGGGACCTTCAGGCCGGCGGCCTCGCGCCGCAGCCGTAACTGCCGTCCCACCGTCGTGATGACGGCGATGCCCCAGTCATCGTCCGGATCGACTTCCCAGCCCGGCTCGTCCGTGTCTACCGATTCGTCAGACATACCGCCCCTCCGACAGCTTGGACACAGCTGGACAAGCGGCGGACAGTCACCCTACGCACAGCCGCCGTCACTGTTCACCGTACGCACGCCCCGCCACTCTGTGTCACGTGAACAACGAAACCCCCACGCCGGAAATCCATCTGGCTCCCCCTATCCGCAGCTTCACCATCCGTCTGATGCCCACCCCCCGAGGGGCCCGTTCCGCCCGGCGCCTCGCCGAAGAGCACCTCAGCGCCTGGGGCCTCCCCCTGGACCCGGCCCGGCAGATCGTGGCGGAGCTGGCGGCCAACGCGGCGACGCACGGGCGCGTCACCGGCCGTTACTTCCGGCTCACCCTCCACGTCGTCGGGACGACCCTCCGTATGGAGGTGACGGACACGCAGGGTCACCTTCTCCCCCGGCTCAAATCCCCGGAGGGTGACGCCGAATCCGGCCGCGGACTCCTCCTCGTGGACGCCCTCGCCGACCGCTGGGGCGCGTCATCGGGTCTGCGCCCCCGCAAAACCGTCTGGGCGGAACTGGAGATCGGACCGGAGCCCAAGGGTTCATGCTTCGGCACCACGGGCGATCACCTGCAAAGGACTACGGGGATGAAAGAACCGAACCAAACCCCACCCCTCCTCCCGTCCCGGACACCGAGTCACTCGACTGGGTGAACTTCGCCAACCGGACTGGATTTGGTGACTGTTGGCTGCTCTACGCTCAGCGCACACAAGCCGACAAAAGTTCGGCCCTCGCGGGGACTGCCATCCCACTGCGAGGGCCTGACCAACTAGGAAGCCTAGAACCTTCCCGATGGATGAACGCGACACTATCGCGCCCGCCCCCTCCGAGTCCCGGAACCCGGCGCGAATTCCCTCTCCCCGGCGGCACGGTCTGTGCCACGAGAACTCCCGCCACACCACCCACTTCACGGTGATCGGCAACCACCTCGCCCAGCACCAGGAGTTGTCCCTGCTGGCGATCGGCCTCGGCTGCCACATCCAGTCCCTGCCGCAGGGCGCGAAGGTGGACATCAAGTCCCTCGCCGCCCGCTTCCCGGAAGGCACGACCCGCATCGCGGCGGCCCTGCGGGAACTGGAGAAACATGGCTACCTGCGCCGCTCGCGCGAGCGGACCCCCGAGGGCCGCATGGTCACCCGTACGACGTCCTGCAACCGGCCGGGACACCCCGTGCAGCGCGGGGAACAGCGCGACCGCCCTCCGCCACCACCCCGCCCCCGGGAATCCCGCGAGCCCCGCGAGCCCCGTAAACGGGCCCTCCCCCCGGTCCCCCAGCCGTCCTGCACCGCACCGGCGCTGCTCCGGTCGGCGGCGGACCTGCTGAGCGGACTGCGCCGCGAGGACCCCCGCCTGCTCCTGTCCGCCTCGGACACGGCCCACCTCGCCCCCGGCGTCGCCGCCTGGCTGGAACGGGACGTGAGCGCCACCGGCGTACGCCAGGCCCTGACCTCGGGCCTCCCGGCGGAGCCCCTGCACCGCCCGGCGGCCCTGCTCGCCCACCGCCTCTCGGCGGGCCTGCCACCGCCGCCGCCCTTCACCGCCCCGCCACCGGCCCGGCTTCCCCTCCAGACCTGCGACGGCTGCGAACGCGCTTTCCGCGCACCAGCACCGGGGCGGTGCCGGGACTGCCGGGCCCCTTCCGGGGAGCACACCGCCGCATACGCTGATGGCGGCCCTCCCGGGAGGACTCCATGAGTACACAGGCCGACCACGGACACGAACTGATCCCGCGTCCCGAGCCCACTCCCGACGCCCTGCGTGCCGCGCTCGCCGTCGTCGCGCCCGGTCGGCTGAGCGAGATGCAGAAGACGAAGGACGACGCTTTCGCCAAGGCCGTCGCGTGGCAGTCGTTGAGCCCCGTTCAGAGCTGGGTGCTGATCTGGGCCAGAGAGATCGAGATCGCCCGCCGCCCCGACCTGTCCACCCGCATCGATCACGCGCAGAGGCAGCTGGAGGACGAGGACCCCGTCGTCGCCCGGGAAGCCCTGCGCGAGCTGAGCGCCGTCCTGGAAGAAGCGATGAGGGCCGTACGCGAGTGAGCTGGAAAGGGAGTACGCCTTCGGCGCCGAAGAGGCCGCCCGGACCGCTCCCGCGGTCTTTCTCCGTGCGGTGGAAGTCAGTGCGGACGAACTCGTCAGGGCGGCCGAGGCTCTCCATATCCATGGTCGGGCGCATAGCGGAGTCGACCCGAAGGGCGGAGAGGTGATCGTCCCGGGCGGAATGTTCAGGTACCAGATCGTGGTGCGCAGCGAACGGGTCTACATGGTCCAGATCACGTATCTGGGTTTCTGAGCCCGGCAGGGCCGGCTCGACCGTCTCGTGCGAGTCGGTCGAGCCGGGCGAGTCGGGCGCTAGCCGTTTGTGGTGGCGGGGTTACGAATGCCCCAGCTCCGCCGCCGTCTCCTCGGACGGGTCGGGGTTCTCCTGCGGGTGGAGGGGGAAATCGTCCACCTTCGTCTCGTCGATCACCGGAGGTGGCGGCTGGGGCGGGGTCGGCATGATCGCCGCCTCCGAGTGGCCTCCGCAGCCGTAGGAGAGGGAGACCAGGCGGCCGTCCGCCGGGGAGAACTCGTTGGCGCAGGCGCCGAACGCCTGGCCGAGGGAGCCGCCGATCGGGACCAGGAAGCCGCAGCTCACGCACGTCGCGGGCGCGGCCTGGGCCATCTGGGTCTTCGCGCCGAACCCCTCGTCCCAGCGGTCCGCGGCGATGTGCAGGCCGTAGCGGGACAGGACGCGGGCGCGGCCCAGGCCCAGTTCCTCCGCCGTCGCGGCGATCGAGCCCCGGGAGGGAGTGAGGGGGAGCGTCGCGGGGACGCCCGCCGTGAGGTCGGCGTCCTCGGCCTCCGCCAGTTCCGCCATGTCCTCGGAGATCGCCGAGTTCGGTGGGGGCGCGTCCTCGCCGGTGTAGCCGGGCTCCAGGCGGATGTCGTCCGCGTCGGTGGGGAGGAGGTCGCCGGGGCCCATGTCACCGGGGCGCAGGCGTTCGCTCCAGGGGACCCATTCGGGGGCCAGGAGCGCGTCGGAGCCGGGGAGGAGGACCACCTCGTCCAGGGTGACGATCTTCGCGCGGGACGCCCGCGCCACCGTCACCGCCCAGCGCCAGCCCCGGTAGCCCAGTTCCTTGCACTCGAAGAGGTGGGTGACCACGCGGTCGCCCTCCGAGGTCAGCCCGGTGTGCTCTCCCACTACCCCCGGCGCGGCGGCCTCCTCGGCGGCGGCGCGGGCGAGGTCGACGGCCTCGGCGCACAGACGGTCGGGGGTACGGCTTCGCGTTGTCGCTGCGCTCACAGGTATCGCTTCTCTCCTACGCCGTCGCTACCGGGTGCGGCTTGCCTCCGGCGGTTGGGGGGACGGAGCGGAACGGAAGACCGCGTCGACGTCCACGCCTGTCGCGCTCGGGCGCACCTACGTCACCCATTCTGCCTGTTCCCCGTCCGGGGGCCTACACCGACGCCCGTTCCGGACATCGTGGCACCTCATTTCCCTGCGGGGGGCGTCCGCGATTTGTGGCGGGGAGCGTCCGCGTTTCGTGCCGGGGGCGTCCCTGTTCCCTGCGGAGGCGCTCGCGTTTCGTGCCCGGGGGCGCCCGCGTTCCCGGCCGGGGGCGGCCCCGTTCCCTGCGGGAGGCGCCCGCGATTTGTGCGGGGGAGCGTCCGCGTTTCCTGCCCGGGGGCGTCCCCGTTCCCTGCGGGAGGCGCCCGCGTTTCATGCCGGGGGCACGCCCGTCACCGGCCCAGGAAACCCGCTCCCCTGCCGGGGGGCGCCCGCGATTCCGTGCCGCAGACGCTTCCGTTCTCCGCCGCAGGCGCCCGCGATTCCGGCCCGAGACGCCGCATTTCCGGCCCGAGACGCCCGTACTCCCCGCCGGAGGCGCCCCCCGTAGCCGGCCCAAGAAACCCACGCTCCCGGCCCGAGAGACCAACGCTCCCCGCCCAAGGAACCCCCGCTCCCGCCCAAGAAGCCCACGCCCCGGCCCAGGAGACCAACGCTCCCCGCCCAAGGAACCCCCGCACCCGGCCAAGAAACCCACGCCCCCAGCCCAGCCCAAGCCCAAGCCGTGCCCCAGCCGTGCCCCAGCCCCAAGAGACCCCCCACCCCCCACCCCCCCCCAGAAACACCCGGCCCCGTGGATTCCGCCTACCGGGCGATATCTCGGGGCACTATGAACGGCGTGGCAGCCGCGGGCAGGCGTGGGCGTGGGGTGGGCCGGGCGGGGGGCGTCGTCCGGGGGGTCGGGCGTGCCCTGAGGTCGCCGTTCTCCGGGACGGCCCGGGGGATCCGCAAGGCGACCCACGCGCACGGCGCCGGGGAGTCCGGGCTCGGCAAGCTGATCGAGCTGCACGCGGTGAACGGCGCCGGTGATGTGATGATCACCGTCGCCCTCGCCTCCACCGTCTTCTTCTCCGTGCCCACCGACGAGGCCCGCGGCCGGGTCGCCCTCTACCTCGCCATCACCATGGCGCCCTTCGCGCTGCTCGCCCCCGTCATCGGGCCGCTGCTCGACCGGGTGCCGCACGGGCGGCGGCTCGCCATGGCCTGCGCCATGCTGGCCCGCGCGCTGCTCGCGCTGGTGCTGTCCGCCGCCGTGATCAGTGGCGGTATCGAGCTGTATCCCGCCGCCCTCGGTGTGCTGGTCGCCTCCAAGGCGTACGGGGTGGTGCGCAGCGCCGTCGTGCCCCGGCTGCTGCCGCCCAGGTTCTCGCTGGTCAAGGCCAACTCCCGGGTGACTCTCGGCGGGCTCCTCGCCACCGGGGTCGCCGCGCCCATCGGCGCCGGGCTCCAGTTCATCGGGCCGCGCTGGCCGCTCTACGGGGCGTTCGTGATCTTCATCGCGGGGATGTTCCTGTCCTTCTCGCTGCCGCCGAAGGTGGACTCCGCGAAAGGGGAGGACACCGCGCTGCTGGCCGCCGATCCGGAGCATCTGCACGGGCCCCACCGCAAGCCGATAAAGCGGCCGGGGCTGCGGACCGTCGGGATCGCCGTCACCCACGCCCTCGGCGCCAACGCCGCCCTGCGCTGTCTGTCCGGGTTCCTGATCTTCTTCCTCGCCTTTCTGCTGCGCGAGCATCCGCTGACCGGGCAGAGCGCCGCCGTCTCGCTCGGTACGGTCGCGGTCGCCGCGGGCGCGGGCAACGCCTGCGGTACGGCGGTGGGGGCCTGGCTGCGGGCCCGCGCGCCCGAGATCATCATCGTGACCGTGGTGGCGTTCGTGCTGGGCGCGGCGATCGTGGCCGCGGTGTTCTTCGGGGCGTTCCTGGTGGCCTGTCTCGCGGCGGTGGCCGGGTTCGCGCAGGCGCTGGCCAAGCTGTCGCTGGACGCGCTGATCCAGCGGGACGTCCCGGAGCAGGTGCGGACCTCGGCGTTCGCCCGCTCCGAGACGCTGCTCCAGATGGCGTGGGTGGTGGGCGGCGCGATCGGGATAGCCCTGCCGCTGAACGGGCCGCTCGGGCTGTCCGTGGCCGCCGCGATCGTCGCCACCGGGTGGCTGGGCACCGTACGGGGGCTGCTGGGGTCGGCGCGGCGCGGGGGGCGGGCGCGGCCGAGGGTGGCGTGAGGGGGCGGGGGCAGAGGGTGTCGCGTACCCCGCATGGCCCCCACCCCGCATGACGGGCGGGGCCCGCGTGCCCGATAACCTTCCGCCATGACCACCATGCAATCCCGTGTGCGACGCCGCCGCGCCGTCGCCACCGCCGGCGCCGTCTCCGCCGGACTGCTCGCCCTCTCCGCCTGTGAGAAGCCGACGCCGATGGCGACGATCACGGTGGGCACCAACTCCGTCAGCTCCGAGGCGAACTGCTACAACGACGGCAAGGCCCTGGCCACCGCCGAGCTGACCGCGTGCCTGCGGGACACGGACATCAAGACGATCTCGGTGGACCCCGACGAGACCGTCCGCTTCGGTGTCGACCCGGATATCGCGGACAAGGGCTGGACCATTCTGATGAACGGCCAGCCGCTGACCGAGTCCTCCACCAAGACCTACCGGACCATCCCGGGCAGCGTCTTCTTCAACGCCCAGTACGGGGCCAGCGGCAACACCACCACGGTGTCCGTCAAGGAGGGCGAGACCGAGAACATCGGGCTGTGGTCCTTCAAGCTGGAGAAGGACGCCTGATCGCGGTCGCGTCCGGACCGGCGCCCGCCGTGCTCCGTGTCCTCGTCGCCACCGCCGTCCCGGCCGAACGGGACGCGGTGGCCCGCGCCTTCCCCGACCCGGGTGAGCGGGACGTCCCGTTGCCCGGTGGCGGTGGGGTGCTCCGGCGGGCGGCGCCCGGGGTCGATCTCCTCGCCGCCGGGGTCGGGCCCGCCCTCGCCGCCGCCTCCACCGCCACCGCGCTCACCGCCGCCGCCCTCGCCGGGCGGCCCTACGATCTGGTGATCAGCGCCGGGATCGCCGGTGGTTTCGCGCCCCGCGCGCCGCTCGGCGCGCTGGTCGTCGCCGACACCATCACCGCCGCCGATCTGGGCGCCGAGACACCCGAGGGCTTCGTACCGGTCACGGAGCTGGGCTTCGGGGCCGTCACCCACCGTCCGCCCGCCGCCCTGGTCGCGTCCGTGGCGCTCGCCACCGGGGCGCTGCCGGGGACCGTGCTGACCGTCTCGACCGTCACCGGCAGCGCCGCCCGCGCCGCCGCGCTGCGGGCCGCGCACCCGGAGGCGCTGGCCGAGGCGATGGAGGGGTTCGGGGTCGCCGAGGCCGCCGCCGCGCACGGGGTGCCGGTGCTGGAGCTGCGGGCGGTGTCCAACGCCGTCGGGCCGCGCGACCGGGCCGCCTGGCGCGTTCCCGACGCCCTCGCCACCCTGACGGCGGGGTTCGGGAAGCTCGCACCCGCCCTGGAGAGTTGGAAGCGACATGACGACACCCATGCCCCCGACGCCGACGCCCGGTGATGATCCGGTGCGGATCGCCTACTCCCCCTGCCCCAACGACACCTTCGTCTTCGACGCCCTCGCCCACGGCCGTCTCCCCGGCGCCCCCGCCCTCGATGTGACCTTCGCGGACATCGACGTCACCAACGGCATGGCCGAGCGCGGCGAGCTGGATGTGCTGAAGGTGTCGTACGCGGTGCTGCCCTATGTGCTCGACACCTACGCGCTGCTGCCGTGCGGCGGGGCGCTGGGGCGCGGCTGCGGGCCGCTGGTGCTGGCGCGGGAGGCGGGGGTGGACCTCACCGGGCGCACGGTCGCCGTGCCGAGCGAGCGGTCGACGGCGTATCTGCTCTTCCGGCTGTGGGCGGCGGACGTGCTGCCGGGCGGGGTGGGCGAGATCGTGGTGCTGCCGTTCCACGAGATCATGCCGGCCGTCCGGGACGGGAAGGTGGACGCCGGTCTGGTGATCCACGAGGCCCGCTTCACCTACCGGGACTACGGGCTGCACAAGCTGGCCGACATGGGCGAGCACTGGGAGCGGACCACCGGGCTGCCGATCCCGCTGGGCGCGATCATCGCCCGCCGGGCGCTCGGCGCGGAGCGGCTCACCGCGCTGGCCGACGCGATCCGCCGCTCGGTGCGGGCCGCGTGGGACGACCCCGAGGCGTCCCGGCCCTATGTCCGCGCGCACGCCCAGGAAATGGACCCGTCGGTCGCCGACCAGCACATCGGGTTGTACGTCAACGAATTCA
Organism: Streptomyces sp. NPDC004610; assembly: GCF_040609715.1. Taxonomy (NCBI): domain Bacteria; kingdom Bacillati; phylum Actinomycetota; class Actinomycetes; order Kitasatosporales; family Streptomycetaceae; genus Streptomyces; species Streptomyces sp. NPDC004610. The sequence continues at coordinate 174,331 of NZ_JBEXLA010000007.1, read as the reverse complement.
CCGCCGACCTCGGTACGGACGGGTATGCGGCGGTCCGCGGCCTGCTCACCCGCGCGGCGGCCGAGGGACTGCTTCCGCCCCTCGGCCCCCACGCGCTGGATTTCCCCTGAGAACCCATGGGAAAGGGGACGGCCGTACCGCCATACAAGGGGACGGCCGTACCGCTATACGTCTATACGTCGAGTTGGTCGGCGACCGCCCGCAGGAGTCCGGCGACCTGCTTGCCGGCCGTTTTGTCGGGGTAGCGGCCCCGCTCCAGGGTCTGGGTGACGTTCTCCAGCAGGGTCGTCAGATCCTGGACGATGGAGGCCAGCTCATCGGGCTTTTTGCGCTGGGCGGCGGCGACCGACGGCGTCGGATCCAGCAGCACCACCGAAAGGGCCTGGTCACCGCGCTGCCCGGCGACGACTCCGAACTCGACGCGCTGTCCCGGCTTGAGTGTCTCGACTCCGTCGGGGAGTACCGAGGAATGGACGAAGACGTCACCGCCGTCGTCGCGGGAGAGAAAGCCGAAGCCCTTCTCACTGTTGAACCACTTGACCTTGCCGGTAGGCACGTCTGTCCTCGTCCTCGTACTCGTCGGAAAACTGCTTCGGAAACCGCTCTTGACAGCACTGGGGCGGGTCGACCGTGACCCGCCGCTACCAAGCGCTACCAAGGCTAATGGTCTTGGGGCGGGTGACAAGACGTCGCCCGGTTGTTCCTTTGCGCTGGGAACTACCCTGGTCGGGTGCGTGACAAAACCCAAACGAATTCCGCCGCGCCCGGCGACCGGCTGATCCGGGCCGGTGCCGCGGTGTTCCTCGTCGGTACGGTGGCCACGGTGGTCACCGTGACCCCTCTGTTCCTCGGGACGACTCCTTTTCCGACCTACATGTTCCTGCTGAGCATGCTGATGGGCGTCGGATTCCTGATCGCCGGGGTGGGGGTGTTGCAGTCCGTGGCGGCCGGCCGGCGTCAGGCGCGGGCCGCGGTCGCGTCCCCACCGGGGGCGCCGTCGACGTAGTCCGAAAGCCATCCGGGGAACTCGGTCAGATCCCGCAGGACGACATCCGCGCCGGCCTGCCGCAGTTCCCCGGCCGTGCACGGCCCGGTCGGCACGGTGACCGAGAGGGCACCGGCGGCCCGCGCGCCCCGGACGTCCCCGAGGTGGTCGCCGACATAGACGGCGGCGCCGTGCTCGCGCAGGGCCGCCGCCTTGGCCTCGGCCCACAGATCACCGACCACCGCGTCCGGCTCGATGCCCAGGTGCGCCAGGTGGAGCTTCGCGTTGGGCTCGTACTTGGCGGTGACGACGATCGCCCGCCCACCGGCCGCCCGTACCGCCGCCACGGCGTCGTGCGCGCCGGGCATGGCGGGGGTCGCGGCGATGGCGACGGCCGGGTACATCTCCCGGTACAGATCCGCCACGGCCGGTACGCGCTCCGCCGGGAACCAGTTGATCAGCTCCTCCTCCAGCGGCGGCCCGAGCCGGGTGATCGCCAGATCGGCGTCGATGAACGCCCCCGTCCGCTCCGCCAGCGCCCGGTAGCAGGCGTGGATTCCGGGCCGGGAGTCGATGAGCGTCATATCGAGGTCGAATCCGACGGTGGGGGGCGCGGAGGAGGAGGAGACGGCGGCTGCGTGAGTCATGGGTCCATTGTGGGTGGGCCCCCGGAGGGACCGGAGGGGGCCTACGGCGGCCTGATGCGGCCGACGGGGGCCGGAGGGGGCCGGAGGCGGGCGTCAGCGGTCTCGCTGGGAGCGCCAGATCAGGAAGGCGGCCGAGGCTAGGGCCGCGCCCCGCAGGACCCAGGGCCAGGTCTCGCCCAGGGCGTCCTGCATCCGGCCCTCGGCGACGGGGTCGCCCCAGCGGCCCTCGGTACGGCCCCAGAGCCAGACCACCCCGGCGGTGACGGCGAGCGCGGGCAGGCCCATCACCGCCCACTTCGTCTCGGCGGGGGTCAGCCGGCGCGAGGCCCAGGCGATGAGCCAGCCGACGGCGAGCGCGAGCAGGTTCCCGAGGACCGCGCCCGCGACCAGCAGGGCGGCGGCGATCAGCAGCAGGGGGTTCTGCCAGGAGCGGCGGGGGCCGGTGGGGAGGCGGAGCAGACGGCGGGAGCGGCGGGGTTCGTCGCCGGTTCCCGCTTCCTCCGCGTCGTCCCCGTCCTCCTCCGCTTCCGCTTCCTCCGCTTCCTCCTCCGGTTTCGTTCTGCGCGGCGGTGGTTTGAGGAGTTCGGGGATCTCCACGCCGCCGATGAAGCCGGGCACCTCGTCGCCGGGGCCGAAGGCGGTGCTGTCGGTGCGCCACCAGTCGGGCTGGGTCGCGGGGTCGCCCAGTTCATGGGCCGGGGCGAGATGGGGGGCGGAGGGTTCGAAGGGCGGGCCCGGGTCGGGCTCGGGGGCGGGGTCGGCCGTACGGGGCCTGGGGATCATCCGGCGCAGCCGGCCCGAGCGGGCCGGGGGTGCCCCGTCCTCGCGCTGGAGGGGGACCGCGGCGCTCGGGGTGTCGGGGACGGCCGCGGTGCCGCCGGCCTTGGTGACGATCTCGTCCGGGGTGCCGAGCCGGGTGAGGATCCGGCGGACGGCGGCGGGGCTGTCCACGGGGACCCTGGCCCGTCGCCGGTCGATCTCGTCGCGCAACTGGTTGACCAGCCGCATCCGGGCCGACGACGGCAGTTGGCGCTGCTGCGCCACATCGCCGACCCGGCTCAGATACTCGTAGACGACCTGGTCGCTCTCGATCCCCACGGGACGACGGTAGCGCAGGGGGGTGGGGTCAGATCGGGCTGCATTCGCCCGAGCTCCGAGTTCCGGGTACCGGGTACCGGGAGTCGAGTACCGTTTCGGGTTTCGGGTTTCGGGTTTTGGAGGAGAGGCCGTGGTCCCGGTCGTCCAGGGGGACCCACAGGGGCCGGACGCCGCGCGCACCGGCACCGATCGAGGGCGGGCTGTCGCACCGACCCGCTAACGTGGAGCGGATGAGCGACGAGAAGCCGGCGGCAGCCCCGCGCTCCCTCGCGGAAGCGCTCCGCGCCAGGGACGACGCCTCGCTGGCCGCGCTGCTGCGCAGCCGCCCGGATCTCATCACCCCGGTGCCGACGGATCTGACCCAGCTCGCCACCCGCGCGGCCACCCGCGCCTCGGTGCTGCGCGCCCTGGAGCGGCTGGACCGGTTCGCCCAGCAGACCGCCCAGGCCCTGGCCGTCGCCCCGGACCCGGCGTCCTACGGCGAGTTGCTGGCGCTGCTGGCGGGGGACGAGGGCGACGCGGTGGTCGCGGGCGCGCTGCCGGGGGCCGTGGACACCCTGCGCGAGCAGGCCCTGCTCTGGGGCGGTGACGACCGGCTGCGGCTGGTGCGCACCGCCCAGGAGTTGCTGGCGCCCTCCGCCCAGCACCCGTCGCCGACCGGTCTGGGGCCGACCGTGCGGGAGGCGGCGGCGGGGATGTCACCGGGGCGGGTCCAGGAGATCGTGACGGCGGCCGGGCTGCCGGGCACGCATGACGCGGTGTCGGCGGCGGCCTCGCTCAGCGCGCTGTTCAGCGACCGGGCGCGGCTGTCCGCGCTGCTGGCGAAGGCCCCGGCGGAGTCCCTGGAGGCCCTCGCCCGGCTGGTCTGGGGACCGCCGTACGGGCAGGTCACGGCGGATCCGGCGCCCCGGCTGCGCTGGCTGCTGGACCGGGGGCTGCTGCTGCCGACCGCGCCGGGGACGGTCGTCCTGCCCCGCGAGGTGGCCCTGCATCTGCGCGACGGACGGGCGCACCGGACGCCGGAGCCGCTGCCCCCGGCGGTGGTCCCGGCCGCCGTCCACGCGTCGCGGGTGGTGGACGCGACGGCGGCCGGTCAGGCGTTCACGGCGCTGGCGACGGTCGAGGAACTGCTCGCGGACTGGGACGAGGGCGGCCCGGCCGTCCTGCGCGCCGGCGGCCTGAGCGTGCGCGATCTGAAACGTACGGCGGTGGCTCTGGATGTGTCGGAGCCGGTCGCGGCGTTCTGGGTGGAGCTGGCCCTCGCCGCCGGGCTGATCGCCTCGGACGGCGAGGCCGACGAGCGGTTCGCGGCGACCCCGCGCTACGACGAGTGGCGGGACCGGCCGGTCGCGGAGCGCTGGGCGGGCCTGGCGGGCGCGTGGCTGACGGCGACCCGTACGGCGGGACTGGTCGGCGGGCGGGACGGCAAGGACCGCACGCTGGCCGCGCTCGGTCCGGGCCTGGACCGCTCGGCGGCCCCCGAGGTACGGCACCGGGTGCTGACCCTGCTGGCCGAGCTGCCGCCGGGCGGCGCCCCGGCCCCGGAGACGGTCCTGGCCCGCCTCCACTGGGAGCGCCCGCCGCGCCGCGAGGACGACCTGCGTGCCCGTCTGGCCCACTGGACGCTGACGGAGGCGGAACTCCTGGGGGTGACCGGCCGGGGGGCGCTGTCGGGGCACGGGAGGGCGTTGCTGGGGGCCGTGGGGGTTGTGGAGGGGGATGCCGGGGGCGGCACCGCAGTGGCGGCAGGTCCCGAGGCCGCGGCCGACGGCCCCTTTGCCGCCGGTGACAAGCTCCCCGTGCGTCACCACACCCACCACCGCCTCCCCCACCCCGAGCCGCTCTCCGTCGCCGAGCAGACCGTGGCCTGCGCGGCGGCGGCCCGGCTGCTGGCGCCTCAGTTGCCCGAGCCGCTGGACCACGTACTGCTCCAGGCCGATCTGACGGCCGTCGCGCCCGGCCCGCTCAAGCGTCCGCTGGCCGAGGTGCTGGGCGTGGTCGCGGACGTCGAGTCCAAGGGCGGGGCGACGGTGTACCGGTTCACCCCGGCGTCGGTACGGCGGGGTCTGGACGCCGGGCAGACCGCCACCGATCTGCACACCTTCCTCGCCACGCACTCGCGCACCCCGGTGCCGCAGCCGCTGGCGTACCTCATCGACGACGTGGCCCGGCGGCACGGCCATCTCCGGGTCGGCGCCGCCTCCGCCTACCTCCGTTGCGACGACGACGCGATGCTCGGCGAGATCCTCGCCGACAAGCGGTCCGCCGGACTGCGGCTGCGGCGGCTCGCGCCGACCGTGCTGGCCGCGCAGACCGACCCGGGCACGCTGCTGGAGGGGCTGCGGGCGATGGGCTTCGCCCCGGCCGCCGAGTCCGCGGAGGGGGATGTGCTGATCACCCGCGCGCTGGCCCATCGCACCCCGCCGCGTGCCGTGCCGGAACCGGTGCCGGAGGGTCCGCCGCCGCCGGACGCCGTCCTGCTGTCGGCGGCGATCCGGGCGATCCGCGCGGGCGACCTCGCCGCGACCGCCCCGCGCAGACCGGCGGCTGCCTCGGAGCCGACCGCCGGGGAGCTGCCGCGCACGGGGCCCGCGGACACCCTCGCCGCCATGCAGGCCGCCGTGATGACCGGGCAGCGGCTGTGGATCGGTTATGTCAACGCCGAGGGCGCGGCAAGTCAGCGGGTGATCGCTCCGGTGCGGGTCGAGGGCGGTTTCGTGACGGCGTACGACCACACGGCGGACGAGGTCCGCACCTATCCGCTGCACCGGATCACGGGGGTGGCGGAGCTGGCGGACGAGGGACCCGCCGCCTCCGCCTGACGGACGCCTCCGCCTGACGGACGGGAGCACCGCGCCCGGCCTCCGGCCGACCGGGCGGAGTAGCGCGAGCCCGCCACCGGACCC